>JBNKVX010000104.1:0-9989 GCA_050299435.1 Cellvibrionaceae bacterium | reverse complement strand
GCCGCCTGCCAGGCCGCTTTCGATTGTGGCATCAAGGAGGTTGTGGTCAGTGATTCCCACGGCAATGGCCAAAATCTATTGTTGGACCAACTGCCGGACCGGGTGCAGGTGGTGCGTTCCTGGCCTCGACCGCTGTGCATGATGGAAGGGGTTCAGCAGGGGGAGTATATCGCGGCCATGTTGCTTGGCTATCACAGCGGCGCCACCCAAAAGCAGGGGGTTTTGGCGCACACACTCCATGGGCGGGGCATTAGTGAATTGCGGTTGAATGGCGAAGTGGCTTCGGAGACGGTAATCAGCGCCGCTACTGCTGCACATTTTCATGTGCCTGTGGTGATGGTTTCCGGTGACGATGCCTATATCAAGCATGCCAAAGAGGTGCTCGGAGATATCGAAACGTCGGTAACCAAGTGGACTTGCTCCTTTCTCAGTGCCCGCACTTTGTTGCCTAAAGAATCCCGGCAGTGCATTGCAGATGGGGTTACCGCGGCACTGTCGCGGGTTAGTGAGTTTCAGCCCAAGGCTTTACGCGGTCCTATCGAAGTGGATGTTCGCTGTGTTCAGCGTTATTCCGCTGAGTTATTGGATTATCTGCCGATGATTGAACGGATGGATGCTTATACGGTTCGGTTTGTGGGTGAGGATATAGTGGCTGTTTCGCGGTTTTTGTCGTTTTTGTTGGCGAGTGGGGTGTTGACTGCTACCTAAATAAACCGGTGACAATCAAAAATATTTTTTCGTTTGTCACCGCCCCATTTAATTTACTCCTCACGCTCAATCTCATTCAACAATATGAACTCCCACGGGATGCGGAGAAAGGTAATAAGAATCCCTCACATACGCATCTGATATCCGTACAGGTCCATGTGCCAGGATGCTGTCGCTGGGGGTTGTCCCGCAGGGTTGCGGTCGTGTCGAAATCGACATTCTTGATGCCTGCAGCTGATATCGCCGTTTTGATCCAGGGGCTTGTCGGCGACCAGTCTGATAGGGTCGCGGGGCATTCCGAGGCGGATAGCCACTTCCGGGCATGTCGAAATACTCGCCGAGCGTGCCGACGATGTAGGTGTTGTATTTATCTTCTTTGCGGAAACGGACCTTATCGTCGAGTAGGCTGCTGCTGATATCTACGGGGTTATTCCCCATTACCACAGTTGCGCTCACTTGAGGTTGAATGATCGTGTTGCTTTAGTAGATTATTGTGCCACCGGCCCGTGTGGGCTGCAATTGGCACACTTTTCCGAGATACTTGCTCAAGGTGCTGAAAGAGGAGATGGCGCTAAAGGGGGCACTGGTTCTCGGCGTAAAAATTGAAACGCTTCTCAATATTTAAGCATGGTATAATGCTACCGTGATACGCCATTGAGCGGAATTGAATGTGCGGTGTTATGTGAGTGAAAATGGATTAATGGGATCAGAGTCGCTGACTCCATCAGTTTTGACGGGTAATGATTCCTATTTGGTCACAGCCCTCTTTTCAACAAAAAAATAAATTGAATATACAGAACTACTACTTTAAAAAGAGTAGCAGTAAAACGCATCCAATATTACTCAACCCATTTATCCCTAAACAATGACCAATCCCGCTAAATGTATTCCGGGTACAAAACATTATCTACAACCCATGCACCCACACTCTATATGAGCCTATTGATATACTACGCCCTGAGGAACTCTTACAATGTGCTCTATATTCGGAATTCCGGATATCAAAACCAATGTCGATGAACTCAGGCAACAGGCACTAGCGCTTTCCCGCTTAATGCGTCACCGGGGGCCGGACTGGTCCGGCATATGGAACAACGGCAACGCCATCCTCGCCCATGAGCGGTTGGCGATAGTCGATGTAGAGTCCGGTGGTCAACCCTTATTAAATAAAAATAAATCCCATATACTGGCCGTCAACGGTGAAATATATAACCACAAAAAGCTGCAGGCCGGTCTCAGTGGCGATTATCAATTTCAAACCAAATCCGACTGCGAAATCATCCTCGCGCTCTATGCGGAGCGTGGCGTTGATTTTATCGATAGTCTGAGCGGCATGTTCGCCTTTATTCTATACGATGCCGAAAAAAACTGTTACCTGATCGCGCGGGATCATATCGGTATTATTCCCCTCTATATGGGATATGACGCTCACGGAAACTTCTACGTGGCTTCGGAAATGAAAGCACTGGTAAACATCTGCAATACAATAAAGGAATTTCCCCCAGGTCATTACCTAAGCTCGTCGTTAGAGGAATTAACCCCCTACTACCACCGCGATTGGAACCAATACGACAATATCAAACACAACCCCACCGACCTCGACCAACTGCGGCAAGCGTTAGAGGCCTCAGTAAAACGCCATCTGATGTCCGATGTTCCGTACGGCGTGCTGCTATCCGGCGGGCTGGACTCCTCCTTGATATCTTCCATTACCAAAAAGTTTTCCACCCGACGTGTGGAAGAAGAGCAAAAAGTCGAAGCCTGGTGGCCGCAACTGCACTCCTTTGCCGTTGGCTTGAAAGGTTCGCCCGATCTGATCGCGGCAAAGACTGTGGCGGATTATATCGGCACAGTGCATCACGAAATCCATTTTACTATTCAAGAGGGCATCGACGCCGTCCGGGATGTGATTTATCACCTGGAAACCTATGATGTAACCACGATTCGTGCTTCCACACCGATGTATCTAATGGCACGTAAAATCAAGGCGATGGGGATCAAAATGGTGCTGTCGGGGGAGGGGGCCGATGAAATATTTGGTGGCTATTTGTATTTCCATAAAGCGCCGGATGGTAAAGCGCTTCATGATGAGACCCTGAGGAAACTTGGCAAACTGCATTTATATGACTGTCTGCGGGCAAACAAGTCCATGGCTGCCTGGGGTGTTGAGGTTCGGGTGCCGTTTCTCGATAAAGAATTTCTGGATACTGCTATGCGTATTAATCCGAGCGATAAAATGTGCAGCGGGGAGCGCATGGAGAAGTGGGTGTTGCGCAAGGCGTTTGATAGCGGGGAGTATTTACCGAAGGGCGGCAGAAGGAACAATTTTCCGATGGGGTTGGTTACGATTGGATAGATTCGCTGAAGGCGTATGTGAGCGAGCAGGTGACTGATCAGCAGCTTCGTACTGCGCATTACCGATTTTCGATGCATACGCCGGATACGAAAGAAGCCTATTTTTATCGGGAGGTTTTTAAAAGTTTTTTTCCTTTGGAGAATGCGATTCAGTGTGTGCCTTATGGGGCTTCGGTGGCTTGTAGTACGGTGGAGGCGTTGGAGTGGGATGAAGAGCTTAAGGCTGTTACTGATCCAGCCGGGCGGGCGGTTAGTGGCGTGCATAATAAGGCTTATTGTTTCTGAGTGTTTAATCTATTCCATTTTAGTTAAATAAGTTAATTTTTTCATAATTCTTGTTTTTTATTTCTTTTTTAAAAATGCACTATCATAGTCATCAACAATGTAGTTGATCCGCTTAATATTTTTTCTTGAAAGTTGAATATAGATAAGTTCTAACGTAAAAATATCACACCTAAAATCTGTTAAATTTTTATGGTTTAATTGCTAAATCAATAATTGTAATAGAAAGATTTTGATTTATAAAAATTAAATTCAGCATAAAAGTTTTGTACAAAAAGTAGCAGTGCTCCAGGCTCAGCGAATTAAATAAAATATATATAATATATTGAATTCGTAAAAATAAATATTGCATTTTATTCTACGAATTTATTTATTGGTATAAAAAATATTTATCAAACTATAGGCATTAAAAGCGTGAGTTTGCTATGTGCTTGGTTGAAAAATAAACCCGTAAAAATTTGGGAAAAGTAAAGTGGTCGAAAATAAAGCCCATGTGTAGGGAAGGATAAGGTGTTTCATGAACAAACCTTTGCTAAAAGAAGTTGAAGATAAAAAAAACATTACGGAAATAACGAACAAATATTATGATGATGTTAAGCGATCAACAGTTTCCTATAGGCAACAACATTTATTGGGTTTTAATCAACTGAATAGCGAAGTAGGAAGCCGTTACAGCCTTGCATGGGGGCTTAGGTTTACGGGTAATATCAATTTCGCCGCGCTGCATAAAGCGGTTGAAATAATTATTGACAAACAGGATAGCCTGCGCACCTATTTTAATGATAAGGAGGGGAAATGTGTCGCCTATGTTTCCCGTTCGGTGCCATTGAATCTTGTTTTAATTGATCTTAATGAAGAAGAACTTAATCACTTTTTTCAACAGCATAATGCTTGTCGGTTTGATTTATCGGCGGGGCCATTGATTAAGGTTAATCTTGTCAGATTAAGAGAGGATAATTATCGGGTTCTGGTCAATATTCACGGAATTGTTTGCGATGAAGCTTCTGTGGACATCTTTAACCGGGAACTGACGACTATCTATAACGCCTGCATCAACCAGGATAACCCGACATTTTTGCCGTTGGCGGCTCAGTTTTCAGGCTATGCAGCCTGGCAGGAGCGGTGTATCGAGCAGCATGAAATGGATGCGGATATCAATTACTGGAAAGCACTGCTCAAGGGGGCTACTCCACTGCTGGATTTGCCGACGAAATATCCCCGGCCGGCGGAGCAGACCTATTTGAGCCACAGTTACAGATTCAGCTTCTCGGCCGAACTTGTGCAGCAGGTTCAGGGGTTGGAGCGGCGTTTGGGTGTTGATTCGTTTACGGTGTTTTTGGCGGGATTCAAGATTCTTTTGAATCGCTATAGCGGACAGAAGGATATCTGTGTTGGGGTTCCGGCTGAGAATCGGATCAGGAAAGAATGGGATGACGTGATCGGGTGCTTTGCCAATACACTGGTGTTGCGCAGTAGTTTAGAAGGGGAGCCTTCGGTTGAGCAATTGTTGCGCCAAGTCAAGGGCGGAGTGCTTTCGGCGTATAGGCATCAGGTGGTACCTTTTGAGTCTTTGTTGGATGTAGTGGAATGTGAGAAGGCGCGGAGTTATTTTCCATTGGTGCAAGTAGGGTTTTCGTTGCGGGGGGAGTTTTGTAAGGCTATTGAAGATTTCGATGCCATATTCACATCTGAGAAAGAAAGTGGTACTTATATATCGAACTACGATATAACATTAAATCTGCTTAATGACGGTGGAACTATAGAAGGTATTCTTGGTTACAATCTTGACTTATTTGATCTGGAAACTGTAGAGCGATTTTCCCGTCACTATCAAATCCTTTTGGACTCCATCAGCAACAGCCCTGAATGTTCGGTGGCAGAATTGCCTTTATTAAGTGAGATTGAACGAAAACAGATTCTTTATGACTGGAATAAGACACAGGCGGGTTATCCGAAAAATAAGTGTATTCACCAGCTTTTTGAAGAGCAGGTTGAAAAGACACCTGAATCGGTTGCTGTAGTATATGAAGAGCAGCAACTGAGTTATGGCGAGCTGAATAAAAGAAGCAATCAATTAGCACTTTATCTGATAGCGAATGGAGTAGGGCCGGATACCCGAGTAGGACTTTGTATGGAGCGCTCTTTGGATATGATGTTAGGTATACTCGGTATCGTCAAAGCCGGCGGCGCCTATGTACCTATTGACCCTGACTATCCCCAGCAGCGTATTGAGTATGTTGTCCAAAACAGTGCAATAACACTAGTGCTGACGCAAAGCAAATTATTGCATGCGTTATCCGAACACAAGTCTGTCACCTGTTTTTGTCTCGACCTGGAATCCCCCAGTCTAGCGGCTTTGAAAGCCGATAATCCAAACAGGATGATGCATTCGGGTAATCTGGCCTATTTAATTTATACCTCGGGTTCTACCGGTAAGCCCAAAGGGGTTATGTGCATTCACAACGGATTGGTTAACCGCTTGGCCTGGATGCAGAAACAATATCAGTTGACGGACCATGATTGCGTATTGCAAAAAACGCCCTTTAGCTTCGACGTTTCCGTGTGGGAATTTTTCTGGCCGTTGATCGCGGGATCCCGACTTTATATCGCCAGACCGGAAGGGCATAAAGACCCGTTTTATCTCGCCGAGGTGATTGCGCGTCAAAGCGTGACGACATTGCATTTTGTTCCTTCGATGTTGGAAGCTTTTATGAGTGCCGTGCCGGTTGCGTCATACACCAGCTTAAAACGGGTTATTTGCAGCGGTGAAGCCTTATCCTTATCATTACAATCCCGGTTCTTTGGCCGGTTTGATACTGTTGAACTGTATAATCTGTATGGACCCACGGAAGCCTCCATTGACGTCACTTGCTGGGCCTGTTGGCCTGAGGCGAATGTATGCAGTGTTCCCATCGGCAAGCCAATTGACAATACACAGCTATACGTTCTAGACAGCCGCTATGAGCCGGTGCCTGTAACTGTGGCCGGTGAGTTATACCTTGCCGGTGAAGGGCTGGCGCGTGGCTACCTTTCTCGCAGTGACATAACAGCTGAAAGGTTTTTACCCAACCCATTCAGTGATAATCCCGGCGATCGCCTGTACCGGACCGGTGATGTTGTCCGCTTTCGTGCTGATGGTGCGGTTGAATATATCGGACGCGCCGATTTTCAGGTAAAATTACGCGGATTCCGGATCGAACTGGGTGAAATAGAAAACGCACTGCTCGGGCTGAAAGGTGTTCGGGAAGCAGCGGTTGTGGCGCATTACGATGAAAACGATGCGCATATCCCGTATTTGGTTGCATATATTGTGGCTGAGGAAAAAGATAAGCATAGCATAGATCAAACCGAATTACGGCCATTGCTTCAGCAGCAACTACCGGAATATATGGTGCCCGGTATTTTTGTCTTTTTAGATCAGTTTCCGTTGACAGCAAACGGTAAATTAGACCGTAAGTCTTTGCCGCAACCTAACAGAGAGGCATTGCTTACAGAGATCTATGTAGCGCCTGAGACAGAATTAGAACAAAGCCTAGTTAATATCTGGTCCGACGTATTAAATCTACCGGTAGAAAAAATTGGTGTTCAAAACAATTTTTTCCATTTGGGTGGACATTCGCTCTTGGCTACCCGTCTGGTCAGCAAAATACGCTCACTTTACCAGGCCGAGGTACAGATTCGTGATGTGTTCGCCGCTAACACAGTCCAGGCGCTGGCCGCTCGAATTGAAACAGCCGTAGTCCAAAACCCCTTAACTGGGCAAGACGAACTCCCCCTAATCAGGACCTCGCGCGATGATGACCCGCCATTGTCATTTGCCCAGCAAAGGCTTTGGTTTTTACACCAATTAGAGGGAGGGGAGGATACTCAATACAATCTCCCTTGGGCATTGCGCCTGCAAGGTGAACTGAATATTCCCGTACTGGAAAGAGCGTTCAATAGTCTGGTGCAGCGCCATGAAAGCCTGCGTACGCGCTTTGAGTCTAGGGATGATGGCACGGTGCAGGTGATTTCGGATACATTCACACTGACTCTGCCGATTATATTGATTGATGAAGAGGATATTCGAGCCCAGTTTGCCGACAACGCCAATTATCATTTCGATTTAAACGCGGGGCCGTTGTTGAAGGTTGGTCTGCTTCGCCTGGCTTCGAATACCCATGTTTTATTGTTGAATATGCACCATATTATTTCCGATGGCTGGTCGATCGGTGTATTTAATCAGGAGTTGGGGGCGTTATATCGGGTTAATATTGAAGGTAAAGGCGTTGCACTAGCCGATTTGCCAGTTCAGTACGCGGATTTTTCAATCTGGCAGCGGCAGTGGTTGCAAGGCGATATCTTGCAACGCCAGAAGCAATATTGGAAAAGCCAGCTCAAGGGCGCTCCCGCGTTGCTAGAGTTGCCCACGGATAGACCGAGACCTGCGGTGCAGCGATTTCGTGGGCAGAGCTATAGATTTACGTTGTCGACGGAATTAACTCAGAAGTTGTATGCCTTTGGGCACAGGATGGGAGCCACTTTGTTTATGGCTCTGCTAGCGGGGTTTGATGTTTTATTGGCTCGCTACAGTGGGCAGAAGGATATCTGTGTCGGTACACCTATCGCCAATCGGCAAAAACCGGAACTAGAGCAGTTGATTGGTTTTTTTGTCAATACGCTGGTAATGCGTGCTAAGTTGGGCAGGGATGACGGAGTTAAGAATTTACTGAGCCAAGTCAGAGAGACGGCGCTGTCGGCCTATGCTTATCAGGATATTCCTTTTGAATATCTGGTAGAAACGCTGAATCCGGAGCGTAGCTTGAGTTATGCGCCGCTGTTTCAGGTGATGTTTGTGTTACAGAATGCGGCAGATACGGGGTTTGAGTTGCCTGGTGTGTCGGTATCACCGTTGGAGAGTGATATAGCTACGGTACAGTTTGATCTGACTTTGGATTTGGTGGAATACAAGGGGGGATTGAAAGGTGTTGTGCAGTTTGATACGGATTTGTTTGAGTCTTCCACTATAGAGCGGATGGTGGGGCACTATCGGAATTTGTTGGAAGTGATGATCTCACATACGGAACAACGGTTGTGGGAATTGCCGCTGTTGAGTGAAGACGAGCGGTGGCAGATATTGACAGAATGGAATGAAACCGAGGCCGATTATCCGAAAGACAAGTGCATTCACCAGTTGTTTGAGGCGCAAGAGAAGGATGCGCCGCATGCAATCGCCGTGCTGTTTGAGGAACAACAACTGACTTACGCAGAGTTGAATCGGAGAAGTAATCAGCTGGCGCATCACCTAATCGAGCGGGGTGTTGGCCCGGAAGTTAGGGTGGGGATCTGTGTAGAGCGTTCGTTGGAGATGATCGTTGGGATGATGGGGATACTGAAGGCGGGGGGTGCTTATGTACCTATTGATCCGGCGTATCCACCACAGAGGATTGGTTATGTGCTCGGCGATAGCGGTATAAACATTTTGATAACCAAAGAAAATATATGGAAAGATGGATTGGGAATAGCTTCAAACTGTTCGCCGGTAACTCACTTTTACTTTGACAGAGATTGGTCAAATCTTGTCAATCAATCAACCGAAACACCTGATGTTAAAATTAGTAGTTTGAATCTTGTCTACGTTATTTATACCTCCGGTACCACAGGTAAGCCTAAAGGCGTAATGGTTTCCCACCGAAACTTGTGTCAACTTTGTGATTGGCACAGACAAGCCTTTAACGTAACTTCCCAATCAAAGGCGACACAAATTGCGGGTGTAGGGTTTGATGCTATGGCCTGGGAAGTCTGGCCATACTTAAGTTTGGGCGTCCCATTGTGTTTGATCTCTAAGGATTTAGTACTGATGCCGAAGCTTTTGATTAATCAACTGGATGCTTATCAAATTACACACTGTTTTGTCCCTACACCTTTGGCAGAAAGCCTTATATTTGAACATTGGCCGCAAACCACCGCATTAAAATACTTATTAACTGGCGGTGATCAGTTAAAACACTCTCCTTTGCATAAATTACCGTATATGCTGGTGAATAATTATGGTCCGACGGAAAATGTTGTAGTTGCAAGCTCCGGCGAAGTGAATGCACATAAATCTGGTTTACCAAGTATTGGTCGTCCCATAAATAATACTTCCGTCTACTTATTGGATGACGATTTAAATCCGCAACCTGCGCTGGTGAAAGGGCACCTTTATGTCGGTGGTGAAAATTTGTCGCGAGGCTATTTGGTTCGGCCTGACTTAACGGCGGAAAAATTTATTCCTGATCCTTATAGTACAAATCCAGGTGCGCGCTTGTATAGTACAGGTGATTTAGCGCGTTATAAGTTGGGTGGAGAGATAGATTACCTGGGACGTGCCGACAATCAGGTCAAGGTGCGCGGTTTTCGCATCGAACTGGGCGAAATCGAAAGTGTATTAACCCAACAGGCGAGTGTTTGTGAGGCGGTAGTCTTGGTCGGCACTCGTGGTGAGGAAACAGAAAATACCTTTCTGGTGGCTTACGTGGTGGGCGAGAATGGTTTTAATGAGGATAAATCTGCACTCCGAACTGCACTGCAAGCCCAACTGCCGGAGTATATGGTCCCGGCCTTCTTTGTGTTTCTGGATCAACTGCCCTTAACCCCCAACGGCAAGGTAGACCGCAAGGCAT
>JBNKVX010000103.1:0-10019 GCA_050299435.1 Cellvibrionaceae bacterium | reverse complement strand
GATGGAGCGATCATTCCGATAACAGTTAGCTTGGACAGTGAATAAAAAACTAAGAGAGAGAAAGGTGTTGAAACAAGGTTTGACCCTGATATTGGTCGTATTGCTTGTGTTTTCAGGTACGTCTGTTTGGTCGCAGGCAGCCGGTCAGCCGGAGCAGACCTGGACTGTTAACTTTAAAGATACCGATATCGAAGAAGTCATTAAATTTGTGGCTGACGTTACCGGTCGCACAATTGTGATGGATCCGCGAGTGAAAGGGCGAGTGAAAGTAATTTCTCAAAAACCCGTCAATCGACGTGAGCTCTACAATCTTTTCCGGGACATTCTTGAAGTTCACGATTTTGCGGTTGTTGAAGTCGGCGAAGTCACACGTGTTATTCCCTTGAAGGACGCCCGTTCAGCACCAATTCCCGTGGGTGAGCCGGATGACCGAGGGTATGTTACCGAGGTCTATCAATTAAAAAATGTCGACGCTTCCAAAATTATTCCTGTTTTACGTCCCCTGATTCCGCAACATTCGCACATGGCGGCGGACACCTACAGTAATAGCATCGTAGTTTCAGATACGGCGCCGAATATTCGCCGTTTGATGAAAGTCATTGAAAAAATTGATCAAAGTGCTTTGCCCGAAACAGAAGTCCTGCAACTACGTTTTGCGGATGCCGAAGATATGGTGGCAACATTAACCAAGCTCTACCAAAAAGAAGCCAAGCAAACACCCGCTTCAAACCAATTGCAAATTATTGCTGATAAACGCAATAACGCCATATTACTCAGCGGTGAGGATATTCAACGTCAGCGTGCAAAAACTTTAATTCAACGCTTGGATAGGCCGCAATTACAAAGTGGCAATGTGCGTGTGGTGTATTTGAATTATGCTAATGCGAAAGATGTTGCGGCGACCTTAAGCAAAGTTGTGCAAAACATGCAGAAGTCCGTACCGGGTGGTGGTGAAAAAGGCGCTGCTAATGAAGCTGGTGTAACGGTTGAAGCGGATGAAGATACCAATGCACTTTTGATCACAGGTTCAGGTGATACGTTAAATTCCTTGATGGCTGTGATTGATAAACTGGATGTACGTCGTGCACAGGTTTTGATCGAAGCCATCATAGTAAAAGTTGATCTCAACAAAGATAAAGCCCTCGGTGTGGATTATCTTGGAATGAACACGGACAAAGGCCTTGTCGGTGGCAACATCGGTCGTCAGGGTGGTGCTTTGACCACTATGGCTGGCGGGGCTTTGCAAGGCGGTGATGAAGGGGCGGCGGCAATTGGCCAAGCTGTCGCAGGTATTCAGGGTCTGTCTCTGGGTTTTCTGGGTGCACAAGAAGGTGGCCCCGAAAAATTTGCTGCATTACTCACCGCAATTCAAAACGATAATAATGCAAATATTTTATCGACACCTTCTCTGGTTACGATGGATAACAACGAAGCCAGTATTTCTGTGGGTCAAGAGATTTCGATTGCGACCGGAAGCTTTTCTTCGGTGCAGGGTGGAGGTGGTATAAACAGCCCATTCACCACAACCGCACGTGAAGAAGTGGGTATTTTGTTAACTGTGACTCCACAGATTAATGAAGGCAATAAAGTGTTGCTTACCGTGGCGCAGGAAGTGTCCAGTGTTTCCGGTACAGACCCACGCGGCCAACCCATTACAGATCAAAGCAAAATAGACACACAAATTCTTGCCAATGACGGGCAAATTATTGTGTTAGGCGGACTGATTGAAGACAACGTCAGCGAGACTGTTAGCAAAGTTCCTGTGCTTGGCAGTATTCCAATTTTGGGACATTTATTTAAAACCACAAGAACTGAAAATCGTCGCGAAAATTTAATGGTGTTTTTGCGCGCCCAAATTATTCGCGACGATGAAACCATGTACGGCGCGACGGCAGAAAAATATCAATTTATGCAGGAGTTACAAATTCAGCAACGTGCAAGAGGCCTGACATTGATGAGTGATAAAACGCTCCCCATTTTGCCTGATATCACCGTTGAAGAATTGTATGAAGAAAGTGAGATTGTTGAAGAAGAGAGTAAATAGCTTTGAGTGAGTGGTGTCGTGGATAGTGAGCTGGAATCCCTTGAAGCCGAACAAGATGTGTTGGCTGCCGGTGAACTTGCCGTTGTTCATTATCGTCTTCCCTATGCTTACGCTTCAGCAAATGGCATCGTATTGGAGGACGGCTATGTTCTGCATACGGCAAAAGTTAAGGCCAAAGCGCTTATTGAAGTGCGTCGCCATTTTGGTCGTCCACTTGAGCTCAAATGTTTAGATGAAGATGATTTTAAAGCGCGTCTAACACGGCTTTATCAGAGTAATGATGGCGAAGCACAGCAAGCGGCCGAAGATATGGGCGCGGAGTTTGACCTGGATGCGCTCGCTGACGATATTCCCGATGACGGTGAATTATTGAGTGGTGACGGCGATGCGCCGGTCATTCGTTTAATTAACGCTGTCTTGTCACAAGCCGTACGTGAAAAAGTTTCTGATATTCATGTTGAGCCTTACGAAGATCGTGTTTCCATTCGTTTTCGTGTGGATGGTGTGCTCAGTGAGGTCCTATCGCCAAAACCCGTTCTTGCTCCCATTCTTGTCAGTCGCTTAAAAGTTATGGCGCGTTTGGATATTGCGGAAAAACGCGTGCCGCAAGATGGACGTATTACAGTGAAACTGGCCGGGCACGCAGTTGATATTCGGGTTTCAACCATTCCTTCTGCGCATGGCGAACGCGTCGTTTTGCGTTTGTTAGATCAAGCCGCCGGGCAATTGGGTTTGATCCAACTGAACATGCCAGAAAAAGTGCGCGAAAATTTTGAAGCAGCCTTAAGCAAACCGCATGGCATTATTTTAGTAACAGGCCCAACCGGCTCGGGTAAAACAACCAGTCTTTATGCAGGTCTCAGTTATTTAAACAATCGTTCACGCAATATTTTAACGATTGAAGATCCCGTTGAATATTTATTGCCTGGCATTGGTCAAACGCAAGTGAATGCCAAAGTTGATATGACTTTTGCACGTGGTCTGCGCGCGATTTTGCGTCAAGACCCGGACATTGTGATGGTTGGTGAGATTCGTGACCGCGAGACTGCAGCGATAGCCGTGCAAGCGAGTTTAACGGGACACTTGGTGTTATCAACGCTGCATACAAACACAGCAATTGGTGCGGTTACGCGCTTGCAAGATATGGGCGTTGAACCTTTTCTTTTATCTTCCAGTTTGGAAGGCTTAATGGCCCAGCGTCTGGTGCGTTTATTGTGTGATAACTGTAAAGAACCCCATGTTGCGTCAATTTCAGAATCTGTGCGCTTAAAAATTCCAGAAGGTGCAACAGTGTATCGCGGCACGGGTTGTGAAAAATGCCACCATTCGGGTTACCGGGGAAGAACAGGCATTTATGAGCTGATTCCGGTGGACGATGAGTTGCGACAATTAATACACGAAGGCGCAGGAGAACAACAGATGTTGGCTCATGCGCGTAAAAGTTCTTTAGCCATTGATGATGACGGCCGTGCGAAAGTGTTGTCCGGTCGCACCAGTGTTGAAGAAGTTTTGCGTGTAACTGCAACCAGCTAGGCGAGCTATGGGTGCATATGCATATCAGGCTCTGGATGCCAAAGGGAAAAAAGTTAAGGGCATACTAGAAGGCGACTCAGAACGTCACGTGCGCTCACAATTGCGTTCGCGGCAACTCAAACCCCTGGATGTAAAATCAACACGCAATCGTTCCGAAAATAAAAGCAGTACTGGCCGTAAAGGCTTTAGTTTCAGTTTGGGTGGTCCGCGCTTAAAAACACGGGAAGTTTCTTTAATTACGCGTCAACTTGCCTCGCTGGTTCAAAGTGGTCTGCCATTGGATGAAGTCTTGCAGGCAACCGCAAAACAGAGCCGTAAGGCGCAAGTAAAAAGCGTAGTCTTACAAGTGCGCGCGCGCGTTTTGGAAGGCTTGAGTTTGGCGCAAGCCATGGCCGAAGTGCCGCGTGTTTTTGACAATCTTTATCGCGCAATGGTGCGCGCTGGCGAGTCCGCAGGTTTTTTGGGGCCAGTATTGGAACAGTTAGCTGATTACACGGAACGCAGTCAGGAAACCAGGCAAAAAATTCAATCTGCGATGGTTTATCCCATCATTATGGTGTGCGTGAGTTTTTTGGTGGTTGGTATTCTTATGGTTAAGGTGGTTCCGAAACTGATTGAGCTATTTAGCAACAGTAATGCGGAACTGCCAACGATTACCAAAGTCCTTATCTTTATCAGTGATTTTTTAGTGAATTACGGATTGCTGTTTTTGGTATTTATTGCTGGCTTGATTGTGAGTTTACAGTGGATGTTGCGCTCTGAAGCACATAAAAAAGCCTGGCATAAGTTTTTGCTTAATGTACCCGGTGTCGGGGGGTTTATTTTATCTGCAGAATCAGCGCGTTATGCCAGCACGCTGGGTTTGTTGGTAAACAGCGGTGTTCCCTTATTGGAGGCATTGCGAATTGCAGCGCAAGTGCTAACCAATAAAGAGTTGCAGCGCGCCGGTGCAGAAGTGGCTGTGGCAGTGCAAGAAGGAAGTAGTTTATCGCGCGCATTGGATCAGGCAGAAATTTTTCCACCTTTGCTTGTGCAAATGGCGGCGAGTGGTGAAGCAAATGGTCAACTTGCAGATCAACTTTTACATGCGGCGCGCAATCAGGAGCGAGAATTGGAATTTGCCATTAATACTGGATTAGCCTTAATGGAACCTATGATGGTTTTAATTATGGCCGGCATGGTAATGTTTATCGTGATGGCAATTCTTTTGCCGATCTTCCAGATGAATCAATTAGTTGGACTTTAAATCGAAAATAAATTGAGACTAAACAAAGCAGAGTTAAAACACAGTGTTAAAAAGAACAGGTGAGCAAATGAAAACACAAAGAGGATTTAGCCTAATTGAAATCATGGTGGTCTTAGCCATCATGGGTTTGTTGGCGGCTATCGTTGCACCGAATGTGATGAATGCCTTGTCACAAGGCAAAGATAAAAAAGTGCGAGCAGATTTTACGTCCCTGGAGACAGCTTTAAAGATGTACAAAATGGACAATGGTTTTTATCCCACTTCAGAGCAGGGTTTGGAAGCTCTCGTAAGCAAACCTTCCAGTGCGCCGGAACCGCGAACTTATCCCGACGAAGGTTATATGCCGCGCTTACCAAAAGATCCCTGGCAATATGACTATGTTTATCTGAGCCCCGGTGAAGGTCGGCCTTACGAAATATTTACTTTAGGTGCAGATGGTTTGGAAGGCGGTGAAGAAGAAGCGGCCGATGTCAGTATTTGGGATGAAGTGAACAAATAAAACTGCGACGGTGATGAGTGATGCAAGCCAAAACGGGAAACCAACAGAAAGGATTTTCCCTGATCGAAATGATGGCAGTGGTTTTTATAGTGGCCATTGCCTTCAGCCTATCATTTGTAATTTTTAGCGCTAAAAGTGAAGACCGAAAACTCACTACCGCAATCGAACGTTTTACACTTATAAGTCAACACGCCTCTGAAATGGCAAGTGTGAATGCCGAAGCTTACGGTTTGATTCTTGAACCCCCCGAATGGAGAGATGACCCGCTCACTCAAGGCTGGCGTTATCGTTGGCAGCGCATGACGATGAATGGATGGAAAGATGTGGAAGCGCTGCCGCCCGAAGAGTTTTCAGCAAATGTTGAATTGCGGATAAGTATCGAAAATCAGGAATGGAAATACGAAGAAGAACCTTTGGCCATGGAACCCATCATTGGATTTTTTCCTGGTGGCGACGTCACACCTTTTGAAATTGAAATTTCCCACAGCGAATTAGATATTGAAGCGCAGCACGTTGAAGTAAATGCGTGGGGCGAAATTGTATGGCGTGAACGTGCGGAAGCGGAAGAAGAAAATCGCGCGTTTGCCGGAGACTTTCGCTGATGTGCCGCACTAAGGGTTTCACGTTGGTCGAAGTGTTGGTTGCCCTCGTCATTGTGGGTTTGGCCATTCCTGCAATGATTTCTTCCATCGGAAGTGTTGTCGATAAAACCGGCCGAATGGAAAAACAATTGTATGCAGGCTGGATTGCACAAAATCGTTTGGTGGAATTGCGTCTGACGAAAGAACTCGAAAATCAAGTTCCCAAAACCCGCCAACGCGATACTTTGGAATATGCAGGCCAAGAGTGGGACTGGTTAATCGAAGTCACTGAAATGGAAACCATTGTTGGCAAGGTTTACCGCTTTGATATCAAGGTCGGTGAAAAGGATGCGGAAGAGGGAAAATGGTTAGCAGTGTTATCGGGTTTTATTGGTGAATAGGGGCGGCCTATGCTTGTGAAACCTAAATCCCACTGTTGTAAAGGCTTTACTTTGATAGAAGTGTTAATTGCTATCGCGGTTACTGCCATTATCGCTTCTGTCGCGGCGTACGCCTTCAATTCCGCCGAAGTCGCACACACCCGTACCAAGTTGAGCCAACAGCGAATGCAACGACTGGATAGAGCGTGGCTCACTTTGGAAACAGATTTGCGTAACGCGCTGGGCAAAATGTCTTTTAGCGCTTATGGCGATCCCATACCCGCCATGTTAGTGGATGAGACTCAACAGGAATGGCTAACGTTTTTGCGAGGCGGGCGCCCCAACCCCCTGCACTTTTATCGCAGTGAACTGGGGCGAGTGCAATATCGCCTGGAAGACAACATTCTGATGCGTGAATTGTGGAATGACCCCGCTAATCTGGACGAAGATTTGGGTCACGAACAAAAACTGCTTGAGGGTGTGGAGGAAGTAAAGGTACGCATTCTTCCGCCGGGCGCAGGCTCGGTTTTTCGTGGCCCTTGGGTAGATGATTGGCCCCCGGACCAGGCGCAAGCGGCTTTGCCAAAAGCACTTGAAATTACCTTGGTGCTGGAAGGGGGTGCAGAAATTACGCGCTTATTTGAAGTGTTACCGGGCTTGTGATGACGAAGATGAAACATGTGAATCCGCCACTCAAAAAACAGCGCGGCGTGGCATTGGTGGTGGCGATCATGATTGTTGCCATCGTCAGTGTACTGAGTGTTGAAATCTATTGGCACTTTAACTTGTCATTGAGTCGACATGGCAGTCGCATGTTCAGTGTGCAAGGGAAGGCCTACCTCGATGCGCTTGAAGACTTTGCAAGACATGTTTTGAAATTGGATATGCAGGAAAACCAAGTCGATAATTTATCTGAAGTGTGGGCTCAGCAACAGCCACCCTTTGAAACAGATTATGGCTATGTGGGAGGGCGTATTGAGGATGCCCAATCTCGCTTCAACATCAATTCGTTGCAAGAGAAAATGCAATTTAAAGGCACTGCAGCAAATTTCGCGACAGAGTGGCATATACGCTACACTCCGGCTCAAAGGCGCTTTATTCGCCTCTTGCAAACCCTTGAGATAGAGGAAGGCACGCTTGTTGACCAAGCAACCGCAGAGGCAATTTGCGATGCTG
Organism: Cellvibrionaceae bacterium; assembly: GCA_050299435.1. Classification (GTDB taxonomy): domain Bacteria; phylum Pseudomonadota; class Gammaproteobacteria; order Pseudomonadales; family Cellvibrionaceae; genus 1162T-S-0a-05. The sequence continues at coordinate 2,560 of JBNKVX010000103.1, read as the reverse complement.
TGGTGGATTGGCTGGATGCAGATTCAGAACCGACAGGCTTTGGGGGTGCAGAGGGAGACCACTATTCACGCCTTGAGCCGCCTATGACTATCGCAAATCGTGAAATGGCGAGTATCAGCGAGTTAAGTTTGGTGAAAGGCGTCACGCCAGCACTCTATGAGGCCCTGTTACCTTTAACAATTGCTTTACCGAAAGATATACCCATGAATATTAATACGATGTCGATCTCAACTTTGCGCAGTTTAAACAGCAAGAGTGTGACTCAGCCACTCTCCTTAGAAGACGCTCAATTATTGATTGATGCCCGTGGTGAAGAAGGCTTTGAGAGTGTTCAGGATTTTCTGGATTTTCCCGATGTTATTACTATGTTTGATCTGGACAACAACAATCGGGGACAGCAGAATTCGGCAAGCGGTTTCGACAGTGATGGCCTTGCCACACAAAGTAACTTTTTTATTTTCATCGGTGAGACAATGGTGAATGATCAGATGCAATACAGTAAAAGTATGCTGATGCGCACCGATCAAAACGTAGTAACAGTGCGACGTACCGACGCCAATTTTTAAAATAAAAAAAGGTAATAGAAAGTGATAGATAAAATATTCGCCCGCCAGATGGAAAACGGTTTATGGCAGTGGCGATTACGAGATGGTGTAGGCTGGCACAATCAAGGCTATTACACTGGCGATACAGAAGCGCTTCTCAATTCATTGGAAGGGCAACAAGATTTGTCTGTATGCCTGATTTTGCGAGGCGCGACTTGTGTCGCATCACTCGAGCACGCAGAAACAAAAAATCGTCGAGTATTGGGTAAATTACTTCCTTACGAATTGGAGGACGACATCATTGATCCAATTGACGAATTGCATTTTGCATTCGGTGAGGTGGTCAACGAAAACGTCTCATTGGTCTACACGCGCGCGGACAATGTTGGCAACGCAATAACAAAACTTGAAGAAATACAGCTTGATGTTGCAGAGTGCGTACCCGATTATTTATTGCTTCAACGAGACAAAAATGAATTGGTCGTAGTGTGGGACGAAGATGAAGTTCTCGCACATTACGGCGATAACCAGGGTTTTGCTATTCAGCAAGACATCGCGCAACTTTATCTAAAACAATTGCCTCTGGACAGCGATGAAATTAAAAGCGTCACACTTGTGGCAAATTCCAGCGAACAGTGTGATGAATTGATGAGATGGCTGCCCTCCGCGTTATACGAAGGCCCTGAAATAAAATCTTTTGAAGGTGGGTTTTGGGATTGTGTCAGCACGGATGATTACCAGGGAGACATCAATCTTCGCTGTGGCCAGTTTGCTGTGCAATTACCTTTGGCGCGTTGGTGGCAAACCTGGAAAAAGCCCGTATATTTTCTCGGTGCGGCTGCCCTCATGTCAGTGGTCGTGAACTTCGGCATGTACTTCCAGGCTAAACAGGAATACAACGAACTCTTGGAGGCGCGTAAACAAATATTTCTCAAAGCCATACCTAACGGCCGCTGGCAAACGCCGGAGCGCGAATTGCGTGCACGTTTGGGAGATAATAAAACTAATGTAGCATCGACCAATTTTATGTATTTGCTTAATAGCGTTGCTAAAACCTTTAATGAAAAAGAAGGTATTAGCCTGGGAAGTTTGCGTTACAGTGGCGATCAGCAGGAATTGATTGTCAGTTTCGAAGTGGGTAATTTTGCCGACGTGGAAAATATTCGTGGCGAAATTGAAAAATTAGGGTACAAAGCAGAAACTTTGCGTGCAGCGGCAAGGAATGAAAATTTTCAAGCGCGAATAAAAATATCCCAGGCTGCGGGGTCTGCATCATGAATGCAATAAGAGAATGGTGGAACCAGAATTCCCCGCGCGATCAGTTGGCGATGTTTGTGCTGGGCGTCGCATTTGGAACTTATTTGCTTTATCTGATGGTTACGAGCGCCCATAACAAATACCTCGATCAACTTGATGCCAATCAACGCGTTACAGTTTCGCTCAATCAAGTACGGGAATTAAGCGCAGAAATTCTTGCGCGCAGCGGGTCAGCTTCGCCTGCAAACTCAAGCAATGTTACCGAACAGGTGAATAGTAGTTTGCGTGAATTTAATTTGCGCCTGTCTTCAATGCAGCCTCAGGCAAACGGAGCAGTGCGTTTGCAAATGGAACAAGTCAGTTATGCGGCGGCCATTGCCTGGTTACACGAAATGGAAATTAATCGTGGTATTAAGATAAAAGATTCAAGTATTACGACCTCATCTCGTCAAGGTAGTGTGTCGTTGACAGTCACTTTAACAAATTAAAGAAATAAATAATGACATCCAAAACCGGAAAATTTTTTCTCGTTTGTGCGCTTATTGCGTATTTTTTATTTGTTGTGCTTGCCAATGTGCCTGCGCGTTTACTCGCCTCAATTGTGCACAAACAAGTGCCAGTGGTTTGGTTGAACAGTGTCGATGGCACAGTCTGGAAGGGCAGTGCTGGCGCAGCACAAGTTGATGTACAACCTTATGCCTTGCCTTTGGGGCGTTTGTCCTGGGAATTAAATCCCTGGACCTTGCTAGCACTAAAAC
>JBNKVX010000102.1:0-10093 GCA_050299435.1 Cellvibrionaceae bacterium | reverse complement strand
TATGGCCTACTAGGCATTAAGGATATTGATTTCGCGGGCTATGCGCGGAGGAAAAGGCAATAAGAACCGTGTTGGGAAATCCTAAACAAAACTCGAGAAACAACTATAGGTTTTCGTAAATAACGTTTAAATACAATAGGTTAAACGATATTTCTTTTCCCGGAACGATGCTCAAAAGCGGTGTTATATTTGGGAAAACGAGGAGAGTGTCGCCACTCTCCTGTAAAACGGCGATGATCGATCACTCTTTGATCAGGTCTGGATCAAGGATTTTTTGTAAATCTATCTGTTGAGAGTCTTTTAGGGAGTTCTGTGAAAAATCAAATTCGCCATGAAAGACAAAATGTTCCCAAGCCAGCATAGACGACGCCTTAATCTTTTTTAGTAGCAGGGAATACTCAACATCTGTTTTGGCTTCTGACAGACGTTTGGAGAGATACATAAAATTCCAGCAAACGATGACATTTTTAAGTAGTCGTTTGCAGGTCTCTGCGATCTCCTGGTCTTCCTTAATTGTCTGCACATAATCTGCCCGTCCAATGGCCAGAGCTCGATCCAGCTTATTCCCTGCCTCGCCTTTATTTAACTGGCGGTGGATGGCTTTTCGCATACCCACATCGTCGGCATACCGGAGTAAGAACAAAGTTTTCGGAATACCTCCAAATGCTTTTAGTGCTTCGTAAAGTGGATTGTTTTTTGAGTATGAGTTCAATCGCTTGAAGATTTGAGACGCCGTAACTTCGCCTAGCTTTATTGATGCACACAAACGAAGAACGTCTTCCCAATTATCAATAATTTTATCTTTATTAATCCGCTCTTTTGGAAAGATCGGATAGCTTTTTTTCTTATAGAAAGTGGGAGTTTTGAAGGAGTATAAAACTCGTTTGCCGGGGTTTTTTATGCGTGGCCCAAAAGAAAATTTCAATAAATGTGTAAGCCCAAATATGGCTTCCGTGTATCCGTGAGAATCAGTGGAGTGAAGGTCTGATTTCACTACATCATTTTTTAATAACCCATCCACCATATAGTGCGCTTCAAATTCGGCACCACTGATCACCATTGAGTAAGGGAACATCCCTCGTATATCTATGAACGTATAGGCCGATACAACGGGGTCACGTCCGCCGTATTTAAAAGATTTATTTGCATTGAGTGATTCATATGCGATCGTCCATTTCTGACCATCGCTCGACGTCTGCAAGCCGTAGTCTCCAATGAATACTTTGGCCAGTGGAAGTTGATTGACGAAACGAATAACGGCATCATTTGCTCGTCTCAAATTCTCAAGCGTAAAAAAACCATTGGTCGTGGATTCCAAAGTTGCCAGTTCAATCTCTCTCGCCAATTTAGATAATTTTGGCACGCTCAAGTGTTCGCCTAGCGCAATTATTCCCGCCAGGAAATTTTTATCTTCAGGTCTGGGCTTACGGTATCGGATACTGTTGTGTTCAAACTCGTCAAGAAACCCTGAAGCGGAATTCACTGTGCTTAGCGCTTCTGCTATTCGAATGTATTGATCATCCGGAAACAGAGCGACGTCACTTTCCATTTCTAGCAGGACTTCTGCCCGAGTATTTCGTTCGTACGTTAGCTTAAATCCGCCAAGACCGTCTGTCTCAATATATTCGTTTAAATTTTCCAGTATGTGCTCGTTCGTCTCCTTGTATTGCGCATCCAATTCAAGTTCCCAGTGCTCAACCAATTTTTTAACATCTTTAAAATCAGCCATGTCCGCTAAATTTAGTATGTGATCTCGGTTTTTTTGAAAGTATTCCCGCGAAATCAAATACTGCTCTAGCTGTCGGTAACGATTTGAGTTAACAATGCTCAGTGTGCCATCTTTAATGGCGGCGGCGGTGTGCTTATAAAGCAGAATGCGATACAGTTTCGCGCGGAAGGAGTCTTTCGTGTCAACGTAGCCGGTTTCTGAATTCGTAAGAAACCCGACTGGGAATGTATCATCAACCTTTCCGTTTTTCGCTTGGTACTGCGATATTGCTTTTAGCAGCTTGTTGCTTTTCACGTCGCAATCGAAATTGAGCCGCCGAAGAATATCGCTACACTTGAGCTGAAGCGACGTGGCGCCTTCTTCCAAAAAGAGCATTTCAAGAGCCTGTCCGCTGATTTTATCTAAGTCCTCCTGGACATCTTTTACATGAGCGTTTACGTTTTCCGTGGATATCTTTGACGGGCTTATCAAGCGAATCGCTTTTTCGACTTTCTCTGAATCACTCAGAATAGGGTTGTTCAGCGTCTCTTTAAGTTTTTCCACCAACGACACTAAATCAACCGTATCCTTTACTAACGCTTGCGTATGGCCAGATTGCTCCTGGCGTTGTTTGTAGTATTCTTCTTTGGCAAGATTCTCGGCCTTGTTCACTGCTGTTTTCACCGAGGCCAGAAACGTTTCGACCAGAATATCGACCAGCTGTTGAAATTGGTGAGTGATAAAAATGGCAAGGTGAAGATGCCGATCATGATCTTTCAAACGATTAACCTGAAAAACCTGCCGCCGATGAACGGATAGTGCGTAGCGTTTAAGTCCATCTTTTGTAAAATCCAGCTCGCTTAAGATTGGAAGTGCAATATCGTAGAGTGGCTTGAGCGTATCGTATATTGCGACATTCTCGCGTATTTTAGACGTCTTGGTTGACTGGTTAAGTTTCTTCAGCAGCGTAAGTCTGTACGTTTCCATTTCATCATAAGTATTTTTTCCTTTTGAAAATAACGCATCGAGTTTTTGAGCTCCATCGTTCGAGAGCTTATTTTTAACAATGGCAATCTGTTGGTCGATGTGCGTTTTATAGACCGACTCGATCGTGTCACAAATTGTTTTATAATCGGGTGTCTCGACTTTGTGTTCAAAGAGCCATTCGCAAACGGAAATAAAGCATTTATCGGGGTTTTTCTGAGAGCGTGCGTCCGTTCTTATCAGTGGCAACAGTGGTTGAATGGTGGTTTGATTAAATGGCTTAAAACCCAGCGCATCAAGAATCATTTCTCTATGGCGATTTCTGGTGCTTGTATTGTAGCTTTCCCAGCGAAAACTTTGCCTGAGCTTCAGTCGGCCTGCTACATAGTCAACATCTTCCTGGATCGCAGAATTAAAAAATTGACCCGTGGCTTTGAAGTACCCGTAGGCGACGATGATGTAAACGATATTGGCATGGCCGCGAACGTTTTGTGTGATGAGCTGTTTGAAATGAGATTCGACGTAGAAAAAACGCTTGCGGTCTAAAGCTTTGAATTGCGGCGGTGTATCGTGGAATTCTTTATCCGTGGAACTGATCTTTTTGGTGTACATTGAACACTCCTAATGTTAATCTATGGAAGGGAGTGTTATTATCCTTTCTGAAAACTTCTATCCCAAGTTCTAAATTACCTCACTTAGTTTTTTGTTACAGTCTCCACAAACTACGTTCAATCCAGGCTTGCCCCAAAGCTGGATATGGCATGTTTTGCACGCATATTTAATGCGTCCCGATCGCGGTTTTGGCTTTGAAGTGATCAGCTCGCCGAGATTGTCGTCATCATAAAACCGGCTAACCTCTTCATGCTCACTGCTAAATGCTCGTTCGCTTAGTGACTGCTCAGTCATAACTACCGAAGTGTCTTGCTCTGCTCGCATGGCTGCGACTGCCGCAGCGGGTCTGGGATTTAAATTCTCGGTCAGTTCGTATTCGGAGCCTTTGTCATCGTAGGCGGTAATAGGTAGCTCCAGGCGATAGACAGGATAGCGGTCAACCCAGGGCAGACGATAACCCTTTTTGAGAAGCTCTTTACAGGCGTTGTGAAATGGGCCTTCTAGCAGGACATAGTCCATCATCCATTCCCCCGTATTCTGTCCACCGGGCTTCCCAGTGGATGAGGGGATCAACCCTATTTGCAGCATCTTTTTGGCCCATTGGGCGTTATGGTAACCCCGTCGTCCGGGTGATCCATAGTGAGCCTGCCAGATGTGCGCCATCTCATGACACAGGGTTTGGCAGATCTCGATCAGAGGGTATTTTGCGAAGTATTCAGGGTTGACGGCTAGTTCATCTACATATTGACGTTTTTCATTGACCCATCGGCCGATGGAGGCATAACCCATCACTTTGCGCTGTCGGTGAAATGTGATGATGACATCAGGCAATTGCCCGGCAAACAACGCGCTGTTAAAATAGTCATACGCGCTCGAAAGCGTCTGGTAACATTCTGTTGTCGGTTTTTCTTCTAGCACCTGCTTTTCGCTCCAATTTCGTGCAAATTTTGGATTGTATGATCCAAAAAATGCACCATTTCTGTGCAATATCTGTGTGTCTGCTTGTTTTTTAGTCTGGCAAGCTGGGCTCAGCCATTCTCTTCAAAAATATTTCATACAATTTTAGAACGAATGATGCTGGGAAAAAAGTAGTCTGTATTCATTTGGATGTTCTCGTCTTTAAGTCTGTTCATAAGGAGACATCGACAATCGTTTAGGCGGTAGCTGATTGATATGGCTGGTTTTTGAGAGTTGAAATGTATATGACCTAAGCGCGGTAGGTAGGAATGAGGTGGGATCAGTTGCGGTGGGCTTTGAATTGCCTGGGAGGACTGGCTAATATGCGTGTCGACCGGATATGAGTTCCTCCTGTCGAAAAACATGTAATGGAATCTGCGAAGCGCCCTAGGTGGCCAGCGATAAGAGCAAATAGCCTACAGAGCTTGAGAGCAGCAAGTCACTAATTTACTTTCCTGTTTTTTCCGCTTTCAGCACGAACGCGATTTTCTGTCTGTACATAGATGGTGTCGGTGGTCGCCATACTTGAGTGTCCCAGATCTTCAGATAAATCTTTCAGAGCGCGGCCGCGCTCAACTTCCATACTTGCGCCGGTGTGCCTCAACCAATGCGAGGAAGCTTCTCGCAGCTTGCGCGCATTGTCTTCACCCTCAGCGTTCTTCATTTTCTCGTAGGCCATATCAAAAACCTGCTGGACGATTCGAATGAGCTGTCTGGATGTCATCCCGCCCTGACCACGGATTTTTTCGACAATAGGATGATTTTCGCCTGAGGATGGTAGGGGGCTCAGGCCACGAAATTGCCGGTATCGTTTGAGATAATCGATAAAGCTGTTTGGGACCGTAATGTCTCGTAGTTTTCTACCTTTGCCAAATATTTTCAGCCACCAGTTACCGTCAGAGTCCTGCCAAAAATGACTCATCACCGGTGTCCAATTTGGGCGTTCGGACAGCTCAGAAATACGTAAAAACAGCGTTTTTAGCGCGGTAATCACAAACAAGCTGCGTTCGTAAATTCTGTCTTGATTTGCCAGCTCCAACGCAACATTAAAGACATACTGCCACTGAGATTCTGACAAGCGCCTAATTTCTTTGACCTGAGCATCCTTGATGAAATGACGACAATCAGACTTGGCGATTTGTGCCGGATTACCGTATAGATACTCTTCATTCATCAAAAACTTGTAAAACGCAATCACGGCGGTAAACATGGCTGCGAGCGTCTGTTGAGATGGCTTATATTTTTTTTTGTCTAAAATCTGGTCGTCCGAGGCTTTCTTGGGTAGCTGAAGTTTGAATGGTGCCCACAAGGGATTCTGTGTGTAATGCCCGCTATGGAAAACAAACTTTTCATGGTTCGCGGTGCAGATCCAGGAAACTGGCGGCTGCCAACAAAAGTCCGCGTATTCCAGAATATCGGCCTTGCGCAGTTGCTCCATAGGCTTGAATTTAAAAAGAAAAACCCATAACAGGAACCGTTCGGTTTCGCTCCTGAATCGCGTGAATGTGTGTTCGGATTTGTTTCGGCCGATATAACTGAGGAACTCTCGGCCCCAGCTCCAGTGGGTTTGCCACCAGGTTTCACCAGAGTCAAGAAACTGCTTGAGGTCCTTGTATTCACCAAAGTCCAGCGACTTGAGTTCTGGATGCGCTGGAAATAAGGCGACTGGCTTGGGAATGTTGGTGGGCATGCGAAATACCTGTGATATTTGGATACCTATAGTTTAGCGGCTTTGATATGCTATGTCGAATACTGACAGGTATGTGAAATTAATAAGCGCATTATCTAAGGTATGACTACCCCCCTGTCGATTAGTGGCCGCCAAGCTCCGAAGTTTCCACCTGAACGATTCAATTTGACCATTATTGATGATTTGCTCGTCGAGCACTTAGTTAACTAACAGAGTTGATTCAAAATAGTATTCAATCAGACCGTCAGCGTCTAAATTGTGCTGGTGTATAGACTGATGAATAAAATTATCTGACAAACTCTTTAGGTCACTGTTTTTGAATCCCAAAACAAACGCTCGGGCATTAGATACAAGGTTCTTCAAACCGCGCTCTCTAAGCACTACCACCGATTCATTGAAACCTGTATTTGATTTCACTTTTTTTGTTGGAATAATGATGGAATAAACTACCTTTGCGCCTGGATAAAATCGTTTAAACCAAGCGATGTTATTATTAAATTGACCCGTTTCATCTTTTAAAATCTCAGCACGCGTTAGCAGCACTTCACTTTTACATTCGATAAATAGATATTCACCGTTTTTGATAGCCCATAAATTGTCAGGTCCAGACTTCCAATTTGAGTCTGGTCGCTCAGTATTAAAACCGAGAAGCTTGCCCAATTCGTCAACAGCACTTTCGAATCGCTCTGATTTAACACCAAAAACTAAACGCGAAAACACATCGTCCATATAAACAAGAAAATCCTCGAATTCGTCGTACTGACCAATTAGGCTTTTAATATTTTCTATCCGCTCATGCGCTTTCAGATCAATCTTTGTGAACTGGTATCCTTCCGGGGGAAGGAATAATCGTTTATTGGTCCTGTGTGCGTTCACTTGCATCGCCATTCCTTCGACGCGATTTTGAGCGTATAAATACCGAGACATTTCTTGTAGATACCATCCGCGTTCTTCTTTAGAAAGCGTGGCAGAGTGTTTGTCAAGCAAAACTTGGATCGCGTTGGCTGCGTCAGTGTGTTTTCCTTCTGAGTGATAACATTCTGCCTTGCGCTCCTGGATGAGCATCTCATCGCTGATTTCGGTAGATCGACTATCATCGAGGTCAATTGAATCCATATTACTAATATAAAACTGTTTCCAAGATTCATCTCGCCCCAACCCTTGATTAATGACAGAGATGAGCATTTGAATATAGTTTTGCGACTCATCCATGTCTTCTCTTGCGTACTTTGCTAAGTCTAACCCTATGTCGATTTGTTTGCGTGTTTGTGGCGAGAGGTATGGCCGAGACCCTTTGAAGCGTATCTGTTTGACGAGATCGTTGCCAAGAAGCAAGACGACACAATAGTCTTTTTCGCCCCTTACTGCGCGCCCTAAGCCTTGCTCAATTGTTTGTGCGGTTTTGATTTGTGTAAAGGTGCTATTAGGGATACAGCATTCAATATATTTTTCGGTGATAGTTTCTGTGATAGGTAGCGAATCGATTACCAAGATACGGCACATATTGTCAGGAAGGTCTACACCGTCATACTTGGCTGCCATAACAACAGGGCTTGGAAAGTGCCCTAGTTTTAGTTTTTCCACTTCCTCTAAAAGATTGCTTGCGTCAACGGCAGTCGATCCAAGGCTTTCCCATATTTTCTTATGCCAGTTGCTGGGAGTAATGGCGACTACACCATAATTTGTGTTCCGCCATTTACCTATCCAATTTACAAGAGATTCTCTTGTTAAGCTGCCATCGATTAGTGAGGGAATCAGCACCATCTTTTCGCCAGACCATTTTTTATCAAAAGTTAATGGCATCTCTATAACCTCCTTGGTCAATCCAAGGTCGCGAATAAAAAATGAATCGTTTGAAATGGTTGCTGACATAAATACACGATGAGAAGCGTTGTAAAATGCGCCGAACATCTCCATCGGTAATAATCTTGGTGATATTTCAATACCCGCGCCAGAAAATACAGCCGTGCAATTATCAAGATTATCCTTTAATAAATCCCAGACAAACCATACTGATTTATCCATACTTTTATTGTACTTTGAAAGGATCTGAATAACTTCATCTTGTTTGCTCTCCCATTCCCAGTAAGGCACGGCAAGTATTGCGCTTTTAGATTCATTGCAGATATCTGCATAGGTTCCAGCCCCTTGGCTTTTTAGAGCGTCACCGAAAATCTGTAACAACTCGTGGTAGCAATCTGACGATCGCGGTATTCGGAATTTACTAGCTGTTTTTATGATTTCAATACAGCTGTGTGCGTCATCCAAAAGGATGTTTTCAACCTCTATCGAATCCTGTCCTATGCCGAAGTTTGTGCTGCGCCCGTTAAAAACTATTTGGGCGTGCGTGATCAATATTTTTTCCCCGTTGATAAAATCTTCCGGGAGTCCATTCTCATTTATTGCACAGTGGTGGATACCGAATTCATCCGCCTGTATGCGAACCTGGTCGGCTAGATACTTGTTTGGACAAATATACAAGCACGATCCCTTTTTCTGGTTTATCTTCGATTGCAGTATCAATAGCCCAATGAGAGTTTTACCTTCTCCGGTTGGTAATTTCAATATTACGTCGCGTTGATTTCGGTAATTTACAAACCAATTATCCAAAACGGCATTTTGGACAGGTACGCGAAGAGGACCTTTGTTGGCATTCCTATCCAGGGTGTCGTAAATTTCGCATGGATGTACCTTTTTTTCCGTTCCCTTGTTAGGTGATCGTTTTTCAAAGTTAATTGGCATAATCTGTCCTCAAGCTTGGTTCGTAGCAATGAGCATCTAATAAGTAAGTTACGTTCATGGGAACACGCATAAAATATTGTCCGCAAAGCCTCTTTTCGATTTCCTACCACTTGTTTTTATCAAACCCTCTTCCTCCATCTCCTTTAACACAGTTTTATAATGTTTATTTAAAAATGGCTTATCGATACTGTGTTGACGGTAAATATCTATCATCGTTAGAGACTGGCCGGAAAAATCCAACAACAGCAAATCTTTTAGTGAGTTCAAAGGTCTATTCAGCTCAAAAAGTAATCCCTGTGAGAGAGCCGCAGCAGGCATGTACTGAAACGACGCCACTCCTTGGTGATCGGTGGAACTTTCTTTTGCCATGATTTCCTTCATCACTTCATATCCTTTAAAGTGCTTTGTTACAAATATGAGGTGATGAGTTGTCCTTTTGCCACTCTCATTTTTGAAACAAAACGGTAACACATAACGGTGACCATAGGTTTTGAGCGCATTTGCAATGCCTTCGACGATCAATGCCTCTCTCTCTTCGGGGGGCAAACCTGTAACACGGTCAATTAAAGCTTGTGTATGTGATTCGAACAACGCTTCCATGTGTCTTCGTACCTTTGAATTTGAAAGACCCGCGTTGATACGAGCATAGTTAAAAAAGAAAAGGCAGTCACAGCCCCAATCTTTTAAAAAAGCGTTTACGAGTCTAAGGGATAAACCTTTGTATCCCCAGGGGTCAATAAAAGCGAGTACCGGTATGACACTCATCTTCTCGAACTGGAGCGCAATATTGTCCCCTACTTCCTCATTCCAAATCTGAGGAGCATGCTTTAATAACTTGATTTGTTCCAAATCACTAATTGCTTCTGATAGTGTTCTTACATGATTTTCGTCTTTGTCATTAAAGATTGTGATAAGGCGATCATGTAGTTGCTCATTTTGTAATGCTGTATTTAAAACCCGTAGAGGAGTTGATATAGCGCCATCTTTGTATCGGCCGGGGCCAGCAAACAAGTCAACATACCCGATTTTCTGAGCATGTTGCTGGTAGCGTTTTTGCGCACCAGTAATAATCTGCGACCAGGCACCAAAGTACTTTTCTACGATGGTTGCTTTGACCAAAGACTGTTCTCGGGTTTCATCAAAGAATTTATCGCCTTTCATTTTCCTATCCGTCTAAAGAATAAAGATTGATTTTTGATTGTACGAGATCAGGTCCTCTGCTCTTGCTTGATTAGCAGAGTTCAGTTATTTGCCTGTCGAGTTTAATATTTTTATTTCTTTATTTTTTAAGGCCAAACTCGCCTTTTTAAAATAATCTTCAACTGTTTTACAAATTTGATTAACCTGAGTCTCTTCTTTTAAACTAAGTTTATCCATGGCAAAACAGTTAAATGAAAATA
>JBNKVX010000101.1:0-10164 GCA_050299435.1 Cellvibrionaceae bacterium | reverse complement strand
GCAGGGTTGTTTCGGCCAGTTCGCGTTTATGATGCGCCAGGTCCAGCTTTGTCCGGTGGATCTGTTCTGACTTGTCGTCAAAGAAGGCGCGAATATCTTTTGAACGGGCGTCTGGTCCTAGCGCCTCGATGACTTTATTGACACTGGCCCGCAAGGCTTCCAGTTCCGCCTTCAGGCGGATGATTTCCTGTTCGTGATGGGCCCGGGTCTCTAACATTTTATCATTATCGAAATGATCGCGGATTGTGTCCTGATCAAGATCGCTGATGGCATCGATGACCAGGGCCATGATCTGATCATAATTCAGGCTCCGGTTCTGACAGCCTTTGACCGGACAGGAATAGTGTTTGGCGTAAGTCGCGGTGATTTTGTGCCCATGTTCCCCGCAATACAGCTTGCCGCCAAAGACAGCATTGGAGCGTTTCGTGGTGATCGCCTGATTACGCCGCCATTCCTTTGATCGCTTGATCGAGATTTCCCGTTTTTCTTCCTCTGTCGTTACCTTGGGGCCGAGCTTGCGCTGCATGTGCCGATTGGAGCGCATATCGAGTGCTTTTTGGACTTCGGCAAATATATCAGGATCAATAATTGTCAGTTCTGGTATGGGAACAACGATCCATTCGTTTTCCGGTCGGATGATCGAAACCCGTCGGCCATTTTCAGGGTGTTTTCGATACTGCATTTTGTTGAATGTCACGGTGCCATTATACAGGGTTTGCCGCAACATACCGGTTTGACGCACAAAGGAGCCAACCAGACTGGATGGTGCCCATTTTCCGCCTTTAGGGGCATCAATCCCCCGGTGATTCAAATCATCGCAGATATGTTTGAGTTTGCGGCCGTCTGCATAATATCCAAAAATCTCCCGGATGATGGCCGCCTGCTCCGGATTGATGGTGCGTTTGCCGCGTATCGGCTCGCCAAATTCATCAAGCGCATGAACCAGATCATACCCATATAGCTTGCCACCCGGCACACCGCCGCGCAGCACAGCGGCAATCACACCGCGATGGGTTTTGTCTGCCAGATCCTTGAGATATAGCGCATTCATCGTGCTTTTAAGGCCGATATGCAGTTCGTTGATCAAGCCTTCGCTGACCGTCTCGACAGGAACGCCCAGGAAGAGCATTTTCTTGAAGAAATTGGCGGTATCGGCCTGATCGCGGCTGATGCGGCTAAGATCCTCGGCGACCACCATATCAAAACGATCATTCAAGGCACCGATCAGAAGGGCGGAAATGCCTGGCCGGTTTTCGATGTGGGAGCCCGAGATGGCTTCATCGTGATAAATTTCAACAATGTCATAGCCTTTGCGCTGGCAAAATTCCTGGCAGCGACGGATTTGATCCTGGGTACTGGTTTCCTGTTTGTCGGTTGAATGACGTGCGTAGATTCCGGCTCTCAAGTCAGGCCTCGTTAAGTGGATCAGGATAAGGAAAAGGCACGAGGCCACGAACTGGGAAGGGCTATGTGGAACATTAAGACTGATCTTGAGGGTGCAGGCTCCAGGAGCGGAATCAGAAACAGGCTAAATCACACCGTTAATTTGGATTTTGCGAAATTTGCCCGGCTCTAAGCTAAAGCTGCAAATTTCCAGCACGCTCCGGTCCCCGGCCTAACCATTCTGGTCTGTCCGCAGAAATTGTATTCATTCCATCATAGTCGCATTCCAGCCCTTCTGATTAGCGGACGGAATGGCTTATGCGCAAGGGGTAAAAGGTATATTTCTGGAAGAATAGGTATAAATAAAAATCCAGCAATTACAGCATGTTGCCAGTGATTGACAGAGATTGCCAAAGATTGACGGAGATTGCCAGTTTGTGCCAATGTGTGCCAAAGATTGCACAACTTTACCCTGTCGTTGGTCTGGCAGGATAGGTTAGGTGATATCACCTAACAGAACGTAGGCGTTCTTCCTGCCTTATTCGCATGGCAAGCCATGCTCAACGGGTAAAAAAGGATACTGACACCTAATTCCGGCACCGCTATCATTTCCGGGATGCGATAGACCGATTTGATAACGACGAAAAAGATGATATCGCTTTAAGTGACATCATCCGCCGTCAACAGGAAATGAAGATCATCAATGAAAGTGGCCTGTAAGTCCTGATCTTGCGGAGCCCGAATGGCGTAAAGCCGGGGACGGCTTCAGCACAGGTTTCTTAAATTGGCTACATTGGATGTTTTGTCGACAATCCGCTGAATAGGCCGACATGATCCCTGGGATTCCACATCTCAATTGAAGGACGCCATGTTAGACTGCTACACAGTTCGCGAGGTGGTCCTTCGTCTTGGGACGGGGCTTGGGCCAGGTATGGGCTGTTCCTGCCTATATGCTAGATGGGACTTAAAATTGGAATATTCCAATCCTTATTGAGGTTTGTGTGGTACCAGAATGTTTCCAGAAAATCTCAATGTTGGTCAATACGCTTGTAATCTGATGGATGCCCCCCTGGATTTGGCGCTGGTTGCGCCGCTACGGGGCGCAACACTCGAAAATTGAAAACACATTATTCAAGCTGTATCTGGGTGCTACAATAAGAGAACGTGTCAGATTTTGGCCGATACTGTCCAAAGCTTAAAGGACGTAGAGATAGCATTCCGACAATGTGGTTCATCTTGTGGATTTTCCGCGAAAGTAATGGGCTCCGTATGCTTGCATCAAAATTGTGATACATAATGCCTGTGGGCTTGATATTTGATCTGGAAATGTACAATGCTTGTTGTCGCGGCAAAGTGAAAAGAGGTTTTGACTGACGAGCTTCTTATTTAGAAAACATTCTTAATGTTCGTTGCCAAATCGCAGGACGGTTAATCTTCGGCGGACGTTGTAGCAAAGTCTTGTGAGCATTCTGCTCTTCTATCAAGGTATTCACCATGTTGAACCGACTGGCATACTTGTCAAATGCGTATGTGTCGGTCTCACGGGCGCCGTTTGGGAAAATGTCTGAAAAGATTGTCCGCCACGCATCATAGTATTTTATGCAAAATCGTTCGGTCCCGAATATGTGGCCATGCTTTCCGCACACGAGCACATGGATGAATATTTTTCGGGGGCGATAGCATTTCGCGTTGCTATTGACTGCTTGGCTGTCAGGCGAACTAATATCAATTCATCCGACATCTTTGTCCCTCATTTGGAATTGCTATTTTGGACCCGGCGCATATTATCAAGCGGCATGCACACTGATTTTTCTAAAAATAGTCTAGGACCGTAGTTTTCAATGTTTGTATCCTACCACGAGATTGTGTTGCTAAGAAGTTGATCTGATCTATGTGCCAAGTATGATACATTCTGCCAGTCTTGGATGACTCATGTCAGATAGAGAACACTAGCGGATACATCGTTAAAATATTGTCAGGCATCATTCTGAAATTGATGTCTTTAATGATAATAAATTGTTATAGATATTCTTTTCCAAGTCGTCAATGTCGTAGTGTAGTATAGGAAAAGATTCATAGTCACTTAAATCAATATAATCAGGAAGTGGAAGTGAGTATTCTTCAGTTGATTTAGTCAGTGCCTCCAAGGTTGTCGATTTTTTGAACTCTATTTTAAATGAATTTTTGTTGTGGGTGTTTGGTTTTGAGCAGTGAACTAATGATGGTCCAATTAGCCCATTTAAATCTGTTCCATGAGAATATGTTTCACTTACTTCATTGACAGGAATATATGCTAATGCTAGAGAGTTCATGCGGCTCCAAATTTCAAAACAAGAAATGCTGCCCGGTTTTGGGCCTAAGGAAGTGATAATTATATTATGACTTTCATATAGGTCAGCTATCTCTTTTATTAAATCTGATGTGCATTTTTCAGAATTATAGGAGTTAATTGGGAATAATTTACAGTCTGATATCTTGTCTTCTGAGTACATCTCAATATTTCGGGCGTAGTTGTCTAGTTGCCTTCCTGTTTGAATTCCAAGACGAGTTTGGTCTGGGTCAAAATGGTTCACAAAATGAAATGTGCGTTCTGAATCAAATCCTGTTAAAGCTACTACAGCAGTTTTTTTCCCAAGTTTAGGCTCGCCAGACATTTTGAATAGAAAACGTGGCCTGGAAGGGTCTTTGGTTAGTTCTCCTTTGCCGTGCTCTAATGATGGATAGTAAACGTAGTGAATTTTTGTGCCTATGTTGTTTAGTATAAAAAGAACGTACCAAATATTCTCTCTATTCATCGTTGACACATCAACAAGAACATTTTTTTCAGTTAATTTTTCTAGGTTTTCTATTGTATTTTTTAGGGATAGAAACGAATCTGCGTTTCCCTCTTCATCTATTAATAGTTCCTTTGTTTGAAATCCCTGCTCATTTGCTGCTTGGAATACGGATTTTCTGTTTTCAAGGGTTCTATCCTCATATTTCTTTGTGTGGAAAATGAAGATGACAGCGTTTTCGTTCAAAAATTGAAAGTTGTTTATGGTTCCTTCTCGAAAACGATCTTCCCATCCGGCCATCGATATCATAATGGAAAAATTATTTTTTATATTCTGTGTCATTAAAAAAGTCCGCTTGTTCGTTGTGTTTTTCGCTTGCAAAGTTAGTGGGAATTTTCTTGTTGTATAGACATGCTTCGTAAAGAAAAATTTCTCTAATTGACGCCACGCCAGCTTGACCTTCAGGATCTAGTCCTCTCCTTGGCCATAAAAGTCTGTTTGGAACATAATACTTTTCAAGGCGTCCATTGTCTTTTGCAGATCCTCGACGAATATACAAAATTTTTGCACGTGACGCGGCCTCAAAAATTTCTTCTAATACTTGTGACCTTTTGTCGTTGTCTCGCTCAGATATAGAAAATTGTACTACGCGCGGTTCAGAGGAATGATGTAGTAATCTTTCTCGAAAGTATTCTGCCAAGCGGTGAAAAAGATTTTTCAAGTGATCAGACGTTTCTGACGTGCAGTCTTCCACATGTTTGTTAAGCCCTTCATCGATTTTGTTCCATAATGCCTCACTCCTCTGGCGAATGACGCTTTGTTGAATTTTGGGGGAAATTCTTAGTTCGGATATTTCTAAATCTACATCTTTATTGTCGGCGTAAAATTTTGCATACATATGATAACAAGGGTCTAAAAGATTTCTAATCACTCCTGTAGACATGTGAACTATAGTTGAAAATCCAGAGTATGGTGGTAAGTTTCTTTTTGAGTTTGCTCGGTTTTTGAAATAATATGCGCGCTCCATTTTGTAAGAAAAATCAGATATTTTTTTCCGCTCGGTGAACTTTTTTTCTTTAATCGCCTCCGCTTCTGCCAGTTTGTGGTAATTTTTTATATCTTCAACCATTTTGGGGTGCGGTGGAAAAAAATCATATGCTGATATATGTTCGTTGAAAGCATATTTTAAACGTCTTTCTACGATGTCGCTGCATTGTTTTGAGAAGTCACCGCCTTTTGTTTGTAGATCTTGTTCGAGTTTTAAAATGTTGTAATCGTGATGTTCTACAATCGTCGAGCCGTCAATTGTCAAATAATCCCAGTCTGAATTTTTGACTGCGGCAATTTTAAATGAAAAATAAGAAAAGTCTCGTAACCCAACCCATGAATTGAGTATGCGGCGTTGGTCAGTTTGTAGGTCTTGCGCGTCATCAATCAGGAAGCTAAAGTGAGTATTGGAAAATACAGGCAAACGACGCAAGCTATTAAGTAAAGGCATTATTAGAGATGAAAAAGTGAACGCGTTTTCATAGAAATCTTCATTATCGTAACTTCTTAGTTGCCTTAGAGATATATTTAATTCTCTCTGCAAAAATAGCAGTATTATTCGCGTTATTGGTGTGTTTTTCAATTTTGGTAGTTCGGAAGCGAATAGATATTCCAGTTCAATTTTAAGGTTTTCCTCGTCATCTTGATCACCGAATGCGTTTTTTATTTTTGCTTTTTCAATTGAGTTAAATAAGGAAGTGGCGATTTGTAAGACTAGAATGTGCTCTGAGATTGCTTTTTGTTGGTACTCTTCTTTCAGGAAGAATATATCGCGAATTCGATTAGTTGTTGTGTTGCATGGTACATAGATTCCCGCAATGTTTTTTTTATTGTTTGTAATAGATTCTGGATTGGTTTCTAGCGCATGATAAAGTAACGTCATGCTTTTACCTGATCCACGTTCGCCGTGAATGTATACATTTCTTGTCGAGGGAACAAGTCGAGCAAGGTTATTGTCTTGTACGAAAAATTCCCGAATCATTTCCTTGTCGAGGTGTAGAGCGCCTTTGTAATCAAACGGATTTTTTTCGGAGATTTTTGCCATCGTTTAATTTCCTGATGATGTATTATCAGAATCTGTTTTCGATTTCTTTTAGTATGTCTTCTGGATTCCATCCCATGTTGTTCAGTTGATCTTGATCATCCTCTCCGGGTACAACTAAGTCATTGAGTTCACTATTATTTCGGGATATTTGATGCGTCTCATTCATGTAATATGCGTTCATTGCAATGCTGACGCGGCCAAATACTTTAAGGTATTCTGAATAATAAGAAGTGAATTTTCTCTCTGTGTTTAGTTTTGAAACTCTTTTCAAGAGGAACCGAAGAAAATCTATAAGGTCGATGTCGAATGCTAGGATTTTATCGCCGTCTTTTTTAATGTCTATGTGATAGCATAGAATAATAGATCCTCTCTTTCGATCGATTGTTATATCTGTGCTTGACGCATATTTATGAAAAATTGCGGATTGTGGTTGTGAAGAAAAAATGTTGTTTTCTTGTGCAAACAACGATGTGCGTTGTGGTCCTTCTGCAAGCTCATCAGCCATGCGTAAGATAGCTGCTAGTTCTACTAGCCTGATAGGCTTACTTTTGAAGCCTCTCTCATCATTTTTTAATGGTTTGAGTGTGTCTTTATCCCCCTCCTTGTTGTTTCCTGTGTGGGCACCTGCAATAGCCTGAATGCACTGTTGTTCTTGCCTGTCTGTCTCATTTCCGGCCACTTGTTGGTAGATTTCAGAAATTCTTTTGTGATGGTCGTTGCGTCCGTATACGTTTCCGACATCGTGAAAAAGAATAGATGTGCATAATAGATAATGTTCTAGTGGGGAGATATTTTTTATTTCATCTCCTAATAGTGCCTCTGCGTTTTCGAGAACATTAACTATGTGATCTTCACTATGATCGGAAAGGCAAGGTTCTGTTGCTGCTATATACCGATATACTTCGCGGCACAGCTTGTTGCGGAATTGCTTGTAACGACCTTCAAGATAATCTTTTTGTCCATCGTTTAGCTCGGACAATCTTTCGATCATGAGGTTTTCAAAATTTGTTAGCATCAGAGATTTTCTTTATCTTGGTGATTTTATTTGGTGGATTCTATAATTTCCCGAAATATAGCTTCTGCCATTAAAGGGGGGACTGCGTTCCCAACTTGTTGCTGTTGGAAACCAATGCTCCCTTTGAATTCGTAGTGATCAGGGAACGATTGCAACCTTGCTGCTTCACGAACTGATAACCCTCGATTCTTTACGGGATGTATGAGCATATTCTTTCGATAATTCCCAATGACGATTGACGGACGGTCTGCATGTAACCTGTGATAAATTCCTGTATGGCAGCGCGTTTTATCCTTATAGTTTACCATAAGTTCGTCAGGGACATTTTCCCAGTTGCCACCTTGCGGAATATGTTCATAACGTTTTAAAATGTACGGAGCGTTTCTTGTGACATGGTGATTGTAGCAGCCTTCTGCCGCGTTTCGTAAATTTTTTGCATAAACAGATTTTGGGGGCGCTCTGTAAGGAAGCCAATCCGAGCTGGCACCGTTTTCTAAGTCGGGTAAATCCGAAATGGCATCCCAAACAGTTGGAGGTTTATCGCATTGATATTTCTTTCTTACTTTCTCCAAAATATTGGGTGAGCAATGGCGTGAGGCAATTAGGAAAAAGCGATTCCGAATTTGAGGAATTCCGAAATTTGTCGAAGTCAATATCCCATATTCAGTATCAAATCCTAGGTTTTGTATTGAGTTTTCAATGTATTTGACAAACTCTCCATTCTCTGTTTCCAGAATGCCTTTAACGTTTTCAAATAAAATCCAGTCAGGTTTTATCTGTTCTGAAATGCGGATAAACTCTTCAAATAGCCAATTTATTTTGTTTTTTTTATTTCGGGTGCGTTGGTTCGATGTTGAAAACCCTTGGCATGGCGGGCCGCCAAACATTAATACAGGCTTATCTTTCGGAATATTGGCTACACATACATTTCGTATGTCCGTTTGGGCAATAGGAATGTCGGGATGATTATGCCTGTAGGTCGCGCATGCGTGCTTGTCCTCATCCAGTGCGAATAGCACTTCTATCCCGGCTTTTTGGGCACCGAGAGACATTCCGCCTGCCCCACTGAATAGTTCGATGCCGTACAAGAGCTTACCTCAATTTTAAAATTTCAACGGAAATTAGGTATCAGAGTGAGTTATTAAATACCAGTTTGAAGTGAGACGTGTAACGGTGGCTCAAGTGCGGTCTATCACGTGGCGTGACTTTTTCCTATATGCTGCTATCTAGGGCCTTTTCACGCGAGTGTTTGTTACTTTGTCATAAGACTTTCGCATTGTTCATGAAAGTGACGTGGTTCTGTATGTCTAAACTTGTATCCTTTCTGACGCTGACGATTTTATGCTTGGGGTTGAACTGCCGTACCGTTTCAGCCACAGCCTTCAGGTTATCGGCCATTATCGCACAGACTACCGGCTTTCCGGTCAGTCGGTTAAGCTCGATGGCGCTGACCAGATCATCGGCAATCAGGATCGGCTCTTTGGGGTTCTTTGAGAGCTTGCCGCCAATGACGTGATGCAGTCCCTTGTCGCTGCCAGGCCCCGTGATCATCTCGTCTGATCCATCGGTATCGACCCCGTAGAGCGCGGTCAGACGGTTGCCGCTGTCCCGCAGCGGGATCAGAATCTTGCCGTTTTGATCGATACGATACTGCGCCCACGCTTTGGCGGTGCCCAGTTCCGGTCGCGCCTTTATGGTCTGTTTGTCAGCGGACTTGGCAGCTTGCCAGATGGACCAGGCGTCATCGCCCACCTTTTGCGCCAGTTCGCTACGCAGGGCGGTCATGGTTGGCGTTTTGGCCGGGTCATCCCTGATCTGCGTTTTCCAGACATTGCGATGTGTCTTGATGGTCCGGGTTTGGATCTGGCCGGTTTCATCGCGATATTCTTCCTCGACCGCCACTTCTTTGGTTTCCGCGACCTCCAGCGTAATCCAGTCACCGGGTTTGGCATCGGCCTGATCCACACTTTGGGCAATATCAATGCCCCAAAGGGTGCGTTCCACGCCGTTGGCATCCTGAAGGGTGACAAAACTGGATTCCGACTTTTCGGGATCGAACTTGTAAGGTGCTGCCCCGCTGGCGATCAGGCGTGACGCCTGGTTGCCGTCGTGGGGCGCAGCATAGTCTTTGAACGAAGTCGCCATCTTGGGGCGCACAATCTCCATGCCCAGCCTTGTTGCTTTTTCTGCGTCGCCTGGTTGCTCTGTTGCGCCGAGTGCCAAGATGATTTCGGCGTCATTGTTCCTCTCGCGCATATGGCGGGCCAGATCCGCCCAGTCTTCCGGTCTGGCGGGGACCATCACCGGGCAGTTTGTCGCCCGATGCAGGCTAGCCGCGTCGGCGTAATCCCGGGCGATGATCAGCGTGTCCTGATCCCCGCGTCTTTGCGGATCAATCCTGTGCATCAGCATCTGATCGGAAGGGGTATCCTGCACCAGGCTCTGTCGGCCCTGTTTGTCGATCAGCATGACATTTTCAATCCGGCCAGATCGGTCGCGCAGTGGCACGGCAATGTTGCCTTTGGCCGTGAGCTTGACCCCATAACCGCGCAGGCCGGTGGCTTTAAGCCAGGCTGAATTTTTGGGTTTGGCCCAGTCGGTGCAGGTATCCCAGACCATGAAGGCTTTGTCATCGGTGACTGGGGCAAAAGCGCGGCGAATGTCGGTGGCATCATCCTGATCGGGCAGGGACACAACTGCCACATTGGGTTGGCGCGGGATGGTGGGATCGGCAATGATTGCGTTACTGTCCGGGTATCGCCGTTGATGCTCTTTAAGCACCTGGCGCATGTCATTGGGATCGGCCAGAACCATCACCGGACGCCGTGTCGCATCATGGATTTTAACGGCATCGGCATAATCGGCGGTAAAGATTAACGGGCCTTTGTCGATCTGCTTTT
>JBNKVX010000100.1:0-10490 GCA_050299435.1 Cellvibrionaceae bacterium | reverse complement strand
TGGGTGTGGAAGCGCAGCAATGTGTGAAGCTAACCAGTACTAATTGATCGATCGGCTTGATTGATCCCTCTTGCTAATTGAACTAACCTGCAAATCTTGCGCAGCGGTAAAATCCGCTAAACAAAGCATACAGACATTATCGCACCAAATAATAGATCACCCGTTCTCAGCACTGTGTTTTGACGGCCCGGTGGCCATAGCGGCCGGGAACCACCTGATCCCTTCTCGAACTCAGTAGTGAAACCTGCCTGCGCCGATGGTACTTTGTCTTAAGGCACGGGAGAGTAGGTCACCGCCGGGCCTTCTAAACACAGTCAAGATATTCCCTAGCACAACGCCAAATACAAACGCCGCTCACCCTTTGATGCGGCGTTATCTGTTTAAAACAAACAGATACATCACCCACCAACGCGGGGTGGAGCAGCCCGGTAGCTCGTCAGGCTCATAACCTGAAGGTCGTCAGTTCAAATCTGGCCCCCGCAACCACTTCTCTCTCACTTGGCAAGTCTTAGATATAGACTCCAAGGATTCTCGGGACAAGAGAAATTTGCACTCGGGCATCGCCTTTAAGAGGAGGCGGCGCTTACGAGGCTATTTATTTCCTGACTTTTCAATAGCTTATAAATGCAAAAAACCCGCTGGCTGCAACCAACGGGTCTTTGAAAAGGCTTAAACTGCCCTAGGAAATGATGGGTTCAGTTTAGGCGACGGGATTGCTTTGTCAAGAACAAAAGCAAATAACCGGCCTGTGCCGACAAAAATATGAATCTGCACGACTCTGGAGTCTGCCTTTCGGGGCTCAAATCTGTCCCCGGTCTGGCGGGACGGACAGAAACCTATGGCGATTTACTCGCCTTATGTGACGGTTTTACCGGCTGTAATGACGTGACCACGGCTTCGGTTGTTGGCTTGGTCAGCCGGGCGATTTCCTGCTTATCTCCCTGTCTCACCGATCTATCCGTTCGTGTTCTTATTCTGCTGATCGAGCATGTCTATGATGTGCGGGCCTGGCGCAGTGGCCGTTTGATGGTCTGGCCGGGCAATCGTCGTTTGGCCGAACTGACAGGCAAGAATGAACGTTCCATCCGGCGGGCATTATGTTTGCTGGAGGCCAACCACTGGATTGTCCGGCGGTATTCAGCCTCGAACCGGCGTTCGGATGGTAATGCCGGGATTGACTTGCGCCCGGTCGCAGCGCGTCTGCATGAGTTGCGCCAGGCGGCGGAATTTATCGAACAGAAGATAGAGTCCGCCCGGGAGCAGGCGAAGGCCGAACGCGATGATCTGGCGATGATGAAAGAGCCAAATGACGGGGCAAGAGAGTCCGGGGTGGTGGACAATTCTGTCCCCCTTAAATCCTACAAGATAAATCCCGGTTCTACGAACCTTGTACAAAGCGGGGCTGCGCAGGCAACGCCCGGGCGGAGAGCGTGCCCGACAATTTCCGACATCGATATGGACAGTGAGATCCTGTTTTTGATGGTTCAGGCGTCGCCAACTCTGCAAAAGCAGCTTACGGCAGCCGAATTGTGTGACCTGATGGGACCGGAGCCGTGTTCTGCCTCCATCCAGGCGGTTGCGGCGGCTGTGAAATCAACGCTTTCACACCAGATCAAATTGCGTCCCGCTGTCTGGCAGGTGGCCTTGGCCAAACATGGCTGGGCGGCGCTGGCCGCGGTGATGGTTGCGGTTGACCGTCAGGGCGTGCGCGATCCGGCGGGCTATCTTTATGCCATGCTCAAATCCGCCCGTTTGCGCGATACCGTGCGCCATAATTTACGTGCCATTGAGCAGCAGGAGGGCGGTCATGCGTGATCTTCTTCCTGCCGTTAAACATCCTTCTGACTGCCAGCTTTTGTTCGCCGGCAAAGCCAGGGGCCTGGCTCATTTACGGCGCTGGAATGGGGCTTGTGATGTGAGTGTCGCCCAGCATTGTGTGATGGCGTGCGACAACGTTTCGCGTCGGGCCGCGCCCTATGCACTTATCCACGACATTGAGGAAGATGAAACCGGGGATCTGCTCACGCCTGTGAAGCTGCGAATGCGGCAACTGGGGATCTGGTACCGCTTTGAAGCCGAGATCGTTTTGCCGATCCGCAAGTTCTACACGGAGCTTGCGGGGCTGAATTGGCCGTGGCCCGCCGACGTGGCGGCGGAAGTTGCCGATATCGACCAGCGTTTGCAGGTGACGGAATATCGCGATGCGGTTGACCAGCACCTGGTACGCGGCTTTGTGCCGCGTTCGGTCGCACCTTTACCAGATTATCTGTTGCCCTGGAGCCCGCAAAAGGCCGAGGCGCAGTTTCTGGATCGGGCGCAGCGGTTGTTTCCGGCGTGGGAGGGCTGAACAATGGATTGTGCAATCCACAAACTGGCCGAAGCCCTGCCAAGTGTTGAATTTTATGGCGAATTGCAAAAGGCTTTCAGTCATTTCAATGCCAGTCTGTTCGAGGACAATTTGCCGCCCTGTCTGATCACCTTGCAGCGTCAGAAGAATACCTATGGCTATTTTTCGTCCGAGCGGTTTGTCAGTAGTGAAACGGGTGAGTGCATAGATGTTTGCGCAGCTGAACGAGCGAAGCGAGGACAAATTGCGCTGAACCCGTCCTGGTTTGTGGTGCGAACTGTGCCACAAACGCTTTCTACCCTCGTCCATGAAATGGTGCATCTCTGGCAGTATCACTTCGGTGATCCCGGCAGGCGCGCCTATCACAACCGGGAATGGGCCGACCGGATGGAAGCAATTGGCCTGATGCCAAGCAACACGGGAAAGCCGGGCGGGCGGCGTGTGGGCGAGAAAATGACCCATTACATCCTGGAGGACGGGCCGTTTGACCGTGCATGTCGGGAGCTGATGACCCGGGAATTTACCCTGTCCTGGCTGGACCGTTTCCCGCCGCAGGAACCGGGCCAGGTGCTGGCAGCGGCGCTGGGTGGTGGTTCGTCGGCCAGTGCAGCGGCATTGGCGCGGGTTGCACCGGTTAAGGCGGAAAACCGTTCCCATCGTGTCAAATATCGCTGCCCGTTCTGTGCGGCACAGGTTTGGGGGAAGCCCGGCATGAAGCTGTTATGCGGCGAGGAGCCCTGTAGAGCAGCAGTGATGCAATCCGTTTGTCTTTGAGACAGAAACTGAGCTGTCTTGCGGGTGATGGCGGCTGCCCGTCGAGTTGGTAGAGGCGCTATTTAATATTGATTGTGGCCATGCCGTATTGTGGATACTCATGCGCAGGAATTTGCTGATTTTCGCGAAATTTTCGGTTGATGATTGTCTGATTTCAACGTGAAGTGATAACCTTGTGTCGCGTTTGTTGTAAAGAAGCTTTATGATCTTCTCGTTTTTGGGGACTTCTTCAAGGGAATTGTCACAGTGTCGGATGAGTATACGGTTCAGGAAGGTGGCTCCCTGACAACAGAAAGCAGCAGGGTTCTTGTGGTCGATGATGACCCTATGATGGGGGCTTTTTTGGCTGCTATATTGGAAGAGATTGCCAGTATCCAAGTGGTTGCTTCAGGTGAGGCGGCGCTTGATCTTTTAAAGACAGAAAATTTCGATGTTGTACTATTGGATGTTGACATGCCGGGTTTGGGTGGTTTGGCCACATGCCAAGCCATAAAGACTTCGTCCGCAACCAGTCATGTATCTGTTATTGTCGTAACGGCACATACAGGTAATGAAATCGAAATTGAGGCACTGGATCTTGGTGCGACGGATTTCATTGTAAAACCGTTTGTTGCAAAGGTTGTGTTGGCGCGTGTCCGTAATCACTTGATTATGCAAGCCCAGGCGCGTGAATTACGTATTCTGTCAATCACAGATGGCCTGACCGGTATTGCGAACCGAAGATGCTTTGATCAGACATTAAAGAATGAATGGAACCGTGCAGGCCGGAAGAATAATTCACTTTCTTTACTGTTAATCGATGTTGATAAATTTAAAAAATATAATGATCATTATGGGCATTCACTTGGTGATGACTGCCTGAAGAAGATTGCTGGTGCATTAAAGCAATCCGTAAAGCGTGCAGGTGATCTTGTTGCGCGTGTTGGTGGTGAAGAGTTTGCCATTATTTTACCTTATACCAAAAAAGAAGATGTTGTCTCTGTCGCCAAGAAAATTTCTGCGGCAGTTGCAGAATTAGCTATACCGCATGAACATGGCGTTGATGGCAAAGTTTCCGTGAGCATTGGTGGTGCAACAAGTGAACCGGCCGGTCGGGATATTTCACCAGAGACTTTGTACCGGAAGGCTGACCAACTTCTCTATAAGGCGAAGGAAACTGGTCGTAGCCGGTACGTTGTTGAGTAAAATTTGTGATGCATGTAATTTTTCAGATCCATTAGAAAAGAGTGATTTTCATATTGTGTATTTTTTCTCTTACAATATGACGTTTTCTCAATTTTAGATAAACGTCACTCTTGTTTAGCGTGAGATCAGGCCTAACATAACCCTTGTGATGAAGACGGGGCAGGGGGATGTGTTGGTAAATCAAATTTGGAACGATTCACATAGCAGTAAAGCTCACGAAGATGTGTCTCCGGTAGATTATCGTCGTACTGCCTTGTTGCCTTCTTTGGTGTTTGTTGCGGGGTTGCTTCTTTCAGTTGTTATTGGTTCGTTTTGGCAACTGCACAATCAAAAGCTTATCTCTGAGAGGTTAACTGAGATCACCAACCAGACCGAGCAACTGGTGGAAGACAGTTTCGCCTTGTATGAATATGGTCTGCGAGGTTTGCGGGGAGCTATTGTTACCGCTGGACATGATAATCTTAGTCGTCAGGTGATTGAGCGTTATATTGCCAGTCGTGACCATGAACGCGAGTTTCCAGGAGCGCGTGGATTTGGCTTTATCAGGTTTGTTACCCAAGCTGAAACCAATGTTTTCTTAGAAGCTGCAAGAGCAGACCAGCGGCCAAATTTCGCCCTTCGGGAATTAAACCAGAATGACGGCGACAGGTTCATTATCCAGTATATTTATCCTGAGAATGGCAATGAGGGGGCGACGGGGCTTGATATTGCCTCTGAGCGGAACCGTCGAACAGCGGCAATGTCTGCGGTGCAAACCGGAGAGGTACGACTGACAGAGCCCATTACGCTTGTTCAGGCGGATGGTAAGGTTAATCGAGGGTTTTTGATCCTTTTGCCGATTTATGAAAGCGATGTGCCAATCAACACGCCTGTCGAAAGACGGGATGCCATTTGGGGATGGTCATATGCTCCTTTGGTTGTTGATGAAGTCCTGGCCAAGTTGAGTGGATCATTTCAGAACATCAGTTTGTCTTTGACAGATGGCGTAGCTCAGGAGCCTTTTTTTATTTCGGATACGAATGGTCAGCATCCGATGGCAGCTTTTGCTGAAAATCGAGAAATTAATATTCTCGGACGTCATTGGGTTTTAAGGACTGAGGCGCTGCCATCGATATATAATGCGCTTAATTTGTTTTCTCCAATGAGTATTGGAATAATTGGTTTTTTCGCCTCTGCTCTCAGTTCCGGGCTTTTATGGTGGGGCGTTATTTCAAGATATAGATCCGATGAGATTGTTGAACACAATCAAATGCGTTTGGGGGCCTTTTTAAGGGCGCCTATGACACTTTCGGTGATTATGTTTGTTGTCATAATGGCGACAGTTGTCTGCGTAATAAGTGGCCTCTACCTTTGGTATACTAGATGGCAAGAAGTATCTAGGCAGCTTATTTCTCAGTCATCGGAAGCAGGAATAATTTATGATAATCGTTATGATGACTATAAGTTAGCTGTTCGCTTTCTTTCTGCAGGTATTGAAACATCTAATCTTTTCAAGGAGAAAATTTCAACTGGTACACCAAGTGCCGAAGAGTATCGTGAGTGGAGAAAACAGGTTTCTAATTCTTTTTCGGCATTTATGTTGTCTTCCGAATCGGTACGACAGGCGCGCTTTATTGGCCTTGCAAATAACGGCAAAGAGATCGTGCGTGTCCAATATCGCAATGGAAACATTTATGTTACACCGGATTCCGAACTTCAGAGAAAAGGAAGAGAGCCTTATATGAAAGAGGCTGCAAGACTTCCTCATGGCTCTGCCTGGGTATCGAATGTTACGCTAAATCGAGAAAACGGTAAAATCGAGATGCCAGAAACCCCAACGGTTCGTTTCGTTGCGCCAGTTTATTCCTCTGTCGGAGAGGTTTTTGGTATTGTAATTGTAAATATCGACTGGCGTAGAATGCTATCCGAGATGCGACTGGCTCGTCCGGGTTTTCTAAAGTTTATTTTAAACAAAGACGGCAATTTTTTGTTGCATCCCAGTCCTTCAATGAGCTTTTCGTTTGAGAGGAGAACTGGTGAAAGCTGGTATGATCTTTATAAGAAAGAAATTTTGCCGTGGGGGGTAGAGCCAAATCTTTTTGCATGGCAGAACAATGCTGGTAGATATCTGATTTCTTCAGTTACTTCAATCCGCCCTAACGAAGGATCTAATACAGGAGAGGTCATTTTTGTTTATGCCAAACCTGCATTCGATGTTTATCTTGAAATATTCAAAATATTAACAGTTATTGTGCTGCTTGCGTGTTTTGTTGGCGTGGTGCTGTTATCTCTTTATCATTTTCGTTGGAAACGTGATATTCGAGAAAGAATTCTGCAAGAAAAAATAGCGTCATCAGAAAGGTTGCGTTCGCAAGAAGGGTTGATAAGAGGTGTTTTAGGTTTTGCTCCAGAAGCAATGATTGTGGCTGATGAAGAAGGAAAGGTATTTTTTGCCAATAATCAAGCCTCAAGTCTTTTTTGTTATTCTATAGAAAATATCATTGGAGAGCAGGTTGATGTTTTTCTGTCTGACGATGATGTTGATAAATTTCAAGAGAGTTTTTTATCTCAATTAAGAGATCGTTCTGAAAATAATTCCAATAATGTACTCGAAGTGGTGGCGAAGAAAAGAAATAACGTAGAGTTTCCGGTGGTCGTTCGTTTGTCTGATGTGGAGTTTGAAAAAAAGTCTATTGTTGTGATGTCATTTCGAGATTTGACGGACGATATAGTAGCAAAACGAGTTTTGACTGATGCGAAAGAAGCCGCAGAACAAGCCAGTGTCGCGAAAGGTGCCTTTATGGCGAATATAAGCCATGAAATCCGAACGCCGTTAAATGCCATTTTGGGGCTGACGACACTTTTGATGAATGGCAGGGCTTCAGAAGAGCAAAAAGATTATCTAAATAAGATCAATTTGGCTGGCCGTTCTTTGCTCGGCATAGTCAACGATGTCCTGGATTTATCTAAGATTGAGGCCGGTGAGATGGCCCTGGATGAGGTGGTTTTCTCACCATATAGCCAAGTTAGTGATTTGGCTAAGATATATGAAACCCAAGCTGAAATAGCCAATCTTGAGTTCTTCCTGGAGACACCAGGAGATCTGCCCGATGAATTAATTGGGGACAATAACCGTCTCAGGCAAATATTAACCAATCTGGTCGGGAATGCTATCAAGTTCACCGATAAAGGTTCGGTTACTCTTCGAATAGAAATTGTGCAATCAGAGCATATCCAAATTGAGGACGTTGTTTTCTTAAGGTTTACGGTAATTGATACAGGTATCGGCATTCCGGTCGAAAAACAGAACCAACTCTTCAAGCCCTTTTCTCAGGCTGATAGCAGCACTTCACGGCGGTTTGGCGGTACAGGCTTAGGTTTGTCGATTGTAAGCCAGCTTGCGACATTGATGGGTGGAAGTTGTGGTCTTGAAAGTGAGAGCGGAACGGGGAGTGAGTTTTGGGTAGAGTTACCTTTTAAACCTGTTCAAGAAAATTTATCTGAAAATTATCAAAAGTCATCTTATGATTTTTTGGTTTTCCTTGTGGAGGATAATGATGTTGAAAACGATTTTTTGAAAAACCTTATGGCTTTGTTGGGGTGGTCTGTCGTTTCAATGAAAAATGGCGTAGATTTTATTTCTGAGTACCTGCGCCGGTTTAATCATAACGGTGTTTTGCCTGACGTGGTAGTTGTGGACTGGCAATTGCCAGGCCAGGATGGACTTGCGGTACTGGCGCAATTGGCAAGTGAAGTTGGTCGTGAAAGTTTACCCCCTACTTTGATGGTATCGGCTTTTGATCGGGAGAAGATTGCTGAAATTGATACAGAAAAGTTGGTGGATCGTATTCTTGCAAAGCCAGTTGATGGTTCTACACTGTTTAATGTAGTGAACGACGTTATTTCTTTACGCACGGGTCGTAAGGACAAGGTATTGGCTGGAACCAAAACCGATACTCTTGCAGTAAATTGGCTTCATAATATCAAGGCAATGGTAGTTGATGACAGCCCGTTGAATCTTGAGGTTGCAACATATCTTTTACAAGATTCAGGGGCCATCGTTACCGCTGTTTCGAGTGGCGAGGAGTGTCTGGAAATTCTGGGTGCCCGATCAACTGAGTTTGACGTGGTGTTGATGGATGTTCAAATGCCCGGTATGGATGGATACGAAGTAACTAAACTTATCCGGAGTGAATTGGGGCTGAAAAATCTTCCTGTCTTGGCGCTGACCGCCGGTGCATTGCTTGAAGAGAGAAAGCTGGCAAAAAATGCAGGGATGGATGATTTTCTTACAAAACCTATTGTTTCAGAACAGCTCATTCATCGGGTCAGGAAAGCAGTGGAGCTTGCAACGGGAGAGGCAATTCCGATTACGTCTCGGGTAGAAATGCCATCCGGAGATGCAAATGCACAGGAGGTTGGAAAGACTGAGAGTGAGCCGCTTTCACTGGAAGATGACGTGAATATGAATCCAAATGCGGAATTGCCTCTTTGGGACCGCCAAATTGCTCTGCGTCTTTCTGGGGAGAATGATGCTTTAGTAAAGAGGTTGGTTGGTCTTTATGTCCCGCAAGTTCGAGAACATATCTCTCAGCTAAGCGAAGCATTGCAAAATAAAGATTCAGACACGGCAGCAAGAAGTTTGCATGTATTGCAAGGTGCTTCTTCCCAGATTGGTGCTCAACGGCTTGCGGATTTTGCAAGAGATTTGGAAATTGTTACGCGCCAAGAAGGTCTTAAGCAGCTTGAATATAGTATTTTAGAAATCGAGAAGCTTGCCGAAGAGACGCTAGCTATGATTGATAGTGACAATAATGCTGTGGGCTAAATGGTTTTGTGACGTGTTAATTCCCAATAGGATATTGGGGGACTGATTTAAGCCCAACTAAGGCGCAAACCGGCAAAATTTTGCCGGTTTACTTTTTCTGGCCGAGGATACGCACCATTGCCGGAAAGTCATAGTCGATTTCGCAGGTTCGATACCAGCGTTTGCCGTCCGGGTCCCAATGGGCGGTGATGGTGTAGGTTTTCATCGTGTTGCGCAATTGGGTGATAGCTTCGGGATCGCGGCTCCAGACCCGCAGTTTTTCGATGTTTTTGGTAAAACGCGCATGGATTTCGCGAATGTTGGCGGGCGCTGAAAGGTCTGCCAGAGCGCGTTTCTCCCGGTCAATGTCAAGGCGGGTCAGGCGCATTTGTTCGGTATTGTCCTCGAACCAGGCTTTAAGCTCTTTTGTATCGCTGCCAATGCCAAAAGTGCTCAGGGCCTGTTCGGCCCGGTTGCGCAACTCTTCAAGTTTCTGTTGTGATTTTTCCATGAGCCGAACATGGCGCTGGCGTTTGCGCTGCATTTTCTCGCTCTGATAATAGGCGGTAATGTCCTCGGGCTTGAGCCGCAGGGTTGCGGCCAGCACCGCTTCCATCAGATCGGCATAGCGGACGGCCCGATTGGCACATTGATGATGTTTGCAGGAATAGCGATCTGCCCAGTGGGCGCCCATGCGAATGTGATGATGGGCGCATTTAAGACGACCGGCAAACAGGGCAAACACTTTGCCGCTGGTTTTGATCTGCCGTTCCCGCCAGTCGCGGATGCGCGATTTGGCAATGGCCTCGGTTTCGACCGGATCACGCAGTTTGACCGTTTCACGATATTCGTTTGCCTTGCTGGAGCGTTCATCAAGCAAGGCCTGTACGGCATCGAACGTGGCATCATCGACAATCTGTAATTCCGGGATCGGCACATGAATCCACTCGCTTTCAGGGCGCATCACCGAGAGTTTTTTGCCGGTTTCCGGGTTTTTGCGATATTGCATCCGGTTAAAGGTGACAATGCCGCGATAAAGCGTGTTGCGCAAAAGGCCGGTTTTGCGCACCCGGGTACCAACCAGTGTTGTCGGTGCCCATTTGCCGCCAGACGGTGCCGGAATGCCCATCCGGTCCAGCGTTTGACAGATATGGCGCAGTTTTTCGCCACTCTGATACAGGGCAAAGATCTTGCGAATGGTTTCGGCTTCGGCGGGCACGATTTTGCGTTTGCCATGCAACAGCTCACCTTTTTCGTCCAGCCCTCGAACGATTTCATAGCCATAGGTGCGGCCCCCGGGCACGCTACCGCGTAACACGGCGGCCACCATGCCGCGATGGGTTTTGTCGGACAGGTCCTTGAGATACAGCGCATTCATCGTGCCTTTCAGGCCGATAT
>JBNKVX010000099.1:0-10575 GCA_050299435.1 Cellvibrionaceae bacterium | reverse complement strand
AATATTGCAAAATCAATAAGTGATCTTGACCCAAAAACCAGAAAAAAAATGAAGATAAGTATTGAACGATTAAACGGTTACTACTCTGGTAACTCCAATGTGGATAATGCGATTGACTTAAGGGTTTGCATGGAATCTATATTTCTGAATGATGGGAATAAGGATCAATTAAAACTTTCCCTCTCAATTAGGGCTGCTCATTTTCTTGGTGGTGATCTTGACGAGAAGCGAAAAATTAGAGAAACGTTTAAAAAAGCATACGATGTAACATCAACTGCCGTTCATAATGGAATAATGCCAAGTAAGAATTCAGAGTTTTTGAAAGATGCTGCTCTTTACTCGAGATCCGCAATATTGAAATATATTGAAGTAGGTGAAGTTAATTGGAATGATGTGGAGTTAGGCATATAACAAAGCCATGCAGCGGAACCACCTCCGTTATGGGCAAAATGTGGTCGCTTCGCTTATACCACATTTTTCCCTCCACTTCGGTCCGCTGATGGCGGCGTTATGAGTAAAAGAATGAGAACGTCATTTTTCCTTATTATTTGGATAATTTCCTTGTCGGCTCACTCAGTTGAATCGCCTATCATTGAATTTATGAATTTAGTTAAATCTGGATCAGAAATATATAAAGATAGAGATTATTCAAATTGCAAAATTATAAAGATAGAGCATGATTTTGACGCCGACAAGGACATTGATTATTTACTGTCATCGGATTGTCCTTATGGTGATAACGGTGGTTGGGGGAATGGAGGAGGTGAATGGCAACTATATTTTAAAGAAAATAACTCCTTCAAACATAGTGGTAGTTTTTTCATGCATCCGTTAGCATTTCAATCATCTCCAACAGGAAACAATGACGAATTTTATCTGACCACATATATTAGAAAGGGGTGCTGCGAAGGTACTTTTCAAACAGAAAAAGTTACATCTATAGGCAGAGAATTAGTTTCGTCCCAGGATTTCAAAAACATGAACGTAGAAGGAAGCGACGGATATAAAAAGTACCAACAGTTATTTCCAGGAAAGTCTGTCGCATCCGATTTTTGCCTGCTAGCAGATATAGAGAATAATCACTGTAATTGGAAAAATGGTTACTAAAATTACCCATAACAAAGCAGCCCAGCGCCCACAAACCGTAAAAAGCACGGTTTGTGGTGGACTCGCCACATTACTTTTCGCTCGCCGCTGGTTGCGGCGTTATGTTTCCAAATAGCCCGAGCGAATTAATAGTAAAATGAGGAAATTATTCATGTCAGAACTTCATATAGTTCGATCAACGATTATGAGAGTGGTCTATTTTTTAACTTTTGTGGGGTTAGTTGGTTGGTGGCCTGCTTTATTTGCTCACACCGGAAATTGGAGTCCAATGGAGGGAGTCGGTATATCATTCTATGCTGTCCTATCCTTATTAGCATTGGTGGGAGTGGTGTATCCTATTCAAATGATTCCATTGATGCTTGCGCAGTTACTTTACAAAAGTACGTGGGTGCTTTTTGTTGGTTTGCCTATTCTGTCAACAGGTGTTGAAAGCAGTCGCACAGATGAATTTATGATGGCGAATTCAGTTGGAATGGTTATCGATGTAATAGCAATCCCTTGGATTTTTTTGTTTAAAAAGTATTTTGGCCGTCCTAAACTTAGGCCCTAGTATGCTTTCATCTACAAATATAAAACATAACAAACGCAGCAACCTGAAACAGCAAGCAATGGTATTGAAAAACAGGCCATTAAAACGCTTGCTGTTCAGGTTCTGCGAGCGTTAAGTGAAAAAATGGAATTTAAAACCATGAGGAAATATAAGCTATTTATTATCCTTGTATTTGTATTTCAATCCGTGCTGGCGAATGACGTATTAATTGAAGACTTATATAAGAATAAAAAAAGCGATGTACAGGTTCGCGGAGAAGGAATTGTGATTAGGCTATTACCCGATGATACCTATGGATCTAGGCATCAAAAATTTATAATTCGCCTCGAATCGGGTCATACTTTATTAATATCACATAATATTGATATTGCTCCCAAAATCAAATCGATTCTAATTGAAGATAGAATTGAGTTTTATGGAGAATATGAGTGGAATACTAAGGGCGGAATTGTGCATTGGACCCACAGGGATCCGAGTGGTAATCACGTTGGCGGCTGGCTTTTGCATCATGGCAAAACGTACGAATAGTTCACTTAATAAACCGGTTAAGTGTGGGACAGCTTCACGAAAATCAAATTACAACAGCAAAGTGGATAAAATCGAACGTAGAACCGCATTTTAGGAACCAATTTATTAGCCAAAAGTTAAGGCATTAGTTTTTCTACAGTCTCGTTATACAGCTGATTGTGGAAACTTACCTAAAACAAACAGCGACAAGCTCGGTGTCTTACCGGTGTTGAACTAACGATTGAATAACCAGCTTGGTTGAAAGGTGTTTTCCTCTGCAATAGAAAATGTAACTTTTTGCCCTGGTCTGCGCTGGCTGAGCTGGGCGCAGTCGTAAAGACTGACACAGCCAATTTTAGGGTAGCCGCCTATAGTTTGGCGATCATTCAGTAATACTATGGGTTGTCCGTCCGGTGGAATTTGAATGCTACCTAATGCTGTTCCTTCTGAAATAATATTCCCTTGTGTCCACGCAACTTCTTTACCTTGTAGACGATAGCCCATGCGATCTGCCTGAGCGCTGATAACGTATTCACTGGAAAAAAGAATTTCTCTTGCGTGCTCAGAAAATTTTGTGTGTTGATAGCTCGGGAATGTGCGTAATGCTAAGGTGTGTTTGTAATCGGGGATATAGTCGATTGGCGTTGAGGTGATTCTTCTTTTAGAAGGGTCAACTTCCTGGTAGGCGATGATGGCGTTTTCTGAAACTTGCGGCGCGAACAATTGTTCTCGGCGTACTTCACTTCTTGATGAGAAATAGCGCTCACTTTTAAAGCCGCCATCGACGGCGATGTAGGCACGTAATCCGTTATTACCGGGTCTTAAGTCAATCACATCGCCTTTGTTAATGCGGTGCGACTGCCAATTAGGTACGGGAATATTGTTGATGTTGCAGTTTAGGTCTGCGCCGCAAATGGCAATGATAGTGGACTTTTGAAACTCTGCGATAAAGGGGCCCAGGGTAATTTCCAGGCATGCGTTATTTTTATCATTAGATAACAAATGGTTGGCCCAGCAATATGCATGCATATCGCAGGCACCACTTTGTGCTAACCCTTCGTCTTGAAAATGTCGGCGGCCTTTATCCTGAATGAGTGTTAGAGGTCCGGGCTTTAAAATGCGCAAGCCAATATTCATAAGCTGCCACCTTGTTGTACAAATTCCTCGCGACTGATGGCTTTGAATTTTACGTGGTCGCCAGTTCGTAAGGGGCTATCAATTGCACCGTAACGATCTACCTGGAACAGTTCAATATAGGTGCGCCCAATAATATTCCAGCCACCCGGTAAACTTTGTGGATAAATACCGGTTTGTCTTCCGGCGATACCCACACTGCCTTTGGCTACCCGAGCGCGTGGTGTTGCTAAACGCTTTTCAGCAATTGCTGGATCTACATCACCCATGTAAGGAAAACCGGGGGCAAAACCTATGGTATAGATGGTGTAGGTTTTTTCCGTGTGAATGCGAATGATGTCATCAATACTGAGTGAACGAGTTGCTGCAATCCTTTCAAGATCAATTCCCACTTCTGGATGATAATAGACCGGCAATTCAACTGATTTTGCTTGCGTGGGCGCCTGGCTGTCCTGGTTCTGAAAATTTATTTCCTGTAAATTCTGTTGCAGGCCTAGCTTGAACTCGTTGATAGAAATTTTCTGATTGTCGATATAGATAAGTAAGCTGGTATAAGCGGGCACAACATCGATAAGATATCGTGCGAATGAATTTTCAATTGTGTATTTAATTTTAACAAGGAGTTGCGTCAGTCTGGGGTCAGGAGGCAAATGAAATTGGAGTAGCACACTGTTTTCATTCACAATGTCCAGGGAATAATGCTGATGTTCAAAGTCGCTTTTGTCGATATTCGTCACTATTATTAAATTCTTGTATAATTATTGACTCGGAATCCTGCCATGCTAAGTGCAATTGAAACGCCTTATCTTGTACCGTACGAAGGTGACTTTCAGATCGCTAAAACACACACCTCGCCACCCATCGATTGTCCTGAAAAAAATCAATGTAAAAAACGGCTTAAAGCCTGTGTCAAAGAGCTGAGCAAGATTCAGGAAATTCTCTATGCGCATGACTATCACTCAGTCTTGTTAATTTTTCAAGCGATGGACTCTGCTGGCAAAGACGGAACCATTCGCGCAGTGTTGAGTGGGTTGAATCCTGCCGGTTGCCAGGTTTATTCGTTTAAACAACCGAGCAAGGAGGAGCTGGACCATGATTTTCTATGGCGCACGAGTTGTCGTTTACCCGAGCGCGGCAAAATTGGGGTTTTCAATCGCAGTTATTACGAGGAAGTGCTTGTTGTAAGAGTGCATCCTGAATATCTGAAAAAGCAGCGAATCAAACAGGCTGCCAATCTTGAAGAGGTATGGAGCGATCGCTATCGCGCAATCCGCGATCACGAGTTACATTTGGCTAAATCAGGGACGCTCGTTTTAAAATTTTGGCTAAATGTTTCGTTTGAAGAGCAGCGCCGTCGTTTTCTCTCACGTCTGGATGAGCCTCAAAAGAACTGGAAATTTTCTGTTGCGGATGTGCATGAGCGTGGCTTCTGGCGTGATTATATGGTGGCCTATGAAGAGGCATTAAAAGAAACGAGTCGACCATGGGCACCGTGGTATGCGATACCTGCTGATAATAAGCCCTATATGCGACTCGCAGTGGCAGAAACCATTCTCGCGAATGTGCGTACTTTGGATTTACATTACCCCGAGGTGTTAGCGGAAGATCAGCAGCGTTTTGAGTTAATGCGTGCAGAGCTTCAGGGTCAGTAGTTTTGACAGCTGAAAATAAAATCAAGATTTAAGTCTTAAGTGCTGAATTGCGGTAACCGATGCGGGATTATCACCATGAAAACAAACGCTGTCAGCGGTGACTTTAATGTTGGAACCTTGCGCTGTAATAACAGAATGTTGAGTAGTGAGTTGTTGGTATTGGCTGAGAATTTTTTCTTTATCTGTAATTAGGGCGTTCTCTTTTGATCGAGAAAGCAGGCTGCCATCTTCTGCGTACAAGCGATCAGCAAAGGTTTCATAAATATAATTTATAGATCTCGGGGTACTGGTTTGTCCCTGAGTTTTTTGTCGGAGCTGGGAAGAGAGTATCAGCCCTAAGGGCGCATCCAGGTGAGCATTGATCTGCTCCAGGAAGTTTTCAATAAATTCCAGCAATCCCGCTTTGCTAGTTAAGTCGTTGTAGAGTGCGCCGTGTGCTTTGAGGTAGGTGGCACGAACTCCCAATTTATCGCAAATCTCCAAAAAGTTTTCACACTGCTTGCTGAGGCTGGCTCTTAATTGATCCAAAGAGAGGTCAAGACTAACACGGCCGAAGTTTTCTCTATCAGGATAGGAGGGATGAAGACCGATCTCGGTACCTGCTTCCTGCGCAAGCTTAAGACAGCGGTGAATGCTTTCCGAGTCGCCAGCGTGTTCGCCACAGGCAATACTGGCTTGATCTACGAGAGGGATGAGCTGTGCATCGATGTCTGCATCACCCTCTCCAAGATCACAATTGATTTTCACGCTTTTTTTATAGTGCGAAGAGAATCAGTAAGCAGCCGATGAAGGAAAGAAAAATAGCAGCACCGGCTTTTTCCAGGGCAAATAGGCCATAAATGTAGGCGAGAGGCGGAACAAAAAGGGTACTTAGGCCCCAACTAAAATCATCTTTAAATGACACAAATAACAGTTGAACCCAGCTGGCGAGCAACAGAATTATGCCAAAGGTCATCAAAGTGGCGGAAACACTTTCCATTTTCGAGTCCTCTTTTGTTCAATTATTCGGAAATTTTAGCAGCTCTGATATTTACATTTCTAAAAGAAAGGTGACAGGCCCATCATTCAATAAGCTGACTTTCATATCCGCGCCAAAGCTGCCGCATTCTACCTTGTTGTATCGATCACGCAAGATCTTGAGAAACTGCTGATAGAGTGCTTCAGCTTCTGCAGGTGGCGCGGCGTCTGAGAAGCCGGGTCGCAAGCCCTTGCGTGTTTGGGCGGCCAAGGTGAACTGTGATATGGCGAGAACACCGCCGTTAATATCTTTCACGCTGAGATTCATTTTCCCTTCTGTGTCAGAAAATACGCGATAGGCCAATACTTTGTCGGCCATGCGTTCCAGGGTTTTGAGCTCGTCTTGTTTTTCAATCCCGATAAACAATAACAGGCCTTGGGCAATATCCCCGATGGTTTTCCCTGCTACGGTGACGCTGGCGTGACTGACGCGTTGTAATAGAACCTTCAAAAAAATCTCCCCCGGGCTTCACAATGAAGTGGGGGAGTATTGTGTTCAGGCAAGCAAGGAAATACAAGGTGGTTTAGTAAGGGCCCCTTGCTGCCTGAGGGCTAGACCAGAAGGCAGAGTAAATCATATCGCCGTAGGCGTAATAAACGGCGTCGTTGTGCAGCACACTGCGACTCTCGGCGTACCAAAGAGGCCAATCTCTTTCCTCAGAGCTAGATTCCGAGACGATCTCGCCAACATGAAACAAATCGGCTGAGTCGCTATCGAGGCCATTAATTTCAAACAAAGCGAGGCTGTTGTGTGACCAGTTGTAACCCTGGCCATAGAGCGTCATTGGTAGGGTAAAGCGGAGTTGATCTGAGGAGCTTTGTAAAAAGGTGGCGGCATGTAAGTTATAAAGTGCTTCGCTATAGCTGCCGCGCTCACCAAAGAGCATGCTGTTAATTTCTATTGGATCGTTTGCGTTACTCACGTCATACAAGCTGACTTTAAGCCCGCCCTGGCTGAAATTATCTGCATCTACACCAAAACCCAGTAAATAGTTATCGCCGACTGGGTGCAGGTAGCTGGAGAAACCAGGCACTTCCAATTCACCAGCTATAAAGGGGTCTTCGTCATTGCTGAGATCTAACACATAGAGTGGGTCCACGCGGAAAAAAGTCACTATAT
Source organism: Cellvibrionaceae bacterium (assembly GCA_050299435.1). GTDB lineage: Bacteria > Pseudomonadota > Gammaproteobacteria > Pseudomonadales > Cellvibrionaceae > 1162T-S-0a-05. Next base: position 3,488 of record JBNKVX010000099.1, on the reverse strand, counting down.
AGGCCCGATCATCACGAAAACGCACTGCGAAAATATCTTCCCCCGGTTTGCCTATCGCCTGCGGTCTTGTTGAATTGGGTAGGGCTGCAATTTCCATCATTTGATCGGTGGAAGGATTGTCGCGCAGAATACTGAGACGATGTTTGAGTTCGTTGTCTGCATCTCGCCAGGAAGTCACAACTCTGAATGACTCGTCATGCTCACTCATACGAAAGGAAGCATCTTGCCAACTCAACCAGCCAGGTACGACGCCAGTTGAACGATAGTTGATTTCTCCATTTTCAAGGTTGAATTTATGAATTACGGTGCGATTCTCTGTATCTGGCTGCAAGTGGGTGCTTGAGCCTCCGATATAAAAATTATCCAGGGAAGCATAAATGCCCTGAACATTTGCGTTCAGGCAGCGTGCGGCACTGATTTCCTGATTTTCCAGATCAATAGCGACCAACGTGGTGATAGATGAAAATCCATTGTTCGCATCAATGCCGAGGGGCAACAAACAGTCAGAAGCCTCTACGAGTGCTTGGACTTCTCCGTTGTTAATACGCATTGAGGGCAATAGTTCATTGAGGGGTGTTTCGTCAAGTAGTGTTTCATTTTCCTGCACATCAGCCTCATTTTGCGGCCAAAAGTTGAAGCCAGGAATGGCCGGAGAGTATTGTGTTACGAGGTATAAGGTGTTGTCGATTTTGCGACTGTTTTGCAAAAAGCCGTCGATGGCAACTTCCCAGCTTTTATTTGGGGTTTCAGCTTCACTCACATCAAAAAGTGAGACTTGAATGGTATTGGCTTGCGGTGCGAAACAAAGCTCGCTCGTGAGGGCGACATCGGAGATAACAGGCTCATTCCAGGCATAGTATTGCCAGGTACTTCGTAAGGTCGCCAAGCCGCTCGATACACCGTTTTCTTCGACAAGATAGAGTTCCGATGCTGCTCCCCAAGAGTCGCCGTCGTCGATTTCAATACTGCTGACTTCTTCAGCGCTCGCTTGCTCAGGGTCGGTGGCGAGTATGCGAATTTTTGCATTGGTGGGCGTATCTCGATACCAATCCCAATGCGGATGAGTAGAAAGAAAAATATGCGAACCATCATATTTTATGTAATCTGCTTCATCGACACCTTCTACGTGCGTGTTGGTTTCTGAAAAATCATTGGACTCGTTAGAGCTAAGTTCTGCTGGAGCGGCGTTAGTGGCTAAGTCGGTATTACGCCCTTCAATGATTCTATTGGTATAAGTTTGTAAGCGCAGGCCGTTTTTAAGATGACGTGATAATGAATCGGCATCCGCCGTTTGCAATTCAACAGCTTCAACTGGCGTAAGCTTAAGTTTGGAATAATCGGTGGGGGACGAGCGAAAAGTCTCGCGCGCATCATCGCTGCCTCCGCAAGCGATAATGAACTTGCTTGCGATAAGTAAAATTAATAATCTGCTCAAGGTCTGAAGTTTGCGTGTATTAACTGTCTGCTTCATCTTCCCTCCTGGGTGAGTGGCGATCTTATAAAGCGGATACTACGCGCAAGTGTTGTCTACAAGTGTGAAGAAAAGCGATAAATTTGTTAATAAATGTTAAATGTGAAACTGGCTAACAGTTTGAAGGCTTACTATAGAAGCATGCGGCAGGTCATGAGCTGCCACTCAGCACCTTATTAGAATATTTTTTGTAGACGGATGTATTGAATGCCAAATTCTTTGGTGAAATTTTTCTTCGGTATCGTCGTGTTTTGGACGCTCTCCATGCTGTCACAGGCAGAGGAGGAGAGCTGCATCAATTCTTCCAGCGATTGTATGGCTGTGGGTGCCTGGGAGTTCAGTTTAACTGTAGGCGTGGGGGGCAGGAGTAATCCACTGTACGATGGTGATGATCAACCCATAATCGTGGTGCCGCAATTTGCCTGGTACGGTAAACACTTTTTTCTAGATAATTTTGATTTCGGCTATACCCTTCTCGACTCACCAAAACATCAATTCAATTTGTTATCGACGCTGAGTTTTGAGCATATTTATTTTGATGATGTGGGTTTGGGAAATTTTTCGCTGACTACCAATAGCGCCCCAGCAAGCAGTCTCGCAGGTCCAGAGGATAATCGTGATCCTAATTTTGTAGATGGCCCCAATATCAATGCCGAGAATAACAACACTTTAGATACGGCGCGCTTGGAAATTGATGATCTTGATAAGCGACGCATGGCGGTATTGGGTGGTCTCGAATACGCCTACTTCAAAGACGCTTGGCAGTTTCAATTTCAGGTGTTAAGTGATATTTCGGGTGTTCACAATGGAACTGAAGCACGCGTTTCATCAACTTATGTCATTACCACGAACAAAGATCTCTATGAGTTTACTTTGGGCGCGGCCTGGCAAAGTGATGAAATGCTGAATTATTACTACGGATTGAAACAAGATGAAGTGTATGCGGGAAGCCCCGCACACTTTGTTGATTCGGGCGTATCTTCGCTAGCAAAATTCTCGTGGCAAAGAAAATTGTCGGAGCGTTGGTCGCTAATCTCTACTTTGCAGTACCGCAAGTTGGGTTCTTCTGTGGTGGATAGTCCTCTACTTGAGGAGAGTGGGGTTACTACCATCTTTATAGGAGGAACTTATCATTTTTAGTTTCCTCTTTAAAAAAATAGTAAGTATTAAAACCGGCATTTTTGTGTTTTTTTGGCTGCTTCTTTTTACATGGCAATTGGGTATGGCTGATGAAAGATCACCCAGTATAGAGTTTTCAATCAAGCCGCGACTGTGTGTGTTGTCGGAAGGCGAAGATGTGTGTGAAAATCTTTTGGAAATAAGTTGGTCCGCGCAGGAGCCGAAGTCTGTCTGTTTATTTCAAAGTGACAAAACCTTGCCTCTGCGTTGTTGGGAAGATGAAATATCTGGAAAGCACAGTTTTTCATTGTCGATTGCCAATAATATTCAATTTGATTTAAGAGAGATTGATAAAAATTTACTTTTGGTTTCGCGTGAATTCGAAGTGGTGCAAAGCTCCGATAATCTGCGCCGACGAAGACGAAATCCCTGGAGTTTCTTTTAATGAGTTTGGTATTTTTGGCAGAAGACGATTTGCGACTAGCGGAGTTGGTGAAAGATTATCTTGGCAATCACGGCTACAGTGTTGTGATTGAAACGAGTGGCACTTCGGTGGTTAGGCGCGTTAAAGATCTCGAACCTGATATTGTTATTCTGGATATTATGTTGCCGGGTAAAGATGGATTAACGATATGTAAAGAGTTACGGCCGCAATACCCTGGCCCGATTTTGATGCTTACCGCTAGAAACGCAGATATGGACCAAGTGCTTGGCCTGGAATTTGGCGCAGATGATTATGTGATAAAGCCCGCTGAGCCGCGTGTATTATTGGCACGAGTCCGCGCTTTGTTGCGACGCTACCAACATGTCGAGGAAGAATCCGAAAATATCGTTGAAATCGGCAAGTTGAGAATCGAAGTCGGTTCCCGGAAAGTATCTGTGGGGAACCAGGAAGTCG
>JBNKVX010000098.1:0-10760 GCA_050299435.1 Cellvibrionaceae bacterium | reverse complement strand
GACGTTGCTGCGACCTCAATAGTTGAATTGAGCGTGCATGAAGGTGTCATCGCGACCATGGCAGCCTCGGTTCCGCAGCTGTCCAATGTCGAGGTCGCACAGGGGTCAGATCTTTATTTGCTCATCGGGCAATCAAACATGGCCGGACGAGGCCCATTACAGGATGCTCCAAGCAGTGCTTTGGATACAGTCTGGCTCCTTAATGACGTTGACAAGTGGGAGCCAGCCCAGCATTCGCTCAACCGCTACTCCACAATCCGAAAGCTCGATACCGAACAGGGCGTCGGTCCAGGTTACTCATTTGGTGAAGTGCTGAGCTCGGAGATCGGGCGCGATGTCGGACTTGTTGTCAACGCTAGAGGTGGTTCGGCCGTGCAGTATTGGAAACCCGACTCGAGTTTATTCAGGGAAGCTGTACGCAGGACCCTCATCGCAGAAAAGACGTCACGGCTCCGGGGTATCCTCTGGCACCAAGGAGAGTCTGACCGAGGTAATCCAACATGGGCGACGGAAGTTGCCGTCATGGCGACGGCGTTCCGCAGCGCGTTCGACAGCCCAAATCTACCTTTCATTGCGGGCGAAATCGGACCATTTACAGATGGTGCAGCCGCGATGAATGCGGTCATCAACACGCTCCCAGACCACCTGTCTAACTGTGTCGTCGTATCCTCAGCGGGGCTTTCCGACATCGATACGCTGCATTTCGACAGTGCTTCCCAAGCTGAGTTGGGGGCTCGCTTTGCCGCCGCCGCTGTGGACCTGATCTACAAGCCCTAAAGACGCAATGCGAGCATGCCCTAGCGCCTCCTTTCTTCACCAGAAGGGTGTGAAGGTGGTTTATACTTCCTATAGCCGCCACTAATCAAGACTCCCCCCGGTTCTCGGTTTTATTACGTGCCCCCAAGGTAAGGCTCGAAATGTCAGATTTTTTTGACTTCTTTTGATTGGTAGTGCAAAAAATGACAAAGGATAATCTTGGAGGAATCCAATAATGAAATCCCCTTTGGGAGATTTAGCATCATCTGAGCAATCGTCAGCAGAATTAGACGATGTTCAATTTGGACCGTTTACCTTACGTATTTCTGCTCTCGAATTACAAAAAGATGGGAAAGTCATATCTCGAGAAGAAAAAGTCGTCAAGGCCTTGCACTTATTGGCGCGAGCTCATCCTAATCGAGTCGATAGAGATACACTGATAACCGCTCTATGGCCCAATTGTGTGGTAACCGAATTATCATTAACGCGCTTAATTGCTGATATTCGACAAGTTCTCGGAGACTGTGGAAAAAAACAACTTTATATAAAAACCGATAGAGGGCAAGGTTATAGACTGCTTTCCCCGACGTATTCATTGACAGAAAAGCAGGCCTCTAAACAAGCCTCTAGACAGGAGAATCTATTTAGCTACAAATATGTTCGAAGAGCAGCCAGCATTTTTGCGGGTCTGTGTGCAACTGCAATAATTGGATTCATTTTCTACCGTTCATTCACGCCTGGTTATGATTTCCAAAATTTGAGTCCCAGTGAATATGCGCAGGCACGTATTGCTCTTCATAAAAATCGAGGGCAAGCTTTCAATGACACTCTGCAACGCATTTCGTTTCCGATGAAAGACGGTTGGATTGATGAATCAGGAGAAGTCGCTTATGCCAAAGATGGAATCGTCGTGTCTCCCACAAATGATAGAAAACGTATCTTCTACACCATCATTGGTCCCTTGAATTTAACCCACGCCACCTTGGAAATTGGCATCACTGCGGATGAAAACTTTAGGCATTCTGAGGCAACGATTGAGTTATTCGCTCAGCAACATTCTCCACCGTGGAAGGGGAAATGGGGATGCTTTATAGACACCTCGCTTCTTTCAGACCAGGAAAATATTTTTACCTGCACGCTGGACTCACCCGTAGATGTTTTTAATCTGGGTAAAAATGAAAAGCTGGCAATAGGGCTTCGTGCAAAAAGTAATAACCCTCAGGGAAACATTACGATCACCAAAGCCGCTCTTCAATATGGCACTTCCTATACAGAAAAACACTGGATTACTTTGCCAAAAAACTTAAATTTAAGCTATAAAAAAGGAGTCCAGTATCATCCAAACAAAAGCGAGCAAAACCTGGAATTTGCTCTTTCAGGGCCCGTCGATCTGCGGAATAAAACAATATTTTTTACAATATTGGTAGACGATGATTTTCTGCTTTCAGAAACAGATCTCCAACCTTACGTTCAAATACCGATAGACTGGGTCGGAGAGTGGGATTGTTTGGTTCCTCATACTGCGCTTACATTGGACGGTGCAGAATATGCCTGTAGAGTTAACGAAACATCTGAAGCATTTAATCTAAAGAAAGATGATTTAGCGTATATTGGTATAAATACCAAGTCCAACCAAAAACCTGTGCGTGGCTCGGTAAAGATTCAACATATTCGTATTGCAGATACGATATTATCCCCTCCAAGTTAACTGAGTGGGTTGTCATCATTTCAAATTAACTAGATTGGTGATGGAAGCAAGCTCGGGTTTGCAGTTTATTAATTCTATTTAAACGCGTCACAAATCCAGGAAGGAAATAGTAATGAAAAAATTTATTTTATTCGGATTTTTTGGTTTTCTACTGTCAGCTTGGAGTTATGCTGATGAGAAAGGTCATTTCCAGGCTGCTACCAGCAATGTTCGCGGTGCGGAATATCCGCAAGTGGATGAGCAAGGGCGCGTTAAAGTGCAGGTGCATGCCCCGGATGCGGACAATGTGCGAGTTAATTTTTGGAGTGGCCCAAAAGAAGCTATGGTGAAGCAGGAAGATGGCAACTGGTTTTATACCAGTCCGCCGCTTGCACCAGGTTTGCACTATTACCAATTGGTGATTGATGGCGTAATGGTGAGTGACCCCAACAGTCAGGCCTTTTTTGGTGGTAATCGATTTGCGAGTGCTGTTGAAGTTCCCGCGCCAAATGAAGACTATTATCAAATAAAAGATGTGCCACATGGTCAGGTGCGAGACATTTGGTATCACTCAAGTGTTACCAATTCCTGGCGGCATGCAATGGTCTATCTGCCGCCTGAATATGAAAGTAAAAGTAAGAAACGTTTTCCGGTTTTGTATTTACAACATGGCGGCGGTGAAGACGAAACAGGCTGGATTCGCCAGGGTCACGCAAATTTTATTCTCGATAATTTAATCGCCGAAGGCAAAGCCAAGCCTATGATTATCGTGATGGCGAACGGTTATGCACAGCGGGCTGGCGAGGTCCCTCCTGATCTCACGCAAATTCAACGCGGCTCAGAAGAGTGGTTGAAAATTCTCGAAGCTCGTTTTGCTGCTTTTGAAGATGATATGACAGAAGTGCTCATTCCTTTTATTGACAAAAAGTATCGCACACTAAAAGATCGAAAAAATCGTGCGATGGCGGGTTTGTCTATGGGTGGGATGCAAACCTTTCGCGTGACTTTGAATCATCTCGATCTTTTTTCCTACATCGGCGGTTTTAGCGGTGCGGCCGGTTTACTGGGGGGAAAACCTTTTGATACAAAAACTGCATTCAATGGTGTGATGTCAGACCCCAAAGCCTTTGCTAAAAAAGTGAAATTGTTGTGGGTAGGTATCGGCACTGAAGAACCTGAAAGAATGCGCAAAGGTATTCATAGTCTTCACAATGCGCTAAGTGAAGGTGGTATTGAGCATGTATTTGTTGAATCCGAAGGAACGGATCATGAATGGCAAACCTGGAGAAGAAACCTAAACGATTTTGCGCCGCGTTTATTTCAGTAAGTTTTCTGAATCAAGCGCTGAACGCTGAGTCAGATGCGAGTTTGCCGTCCTCACCCTGACAGCCGATCAAGAGGGGCTTCGGGAAATGTACCACTTGGCCAATTGCTTCCTGTTGTGCTTTGTTGCCCGTTCGCCAAATCTTCACTCCAAGGCGGGGCGCCAGGCCTAAACACCCTCACACCAAGAAACATATCTGTGCAGTGAAAGAAAGCCATAATCGAATGGCCATAAGTTAATTGTCCAGTCTTAGTGGAAATCGTTTTGCCAGTGCTGCGGTTTTAGTGGCGCGGCCGGTTTTTTGGGAGGAAAACCTTTCGATACCAAAACTGCGTTCAGTGCTGAGATGTCAGATTTCCACAGCCTCTAATAATCGCCACCTACAAAATTATAAGCTTTACCTGCATAAATTCATATATGACAAGTATTGCGCCAGTAAAATATTTGGAATAATATCCCACCAGTGAAATAACCACCATATTTGAAATATTATAAAAATAACCAGGAGCTAACCATGTCTATTTCCCAAACAGGCAAAAAACGCTATCCCTTGGGGGCTTGCTTAAAAACCAGCACTTCCCTGATCACTCTCGTCGCCCTCGGAGCTATCTCACCTGTTTCCGTCTATGCACAGGATGAGGCCGATTCTGAGGAAGTAATAAAAGAGGAGGTTTTAATACGCGGGCTGCGTTCTAGTATACGAAGTGCGCAAGATATCAAACGCAATGCAACAAACATTGTCGATGCAATCGTCGCTGAGGATATCGGCAAATTACCTGATCGCAGTGTGACTGAAGCTTTGCAAAGACTTTCAGGTATTTCAGTTTCCCGTTTCGATAATCCAGGCGATCCCGAACACTTTGCAGGTGAGGGTGCGGGTGTCACCGTGCGCGGTTTACCGCAGGTGCGTGGTGAGCTTAATGGCGGAGATATTTTTTCTGCCGACGGTGGTCGCGGATTAAGTTTTGATGATGTTCCTGCGGAGTTAATGGCGGGAGTAGAAGTATACAAAAGCCCAACTGCAGATATGGTTGAGGGTGGACTAGGCGGTATTGTTAACCTTGTAACGCGCATGCCTTTTGATTCCGAAGGTCAGGTTTTCAGTGTTACCGCTAAAGGAAACTACGGCGATATTATTGAAGAGACCAACTACGAATATTCCGGTTTGTACTCAAACAGTTTTGAGTTTGGTGAGGAAGGTCGCTTTGGGTTTTTGTTTGACGTATCCAAATCTGACATATCCAGCCGTGCAGATAACTTATATGTGCGAACATTTCATCCTCGCGTACCCGGAGGGACCGGCGATCTAGCGGAAATTGAGTCAGATCGCACAGTGTGGGTACCTCGCGGTGCTGACTGGCGACGAAATGACTACGCTCGCTCACGTGAAGGCGTATATGCTGCTATTCAATTGGCTCCAAACGATGACCTGGAGTTTTATCTGACGCGCTTCAGCAGTACAGCGGAAAGAGATTGGTTGGAAAATGCCTTCTTTATTGATGCTGGGGGCGGTTTTGACAGTTTCTTACCCGTTAAGGCTTCAGATAACTGGGTTTATGACGAAAACAATGCGCTTGTAAGTGGCACCATCACAACAGCTCAGGGCAACGGTGTGCCTTTTGGTACGAGTACACGTTTGGCTCAAAACGAATCCAAAACCACCGATATTTCTTTTGGGTTTAGCTGGAACGCCACGGAGAACCTGGAAATTTCAGCCGATGTGCAGCGTGTTGATTCCACTTCAATGGGGCAAGACTTCACGCTTGGTCTGGTGGCCTATCCTCAAACAATTACAGTATCTGAACTTGACACCACAAGTGGCACACCCGACGTAGCGGTGGAATCGGGCTATTTGGAAGATTTTACCAATTACAGTTACGGCCAGATGATGATAATTGTTTCTGACAACGAAGCCAGCGCAAATGCTTATCGTCTGGATGCTGAGTACAGCTTTGACGATTCGATTGTTAAATCGGTAAAAGCGGGTGTGCGTTTTGCTGAGAAAGATGGTGATAACCGAGGTGGTGGAAACTGGAGTGCACGCTACCAGCCTTGGCAAGTCGGTACTTCATGGCAGCCTTATGCGAGCACCGATGCCTTACCTAAAATTGCCGATACACAGTACATTACACGCTTCACCTTCGATGATTTTCAGCGAGGCAATGCGAATGTGCCAGCAACGGCTTGGTTGTATGACCCTGCCTACCTGACAGATTTCGAGTCAACCGCCAATGAAATTGTGGCTATAACCCCTGGAGGGTGTTGTAGCCCTGACTTATCTTTAGTTGATTTGCATGATGTAAACAACATGAACACCCAGGAGGAAAAGAGCGAAGCGGCTTACCTTATGATGAATTTCGGGTTTGACGATTGGGTCGTACCGATGTCGGGTAATATCGGGGTTCGTCATATCAAAACTGAAAACACTGCTTTTGGGCAGTTGAGCTACCCGACCTTTACCGTTCAGGAAACGGATGGCGGCGGTAATGTCGTTGATGAAATTCAACCTTTCTTCCAGCCTGATATTCCCTTCGGTGCCGAAAATAGCTACAGCCATACTTTGCCAAGTATGAACCTGAACTTCTTTCCTCATGAAGATGTTGTCTTACGTTTTGCAGCTGCGAAAGGCATATGGAAACCTGCTTTTGGGCAATTGAAAGCAGTACTCGGGCTGAATGCGGAATTTCGGGAAGACATAACGCAACCCGATACCGTAGCTGATTTTACACCGGATATGGTTGACTTTAGTTTGAGTTCAAATGGGACCAATCCCTACCTCGAACCTATGTTGGCCACCCAGTTTGATTTATCAGCAGAATGGTATTTCAATGAAGATGGCGGCATGGTCTACACTGCGCTCTTTAGCAAGGATGTTGAAGATTTCTTCCGCACAGAAGTCACCACTTTTGATGAAATTGCTGGCTTCACCGATGTCACCAGTGAGGTTTTAGTCAATACCGGAACTGCAGATATTCAGGGTTTTGAAGTAGGCTTTACCTTGTTCTTTGACAATCTGCCCGATGCACTGGATGGCTTGGGTGTACAAGCAAACTACACCTATGTCGACAGTGAAACAGAGGTGCCTGACAACACTTCACCTGTTGATACTGACGGAAGTGATTACGGCACCTTGCCATTGGAGGGCTTGTCAAAAGACACTTACAACCTGATGTTGATGTATGAAAATCATGGTTGGAATGCACGTTTGGCTTATAACTGGCGCAGCGAGCAGCTGTTGGGTGTTGGGCCAAATGGCTGGAGCGGTTCTAATGCGGGTATAGATTGGAGGCTGCCTGTGTATTCAGACGATTATGGTCAGCTGGATTTCTCCATGGGTTATGACATCAACGAAGCCATCTCACTTCATTTTGATGCATACAATATCAGTCAATCTGATACTCGCGGCTCAATTGACCAGGTTGGCGCCGGAAAGCATACCGCATTTGTTTACTCACAAGATACTCGTTACTCTTTCAGTGTAAGAGCACATTTCTAAGTCGAGTAAATATTAAAACCTGCGCTTGGTCATGTGTTTGATTGGCCTGCGCAGGTTTTTTTAATTGTGGTGAGTGCTATGCAAAAAAGATTGGTTAGAAAAATTGTAATTGCCGGCGGCGGCACCGCGGGATGGATGGCCGCTGCTGCCATATCAGAAAAATACAAAACAGAAATTAATGCAGGCCGCTTGGAGATTGTTTTAATAGAATCGAGTTCTATCGGAACGGTTGGAGTAGGTGAGGCGACCGTTCCAGGAATATTGTCCCTGCATCAGCACTTGGGCATCTCCGAGAGAGAATTTATCAAACAGACTGGCGCAACGTTTAAGTTGGGTATCGAGTTTCGTGATTGGTACAAGGCCGGCCATCATTTTTTCCACCCCTTTGCTGCCTTTGGAACTCAAATTGAAAATCAGGATTTTTATCAGTGTTGGTTAAAACTCTTTAAGGCTGGCCAACAATTTAATTTGGAAGACTTTTGTCTTGCGATTTCGATGGCTAGGCAGGGTCGTTTTGCGCAACCTGATGACGACGCAAAATCTGTGTTGGCGCTATACAGTTACGCCTATCATTTTGATGCCAGCCGCTACGCCAGATTTTTGAAGCAATATGCCCAAGCGAGAAAAGTGCGGCATATTGATGCGTTAATTGAACATGTTGAACTGCATGAAAATAGCGGTGAAATAAAAGCCCTGGTTTTGAATGAGGGACGCCGTGAAGCGGGGGATTTGTTTATAGATTGTTCAGGTTTTAGCGCCTTATTGATCGAAAAAGCACTGAACACGGACTATATAGATTGGCAAAAATACCTTCCCTGCGATCGAGCCGTTGCGGTTCAGTGTGAATTACGGGAGGAACCTTTACCTTACACACGCTCAATTGCCATGTCTGCAGGTTGGCGTTGGCAAATCCCCTTACAAAATCGCATGGGCAACGGCTATGTATACAGCAGCAAACATTGCGCTGATCAAGAAGCGATTGCAGTACTGCTAAGTAACCTGGAAGGCACCGCCTTAAATGATGCGCGAGTGATTCAGTTTGCTGCAGGCATGAGAGAAAAATTTTGGGTGAAAAATTGTGTTGCTTTGGGATTGGCAAGTGGCTTTATCGAACCGCTTGAATCAACAAGTATCTCCTTAATTCAAACCGGAATTGAAAAGCTACTGCAATTCATGCCAGATTTACACATGGATGAAAAAAATCAGGCTGAAGCAAATCGTTTAAATAAACTGGAATACGAACGAATTCGAGATTTCATTATTCTGCACTACAAAGCCAGCATGCGAGATGACAGCTCATTTTGGAATGAAGTCAGACAAGCAGATATTCCAGATAGTTTGCAATCAAAAATTGAAGCGTTTGAACGTGATGGATCCATTCTTTTAATGGAGCAGGAATCCTTTCGCGAACAAAGTTGGATCGCCATGTATAACGGATTTAAGCGTATACCGAAAGCCTGTCAATCGGGTGTGGATGTACTGGATACAGTACGTTTAGGTACGACGTTTGAAAAAATGCGTAATGTCATAAGACAAGGCGCAATGCATGCACCTACGCATCGAGAATTTTTGGAATCCGTTTAGACATTTTTAATGCCGGTTACAATATTTGCTTTTTTCTACCCTGATATATTGGATAATGGCGAGCGTCTTAAAAATATAATCAAGGATAAAGCGTGAAAACCCTTCTTATCTCTACCGCAATGCTGACGGTGCTTCTGGCTTGTTCACAAAAATCATTGGAACATTCTCAGGTGTCTGAAGTGCCAGACCCGAGTCGTTTTCAATTTACGGTTCTTGCAAAAAATCTCAACGAACCGCTTGAGTTTGTTGTAATGAACGACAAACGTATTCTCTTCGTTGAGCGCCGCGGACGAATAAGGCTATTTGATCCTGCTAGCCAGGAAGTAAAAACAATTCATGAGCTTGAAGTAAACACCACTCTGACAAATGGAAATGGTTCAGAAGACGGCTTGTTGGGTTTGGCGTTAGATCCTGACTTTGAGAATAACAAGTGGATCTATTTATATTATTCACAAGCCGGTGTGCGGCCTGTCAATGTGTTAACCCGCTGGCAATTTTCTGATGATCAATTGCTGGAAGCGTCCAAAAAAGTGGTATTGGAAGTGCCCGTGCAAAGAGAGCAGTGTTGTCATACTGGCGGCTCCATTGAATTTGATCGCGAGGGAAATCTTTTCCTCTCGACGGGCGACAATACAAATCCTCACGCGTCTCATTATGCCCCTATCGATGAGCGCGCGGGCCGCGCGCCTTGGGATGCGCAAAAAAGCGCTGCCAACACCAATGATTTGCGTGGAAAAATCTTGCGAATCAAACCATTGGAAAATGGCACTTATGCAATTCCAGAAGGAAATTTATTTCCACCTGGTACGCCAGATACTCGCCCCGAAATTTATGCCATGGGGGTGCGCAATCCCTATCGCATATCAATTGATCCTGCGACTTCTTTTATTTATTGGGGAGATGTTGGTCCTGATGCAAGTCGTTACATCGATGGTAAAGGGCCTGTGGGTTACGATGAAATTAATCAGGCTCGCGCACCGGGATTTTTTGGTTGGCCTTATTTTATCGCTGACAATCAAGCCTACTTTGAATTTGACTTTGAAACTGAAGAGGCATCGGGTACTTACGATCCTTTAAAGCCTATTAATAATTCACCGAATAACACGGGTCTTCAAAAACTGCCGCAAGCTCAGGGGGCGTTTATTTGGTATCCCTATGCGCAATCGGATTTGTTTCCAGAAGTGGGCGGGGGTGGCCGCACTGCAATGGCGGGACCTGTGTATCGTTACGCATTATTTGCCGATGCTGCGTCACCTTTTCCTCAATGGTTTGATAATAAATTGTTTATCTACGAATGGATGCGCGGATGGATTAACACCGTCACCTTGAGTGCCCAGGGTGATTATGTGTCGATGGAACGCTTTATGCCGGAGCTGAGTTTAAGTGCGCCGGTTGATATGGCCTTTGGGCCGGAAGGAAGTTTGTATGTATTGGAATACGGTCGCGCCTGGTTTCAACCCAATGCGGATGCCAGGTTGATACGTATTGATTACATTAAGGGAAACCGGGCGCCGATAACGAAAGCTGTAGCGAATACCTTGGCGGGGAGTTTACCTTTCAATGTTTCTTTCAGTGCGCTAGACAGTTTTGATCCGGATGGTGATGCACTGACCTATCGCTGGCAAATAAAAAATCAAAAAGGTGAACTGGTGACGCAGAATGAGCACGCGCAGTTTACTTATCAATTTGATGACGCAGGTCAATATGAAGCCTTGCTTACGGTAACAGATACCTCAGGCGCGCAAAGTAGTCAAAGCCTGGAGCTTATTGCGGGGAATTCACCGCCTGATATTCAGCTAGATATTCTGGATGGCAACAGCATGTTCTTTTTCCCAAATACAGCCATTCGCTACAAAGTGGCAGTGACGGATGCAGAAGATGGCGTTATTCAAGCTGAGACAGTGGCGGTTACC
>JBNKVX010000097.1:0-10930 GCA_050299435.1 Cellvibrionaceae bacterium | reverse complement strand
GCTTTCTGCGTTGGGCAGCTCGGTGAAAACCTTCTTAAGATACTCGTAAGGGTTCAAGCCATTGGCCTTTGCCGTTTCGATCAGATTTAACACCGTATTTCAGAATTACTTGCAAGCTACTTGCATCGTAGCTAAGCGAAGTTCCCTGTGTTTTTCTAATTCGGCCTGTGCTGGCGATGCTTGCAAAGATAAGGAAAGGTACCAGAAATCTGCTTTGGCTCCCGAGAAAGCACAACAAATACTGGACTCACTCCAACTTAATATCGCAAGGATCTGCAAAGCCACGCGTTGTAAATTACGTCACATTCACCCACAAAAAAGTCCTTTGCTGTAGGGGGAGACGACAGAGCTTCGCCAAAACCCCTGTTTTCTCCGCCGACCCGAATTGGGTTGAATTTTGAAACAAACCCCACTCTGTTTTTAGACATAAAACTCGCTTGTCTAGTTAATTGTTTTCATGCTTAAAAGAACAGTAACAGTAAGGTATGAATAAAAATGATGATTAATCTTTAGTAGTGCGTGAATTTGTGACGGGAGTCAACTTTATTTTTGATTGAGCAGAAATTCAGAAAATATAAGAAAGTTTCAGAGTTTCAGAATTGTTTGTCTGCAGCACTCTATGTCAAAGTCGCCGCGTTCTTGCGCAAGTCCAGGTTTTTGTCTTGCCTTCCTCCCCATACCGTATAAAAGTAAAGGAAAATTTCAATGAAATCTTTGAGAAATTTCACTGTTATATACAACAAGCTATCGTTTGAAAATCTATTCAAACGCTTGTTTAGGACAGGTTTTTTAATTGTTTTATTCAACATTGTCTGGACATCGCAGGTGAATGCTGCGGGCATACAGTTAAACCAGGAAGGTTTCTATGCGAATGGCTACAAAACGGCTTACCTGTTTTTAGCTAACGACATTGCACAAGTACTTGAGCCTAATGTCTTGTATCAAATGGCGTTGATCCAGGTTAATGGGGAAGGCCCGGTTACTGCGGTATATCAATCTCCCTGGGTAAATCGCGAAAATCTAAAAAGTTATTTGGGGGAAGCAACAAATAGCCTGATCAATACACATCCTGAGTATCCCAATAAAGCCAATATTGGGAATCCTACTGGAGCCTGGATGTACGAGTGGAACTTTACTCAATTTAATATAAATAACTCTTCTTTGAATTATCAGGTTGTTTTGCAGCGTCAAGTGAACGGTGGTGCTGATAGCCCCGTTGCGGTGTACAGCAGTCAGCCTTTTAAGATTGGTAAAGATGCCATGAAAGGAAAATACAATGAATTGGCTAACGCGGCCTTCAAGTATTTTTATATACACAGACTTGGGCAGCCTACAGATCCAGCAATTGTGTCGGCAGAAGGTTTCGCGCCAGAAGAAATTGCCCACAGCCAGGCTTTTCACAGCGAGCCCGTACCTTGTTTTATGGACTGGTGCGGCGATGGCAACCCGGAAAATGGCGGGCCACGCGTGGGTGGTGGGACAGCATGGGCGGATGCGGCAGATTTTGGTCTTTATCCCGTTAATCATGCCATGGCTGCATGGACTCTTCTGAACTTAATTGAATTTGATCCCAGCTCTTACCAAATTGACGCAGCCATCGAAGCCGGTGACACTGGTTGGTATGATCGAACAGAAAATGGTGTCACTCGACGATACCATCTCGCTTCGGAAGTGGAAGTTGGGTCACGCTGGATGTGGAATTTGATAAATAGCCTACCCAATCATCTGATGCCGCACAAGATTCATAATCAAGGTTGGGATACAGCGAGTGCATGGGATTTTGATGCTGAGGCCAAGGTTATGCCAGCTTTTGGCCCAGGTGGTGAAATTCTTAATTCGAATTTATACGACTATCGATCTGCAGCGCGCCCGTCCACAGCTGCTACCTATGCGGTGTGTCGAACCGCGGCGCATCTAAGTCGAGTTATGGCTAAATTCGGCAAGAGCGTGTATGCGGACAATTGGCTCGCTGTTGCCTGGAGCGCTTCTGTTCGCGCGGACAACTTGCCGACTGTCCTTTATCCACAAGACTATGCACGATTGCCGCAAACGGACAGCGATGGTGACGGTCAACCTGATGCAGATGGGTTAAGTTCGGTTTTTCAACAAGGTGGTGGACCTTACGGTGATACCAATATCAGTGATGATCAATTTGCCTGCTATGTTGAGCTTTATTTAGCGCGTTATGCGCGAGATCCTCTAAATCCACAAACCGATCTCGCTCGCAATCTCGTGATGGGGCATTCGGAATACAATCCCGGGGTGGGTTTAAACAAAGATTTTGGTTATGACAATGTAAGAACACCCGCAATATTGTCTTTGTTGGTTGCAGACAATAATTTACCTGAAGAAGACATCGCTGATTTTCGGAACTTGCTGTATTGGGCAGGTTTTGCATTAAATAGCCATTTGGGCACAGAAACCGAAGCTGTCGGTGATTTAAGAGTGTCTCAAGTACCGCGTTTTCCTCATTATTGGTCAAGCCATCCAAATAATTGGTGGTGGGCTAGTAACTCTGCGGCATTGGCTCACGGAATCTTACTTTCGCACGCGGCTGTTTTTGCTGAGCCAAAGGCCAATCTACAATACCGTTTATCCCCACTGGATTTTGCGCGCGCTTCACTGAGAACTCTGGACTATGTTTTGGGAAGCAATGTAAAAGGTATGTCTTTTATTACCGGCTTTGGTGATGTGTTTGAGCAAGATACCCACGATCGAATGGCTTGGGCAGTTAAGAGAGATTCGGAGGGAGCAATACCCTTTCCAAGAGGGTGGCTGTCGGGCGGTCCCCAAAATGATTGGGCAAGTTGTTATGGTGGAGCTGAACTCAATTGGAACGGTGGTAATAGTTACGAATATTACTCGACTTTTTGGGGAACTGCTGAAGGAACAACTTTAAGTACGGACGACGCCTACACGAAAGGGTTTGTTGGACCAGAGATAGTTGATGTAGCAGAACACCCGGAATATGCCGATGGCATACATCGCTACGTGGTAGTGCCTGGGTCTGATTCCAGGTCAATCAGTTCTGGTCAAATTGTCGCTCAGTATCTGTCGGAACGAACACGCTTGGGTGAATCAGCAAAATTACCTTCTCACCGCCCCATTGATTCCGCTGGCCCCTATGCCGCGGCTTCGATTTACCCCGGTTTGGAAACCGGCCCCAATGCCTGGTGCACCAAAGAAAATGCCATCAACTACAACGCGAATCTCACCTGGATGGCATTTGCCGGCTCCAGTGTGTTGCAAGCTGTTCTGGAAGGGGGGCAAGGTGGTGTAGGCAGTTTTTCAGTGGGCGTTGAAGTGGAGCGCACGGATACGTGGGAAGGTGGTTATTGTAACAAGCTTGTTGTGAGTAACACTGGCAACGAACCAGCAAAATGGTCCAACGTCATCATGGAAGAAAATACGATTTATGACAGTTGGAATTTGAATTTCACGCAAGTCTCTGAAGGTGCTTTCCTGATTGATGGTGGGCCAGCTCAGTTACCTTGGTGTGAACCAAATGATCCAGATTGTGCGGGTAATTTTGAAATTATTTATCCAGGCCAGGTCATTCAGGATATTGGTTACTGTGTTAATACAAACGAGCAGGACGACGACGATGAAACATCACCTGGAGATGATGGTTTAACTGTAAGTTATGAGATTAACAATCAGTCACAAGGTGTGTATTGCGCTACTGTCACGGTAACTAACAACAGTCTAAATGTTATTGACCCTTGGTCAGCGGATTTCGTTTTGCAAGAAGGTGGAAACATTTACGATTTTTGGAATGTGAATTACACGCAATCAGGAAACAAAATTAATATTTCACCCGTTGGATGGAATAACGCATTAAACCCTGGTGAAAGTACACACAGTATTGGTTTCTGCGCAAACAATTAATTGTTGGGTTGTATTGAAATGTCGGAAATGTTTGTGACCGACAGACGATAAGGTCTAAATGAGAGATTTGCGCAAATTAAGTAATCATGATGACCAAACAAAAAAGCAGCAGTGATTCACTGCTGCTTTTTTTGTCAGAAATTGATCTATTCAAAACGAATCTGAAACCGGTAGCAAGTCTTGGGGTGGTCAACATCTGAAAAGTCTTAAAGAGAAATGACGCGGGCAGACCTACTTCATCATTAATGCTCGTGGTGGCGATGACGAGTTGCAAGGAAATAACGGGGACGACTGGTTGAATGGCGGCCCAGGTGATAACGAGATATGGGGTCAAGCGGGCAATGATCAACTCTTATACAGCAACGGCAACACCGTGCTGATGGGAGGAAGTGGAAATGATTTATGTTATGTAGATGATCGCCAACATCGCACCTTGCCTTGCGATGATGACTGAACAAAAAAAATCTGACAGTTGCCCTTTTTTAAATGGGTGCTGTCAGATTACTTTTATAGGTTTACCAGTCTTGCGGTTCTCTCACCAATTCCAAATTGAAATCCAGCAAGGCGCCCTCTTCAGTGATAAACAAAGGTTGCTTGTCATATCGCACAACAACATGTTTAACCGGGGGAAATCCTGCTAGTGAATCACTGTCAAATGCTGGCTGGGGCAAAAAGTCTCCCCATAATCTGACCCGGCCATCACTTTGAAGGAATGCAGCGGCATGTGAACCGCAAAAAATATCGACCGAGTCAACAGACGTTGAAGGAGGTGAGTCCATTCCGTCCAGCTTATTAATGCCGACTTTCAAGCTCATGACTTTGCCGGATTGCGTCAATGCCACAATATGCGATTGGGTTGCACATACCTTCTGAAAAGTCTGAAGAGCAAATAGCGCAGGCAGACTTTCTTCATCATCTTCACCAAATTTCCACACTCTTAATTCATTTTCAGAAGTAATTCCAGCCATAAAACTTTTGCCAACATCAGCAGAGATGAACGCTAATTTTCTCACTGAAGCAGGTAAGCTTGCGGGCCGTTGACCAGCCTGAGAATCCACCCCCCATACCGCTAAGGAATCGTCGCTTTGAATCGCAACGCCGTAATCATCGCCCGCTGCAACACTTTTCGCTGATAGTAGAGTTGCGGGAAGTGAGGCAGTTGGAGAGCCCCATTGCGCCACAATGCCATTCCGCATCACGGCCACGCCAAACCCATTTGCAAGCGCAATATCATATACAGGCGAACTGTCCGGCGCAGTATGGAGGTTCGTATAGATATCATTTAGAGACAGATAAGCCTCATTTCCAATATAACTGTCTGCATCAGTGTAAACCACATGAACCTGCAAGTTGACATCAGCAAATTTTGATGGATCGTCGCTGCTGACAAATCGAATAGTGTAATTTCCGGGCTGTCGAGCGCTAAAGGAATAAACGGCGGAATTGGGAGCCGGATTCGACGACGGATATAGACCAACATAGGGCGCTAAACCACTTGGATATATTTGAGCTTCTATTTTGTCAGCAGTAGTGCCTGAAAGATTCAGCTCAATGATTGTTGCAACGTAAACCGGAAGCAGTGAATAATCTTCAGGTAAAGCTAAGCTTAAAGATACGGGTACCTGATCGCACAGCACTTCAATGTCATCGGTATCCTGACCGTCAATTACGCCACTTGGGTTGGTAATTTCACAAATTTGCGACTGCGGCTGTGAGGCGATACTGAGGTTGTAACTTGTTCCATCGCTCAATTCACTTGCCAATGTTTTGAAACCATTTGTATTGAAATTAAAGATCTCGTCGTCATTCAATTGCACAGCCACAGTACCACTGCTCAAGCCTGTGACTGCAACAATTAGATCATAAGAGGGCTCGGGCGTATCCATACCCGATGTTTCATCTTCTTCCTCCTCTCCTACTTCAGCTTCATCCTCATTGCTATCGTCACTCTCGTCACTCTCGTCACTCTCATTACTCTCGTCACTACCGTCAGACTCATCTGCATTGTTAGCATCGCTATCGTCAGCTTCATTGCCAGAAGCCCCGCCGCTTGGCCCTGTGTTAGTGGATGAGCTATAGCTACTACTAGTATTTTTTTTGCCTCCCCCACCACAACTGACGAGCACCAGCAAAAGCCCCATAAACAAGGCCAGAAACATTGATTTTTTATTGAATAACTTATTCACGTTTAATCCTAATATCCAAGTATTGTTAATTATTGTCACCCACGACCACGCAGTATTATCCCACTGTTCAGCAGACTAAAAATTGATCGGCTTCTCACTACAATTAATGCGATATTGAGTCCCAAAGCGACAGTTTCAATCCCGGTGCAACCTTCTGCAGTAAGTAAATCCGCGTGATTTTTAATGCATCGCTTTGGATTCTATCGACAAGAAAAAGCCCGAAAACTATTAAGAATTCGGGCTTGTTTACGCAGCTTTAGTCACACAACTATTGCAAAGACAGTCTAACTCGAGTTGCGAGTTCATGAGTTTGTAACCCGCCTTTTTGACTTGCACATCAAGCTCGTCGATTATGGTCTTGGTGATGGCAATTTCTTTAACGCTTTGGCATTTTCCACAAATTAAGAATTGCGGCACTTGGTGGCCGTGATCACAGGCTATGTGCGAGCATGCAACGTATTTGTTCGCTGAAGTGAGTTTGTGAACAAGTTGCTCCGATTCCAGAAATTCCAGAATGCGATACACCGACATGGTGGGCATTGGCGCTTCCGCAGTTTCATTGTAGGCGTTTGCGACATCATAAGCAGACAATGGCGTTTTGGAGGTGACCAACAGCTCCAGTATGCGTTTACGTTTTTCTGTTAAACGATTGCCTGAATGAGTACACATATCGTGAGCTTTATTAAGGATTTTCTTGACTGCCTGTTTGTTCATACTAAAACTCCAAGTGTTTTCCGCAGTTTTGTTTAGAAAGTGCCACGTATACCAAGGCGGAAGTTGCGTCCTGGTCGTGGGGCAATATCTTTAAGGAAAGAGGTGTGAACGCGGGCTTCGGTATCTGTGAGGTTTTCTGCTTTTAAAAACAAGGAAAGAGCAGAGGAAGCTAAAGGTAGTCGCCAGGTAACAGTAGCATCGACCCAGTCATAGCCTTCAGTTTCTGTTTCCAAGGTGGCGATATTGTCCTGGTCGTTATAGTGCGTCCAACTGAGTTGTGCCGATACTGCGTTCCAGGCGTAATCCAGACGTGTGCCGTAACGCAACGGCGGTGTGCGCGGTAAGGAGCTGCCACTGTCTTTAAGTTCAGCGTGGATATAGTCTGAAAATATTGTTGCTTTAAATTCATTATTTATTTGCCAAATTGCCTGTGCTTCAAAACCATAAAGAGCTGCATCGGCACTGTTAAATAGATACACAGGCAATTCATCAGTGTGAAAGTCCTCTTCTTCGCCTTCTTCATGTTCATGTGCATGTGCACTTTCAGCAAATAAACCGGTTGCGATTTGGTAGTAGTAGTTGTCTACCTGGTTATAGAACGCATTCAGAATAATGCCGAGATCACCTTCGTGTTTACGAAAAGAAATATCGATATTGTTTGAAGTTTCCAGGTCCAGGGGCGCTTCGTTGAGTTCAAAATGTGTTTCACCGGCTTCTTCATGCAACGCAAACAGCGCACCGATTTCATAACTGCGTGTGCCGACATGTGGACCAAATGAAAGTAACTCGGATGCAGAAGGTGCGCGTTGGGAATGCGCTAACGAAAACCCAAGGTTGTAACCAGGTTTAAAATCCCATACTGCACCGAGTGAAATGCTGATGGGTGTAAATTCCTGATCACTTGAAAACACCCGGGTAACACTGACTTCGTCATGCTCGTGCTCTTCTTCCAGACCTTCTTCATGACTGTGAACTTCTAGTTCCGGTAGTAACACATTTTCAGCAGCGATAGTTACACGTTCAACACGAGCACCCAGTTGCACTAATACATCGCCAAAATGCTTTTCCTGGACAAGGGCCGCGCCCAGAGTTTCGGATTCGGATGGAGGTGTAAAGGCTTCTTCACCTTCAGCAGCCACTTCGCTGTTTTTATAATGCAATACCAGGCCGCCTTTCCAATCGCGAATCGGTTGCTGCAAGAAATCCAGTTTTATTTCTGAAGTTTTGTTCGCAAACAAGGTGCCTGTTACACCTGCTTCGATTTCCGCGTGCTGATAATCCGTATAACCCAAACGTGTATTGATCGCACTCAGCAGAGTGTTGTCGAGTAACAGCTCACTAATTAGTTGGTAGCGATCCTGTTCAAGATCAGCATAAACACTTTCCTCATCGGCTTCGTGTTCTTCACCACCGTGTGAGTGACCGGGAATTCCGTATTCACGATTTAATTTACCGATTGAAAAACCGATATGGCCACTGTCAATGAGGTAACTACTCCCAAGAGTAAAACCGTTGGATTTCTCGGCAGTATTGGCAACAACGAGATCAACTTCTTCGTCGTGATCAAGCTCAGGTGCAACAGGTACTTCATAGTTTTCTGATTCACGCCAAAAGCCATCCAAATGAAAAGCAAATACATTAGCGCCCGTATTTAAATTGAAAGACGCCGCTTTTTGTTCGTTGACAGTTTCGTGAGCGAGTTGCCACTCTCCGTGAGTTTCTGTTTCCGTGGGAACGCGTTTATCGACAACATTCACTACACCGCCAATGGCTCCACTACCGAAAAATAATGTGGCCGGTCCACGCAAGACTTCGACTTGTTCTGCGGTTGAAACTTCAGATGCAACGGCATGATCGGGGCCGACTCGAGAAACATCGGACACATCCAGGCTGTTTTGACTGATTAATACGCGTGGTCCACTTAAACCTCGAATAATCGGGGTGCTGGCGACATTGCCATGAAAATTTGTGTGTACACCAACCTCGTTGGCGAGAGAATCGCCAAGTGTCGCTGCCTGACGGTTTCGTAAAGTTTCCCCGCTTAAAACAGCAATTGGTTGGGCGGATTCAATGACCGATGCATGAATAGGCAATCCCACCACATCCACCTGCTCGATTACGGTATGAACCAGAGTTATCTGAACCATTGATTGCTGATCAAGTTCGTCAAGATGCAGAACCTCGTGGCTGTAACCTTCGGACTTGATGTGCAATTCGTGCGCACCTTCAGTCTGGACAGAAAAGACGCCCTCGCTGTCTGTCGTCGCTTCTTGCCCTTTGCCGACAACCTCTATCTTTACGTTCGGGATGGGATTTCCCCGGTAATCCAGAACTTTGCCGTCGAGAGCAAAGGCTGAATAAGAAATGACGGCGAAAATCGCGGCCAGCAGCTTGTACTTCATTTTTTTCTCCGAATGGATTTCGTTTATTTCGCCTATTCAAAATTATGAAGAGACAATGTGAATTCTTCTGAAACAAGGATATGATACACTATATCATTATCGATCAGAAAAAATGGCAGCGTCAAGCTAAAGTTAAGAGTGATAACCTAAATTGGCGACGATTCTGGCGATAACCTCCTAGTCCCTGGAAGTCAGGTGGCTCAGCGAGCACTTAAACTCGCCTCAGCAGCTCCCTTGCCTCACTTTGGTAAGGAATACATTTAATCGTTTGAATGTGACACAAAATTTTGAACACCTTCGGTTGCAAACTCTCAAAGTGCCGGTCCAATATGTGCAACGCTTTTAATCAGAAAGATTCAGACTTTTTCAGACTTTTTTAAGTTAACGTTACTTTTGAAAAATGAAGAAGTCCGGTATAAAAGGCCTTTGTGAATTTCCAGGTAAATTTAATAATAATCCTTCCCGGTTTAATCAACAGTAATTCAAAGAGGTTGATAAACCAATTCATTTTTATTTCTTAAACAAGAGGATATGTTGTGAAAAACTCAATTGTCAGAATACAAACTACTGTTTTACTACTCGTTTTCACCAGTTTCGTCGGCATGAATGCCTTTGCGGCCACCTGTAATGGCAAAGAGGCAACAATAGAAGCCAGTAACGTGTCGGTTGTATACGGCACAACCTTTAATGATGTGATTGTGGTTTACAATGTAGAACAGGTCCACTCTGGTCGCGGTAACGATACAATTTGCGCCGACGGAAAAAAAAGCGTTGGAACGGAAATTTATGGAGGCCCAGGGGATGACTGGATTCATGGGTCGAGAGCGCGCAATATAATCGACGGGCAAGCCGGCAATGATATTATTTATGGCGGTGCCGGAGCAGACACTTTGATTGGAGGCAGCGGTGATGATGAACTTTACGGCGAGAAAGGTGACGACGAAATTTATACTAATGATGGTAATGACTATGTACATGGAGGAAGCGGTGATGATGTAATTTGGGGTGAAGGCGGCTATAACTACCTCAAAGGCGGTTCGGGAAGCGATTACATCTCTGGTGGCGATGATCTTGATAGCATTGACGGCGGGAGTGGTGATGATTATCTCCATGGCAGAAAAGGTGATGATTATATTGACGGCGGTTCTGGCAACGACAGGATTGATGGATGGGATGGCAGCGACATTTTGTATGGGGGATCCGGCAACGATGAAATTTATGATGGGGATGAGCAAAATGGAGATGTAGACGAAATTTGGGGCGAAGATGGTGATGACATCTTGGTATATCGCAATTATCACAACAGGGATCCCCAAGCGGTGATAAATGGAGGAGCCGGTGACGATAAGTGTGGAACGGACCTAATTAATTGGGATCTTGGCTGCGATGATGATCATTATGTGGACAATTAACTTGTAGTGGTTCAAACGTAATCTGACAGTTACCCGTTTTTCAAAGGGTGCTGTCAGAAAATTTATTTGTGTCCTTTCCGGTTTAACCCAATGCGGTTAATTGAGATTTAAGCCATTTTTTAATTTAGCATTTTAATCAAAAGGAAATTTTATGAATAAAATAGTTAATAAAACAAAAACCGCCGTTGCACTATTTGTTTTTACAAGTATTGCAAGTCTTAATATTTATGCGGCCACCTGTAATGGCAAAAAGGCAACAATAGAAGCCAGTAACGTGTCGGTTGTATACGGCACAACCTTTAATGATGTGATTGTGGTTTACAATGTA
>JBNKVX010000096.1:0-11032 GCA_050299435.1 Cellvibrionaceae bacterium | reverse complement strand
AAAAATTATTAAATAATGAATTAGACGGAGAGTTGTGGCGCGATGTGATTTCACGCTGCTTCAAGCCAAGAAATGATGACGGATTTGAGGTCTCTACCCTTGCGGGTCGTCGCGTCAGTATTGCGACGGAATCTCTGGACAATAAAGGCCAGATAATCTTGCTAACCGATCAAACAGAAACCCGTCAATTGCAACAAAGTTTGTATCAGCAACAAAAATTAAGTGCGATGGGTGAAATGGTTTCTGCCTTGGCTCATCAGATCAGAACACCGCTATCGGCGGCTTTACTTTACGCGGGGCATTTAGGGAAGGGTGACCTCAGTCAGGAACAGAGTAAGTTATTTTCAAAAAAAATATTGGGTCGTTTGCAGCACATGGAGAAACAAGTCAGGGACATGATGCTGTTTGTTCGCTGTGAACTCCCATTAAACGACGTCATTAGTTTGGCGGATTTGGAACTCGGTCTCCGAGAGGCAATGGATGCACCTCTTTTAACACACAAGTCTCGATGTCACTGGCTCAATGAATGTGCAGAACTTCAGATTCGCTGTAATCGCGAAGCTTTGGTTAGCGCAATGATGAACCTTGTGAATAATGCATTGGAAGCATGTGGAAGTTCGTCGGATTTGCGTGTTGAATTCTCATTGGTTACGGAAACGAATGAGAAAAATGTTCAGCTCACTATTAAGGATAAAGGTCCAGGGATGGACGCTGAACTTTTATCAAAAGTGAAAGAATTATTTGTTACGACAAAGCCACAAGGAACGGGCTTGGGATTGGCTGTGGTTTCGACCGTTGTCAAAGCTCACGGAGGACAGTTCCGACTGGAGTCGGAAGCAGGGACAGGCACGGATGCCATTTTAATTTTACCGCTAGAGCCGAAATATAAGCTGTAGACGGTACACCAGGATATCAAGCCTGTTTAAAATTGGAGTAGTGCAATGGGCGAAGCCTTGTTAAAAACCAAAAGTGAAGCACGTAATAAAATTCTGGTTGTCGAAGATGATGCTGACCTTCGTTCAGCCTTAGTTGACACCCTGGAATTATCCGGTTATCTCGTTGTAGACGCCCCGGCGGCTGAAATTGCCCTTGAAAAGTTGAAAGACCACAGTGACATTGAACTCATCGTGTCTGACGTAAACATGGGGGCAATGAGTGGGCGTGATCTTTTGTGCAAGGTTAAACAGGAGTACCCACACCTCCCGGTAATTTTGATTACGGCCTTTGCGACAATCAGCGAATCGGTCGATGCGATGAAAGACGGTGCGACGGACTATTTGGTTAAGCCTTTTGAGTCGGATTTATTGCTTTCGACAGTGGAAAAATATTTAGGGCACAGTGGACAGAGTTCTGATGCCCCTATTGCCGTGGCCAACTCAAGCCAACAGTTGCTGCAATTGGCTCAACGGGTAGCACAATCAGAATCAACAGTCCTGCTGGTTGGTGAGTCCGGTACGGGGAAAGAAGTGCTAGCCCGATACATTCATGAGAAATCTCCACGGGCAGGTAAGCCATTTATTGCCATTAACTGCGCTGCAATTCCTGAAAACATGTTAGAGGCCATGTTATTTGGGCATGAAAAAGGGGCCTACACTGGGGCCTACAATTCAGCGCCTGGAAAGTTTGAGCAGGCAAATGGTGGGACCTTGTTGCTCGACGAAATATCAGAAATGGATCTGGGCTTGCAGGCGAAATTGTTGAGAGTTTTGCAGGAAAAAGAAGTTGAACGTTTAGGCGGACGGAAGAGTATCCAGCTAGATGTTCGCGTTATTGCAACATCCAACCGCGATATGCGTTCGCAAGTGGCAACGGGAAAATTTCGCGAAGACCTATATTTCCGTCTCAGCGTTCTACCCTTGCGTTGGGCACCCCTAAGGGACCGGAAAGAAGATATTTTACCTTTGGCGGAAAACTTGTTGGTGCGACACGCCGGTAAACAGCATCGCCGCTCTGTTTGTTTTTCTGAAGAAGCCAGGCAAAAACTGCTGCATTATCCCTGGCCTGGAAATGTACGCGAACTGGACAACGTTGTTCAACGCGCGTTGATCTTGCAAATGGGTAAGGAAATCCAAACAGAAGACCTGGGCTTGGAAGCTGAAGAGAGTTACAGCGAGAAACCTTCACTGCATCTGCAATCCGAACGCCCTGTTACGCCAACATCGGAGCCTGAAGAACGCTGCGAATCGGAAGAAGATGGGGATGTTGCGGCAGCCTTAGGTAGGGGATTACGTGACCGTGAATTTGAGATTATTGTCAAAACCCTGCGAGAGAACGGCGGCAGTAAAAAACGTACAGCTGAAGCCCTGGGTATCAGTCCCAGAACCTTGCGCTATAAATTTGCCCGCTTACGCGATCAAGGCTATCACTTCGAATTTGATAAATAACTTTTCAATCTAGAATCCGACTTTTATATAAAAAAAAATTTGCAAATAAATTTTCACGATTTCTTAATTCTTTTGTAATATCCCGCGAAGAGTCTAGGCTCTGCCGGGTGACAGTTCACCCACTCTAATTCCTTTTTGAGTTCGTTTATTACTAGAGGAGATTCTGTGATGGGCGTTGGGGTTTTGGATAGTAACTTGGACTTTGATGGAGAGTCCGATAACGCAGAAGTGGGCCACCTGGTTCGATCGGTGGATATTGATGCTCGCCGTCGTTTGGAAGACAAAATCGAAGAAATGCGCCTGCGAAGAGAAATGCAGGAATTTGATTTCGATTGTTAACAACTTAAGTCATCAGCGATGAAGTAAATAAGTTCTTGCGGTATATTTTCAACACAATATTCTGACAAAGCTTATTTGCTTCATAGTCTTATATTCGGATACCTAACAGATACAGCAGTATCTCGGTTTTATTCACTCTAAATTTTCCCCTTTAAAAAACAACTTTCTCTCTAGTAGGAAAAACCCTGCCACCGGCAACATTTGGCCTGGATTGTGCACTTTCTCTTGATACACACAGTAAATCCAAAAAATTGACGGCACATCCTATGACAGATCGCGTTGACATTAATCGCTTGCTCCTGGAAATGCGCAGTTTGAAGTCGCAGACTCAGGCCTTTTCTAAGCCAGAATTCCTGGCCAGTGAAGGCCGAGGCTTGAATAAAGTGGGCGAAACCAATGGGCCAAAATTTTCCGATTTGATGAGTCAAGCGGTAAACAAGGTCAATGAAGTTCAGCAAGCTTCAGGGGCAATTTCCAAAGCGTACATACAAGGTGACCCCAATGTGGATATTACGGATGTCATGATTGCGTCGCAAAAAGCGGGTGTGGCTTTCGACGCGATGGTTCAGGTCAGAAACAAATTGGTAGAGGCCTACCGAGATGTCATGAATATGCCAATTTAATAAAGGAAGTCAGTAATGGCAGCGGCGGAAATGAGTGCGGATAGAGGCACGAGCGATTTAGTAGAAGGGTTTAATAATCTCAATTTGTTGCGTCAGGCCGGCCTGATGGTGGGCTTGGCTGCAAGTGTCGCCTTGGGTTTTGCGGTGGTGTTGTGGAGCCAGGGCGAAGACTACAAACCGCTGTATGGCAGCCTCGATAGATTGGATTCTTCTGAAGTTGGTCAGATACTCGATTTCAATGACATTTCCTACAAGATTGATGGTTCCACTGGTGCCTTACTCGTGCCGGTGGATAAAGTGCATAAAGCGCGTCTTGTATTATCTGAAAATGGTATTCAGGGAGATACAAATATAGGCTTTGAATTACTGGATCAGGAACAACCCCTGGGAACCAGTCAATTTATGGAAGCCACCCGTTATCGTCGAGGTCTTGAAGGCGAACTCGCCAGAACGATTACCAGCATCAATTCAGTTCGCTCAGCGAGAGTGCATCTTGCTATTCCAAAAAGAACCGTGTTTGTACGCGATGGGCGTGAACCCAGTGCGTCAGTTTTTCTGGATTTATTTCCAGGTCGTCCAATCAATCCAAAGCAAGTTCGCGGCATTGCTAACCTTGTGGCTTCGAGCATTCCGGAACTGGATATTGAAAATGTCACCGTTGTAGATCAAAAAGGCAATCTGCTTTCAGTCGGAGCGGAGGATGAAAAATTAGTGGTGGCGGCGCAACATCTCGATTACACCAGAAAAGTGGAAGATGACATAGTTCTGCGAATCCGACGTTTACTTACACCAATTTTGGGCGACGGAAATTTTAAAACAGAAGTCAGTGCCGACATTGATTTCACTGAAATTGAACAAGCAGAAGAAACCTTTAACCCCGATTTACCCGCGGTAAGATCTGAGCAAACAGTGGACGAGCAACAAGTTGGCGGTGCTGCAGCTGGCGGTATTCCTGGTGCACTAAGTAATCAGCCGCCGCAAACGGGGCAGGCTCCCGAAGTGGCAAATGCGGTGGGTGCAGAAAGTACAGAGCAAATCCCGAGTAATTCCCGCTCGCAGGCCACCCGCAATTATGAGCTTGATCGAACAGTGAGTTATACCAAACGGGAAAAAGGCCGCTTGCGCCGTTTAACCGTAGCAGTGGTGATTGATGATAAAAAAGATATTGATGCGGCTTCCGGAGAATTGCAGAGAGATAAATGGACGGATGAAGAATTGGGTCGCTTGTCTTCTCTGGTTCGAGATGCCGTGGGTTTTTCCGCGGTGCGTGGTGACAGTGTCAACGTTCTGAACGAACCATTTATTCCAGTTCCGGAATTACCACCGCAACCTGAGCCACCAATTTGGGAACAGGAGTGGTTCCTGAAATTGGCCAAACAATTAGCGGCGGTATTTTTTATTGCAATTATTTTAGTCGGATTGGTGCGGCCAGTTTTAAAAAGTCTTGCAGGTTCGGGTTTAAAAACCCGTGCAGACGAGGAAGCCAGGGAATTAGCTGCACTTCAAGCGGCAGGCATCGATTCCTTCGATTCACTTTCCGATGAAACGGTGACCTTGACGGGTGGCGATGCATTGGCATTACCCAGTCCGGAAGAAAGTTACGAACAACAACTCAATGCAGTAAAAGGCTTAGTGGCTGAAGACGGTGGGCGAGTGGCCCAGGTTATCAAGCGCTGGATAAATGAAGAATGAGAAAGAAATAATTTATGGCAGGCAAGGAAGTCAATAATCAGGCTCAAATCAATCTCAGCAAGCTGGACCAGTCTGCGATTCTACTACTGACGCTCGGCGAAATTGCCGCGGCGGAAGTATTAAAGCATATGGGGCCAAAAGAAGTACAACGTATTGGTACAGCAATGGCCCAGCTTTCAAACATTCAACAGTACGAAGTGGAATTTGTGCTGAATAATTTTATGAATGAAGTGCGTACCCAAACCGGTTTGGGTATGGGAGCAGACGGTTACATTCGAAGCATGCTAGTGACGGCTTTAGGTGAAGACAAAGCCAATGGTTTAATCGACAGAATATTGTTAGGTGGAAATACCACGGGCCTGGATACGCTTAAGTGGATGGAAGCCAGATCTGTTGCCGATATCATTCGTAATGAACACCCGCAAATTCAAGCTATCGTGTTGGCTTACCTGGATGCCGACCAGAGTGCCGAAGTGTTATCGCTATTTCCCGACAAAGTCCGGCTGGATGTGATGATGCGTCTCGCGTCTTTGGATACGGTACAGCCCAGCGCATTACAGGAACTTAACGACATATTGGAAAAACAATTTTCGGGGAATGCAGGCTCGCAAACAAAAGAAATGGGCGGCTATAAAACAGCGGCTGAAATTGTCAACTTCCTGGATGGCATGGTGGGAAGTGAATTGCTCGATGCGATTAAAGAAATTGATGAAGATATGGGTGTTCAAATTCAGGATTTGATGTTTGTGTTTGAAAATCTTCGCGATGTGGATGATCGAGGTATTCAAGCCTTGTTACGCGAGGTGTCCTCTGATGTACTTATATTGGCACTCAAAGGTTCCGACGAACTTCTTCAGGAAAAAATCTTTAAAAATATGTCCTCGCGCGCAGCTGAATTGCTTAAAGATGATCTTGAAGCAAAAGGTCCTGTTAGAGTATCTGAAGTGCAGGCCGCACAGAAAGAAATCCTTACAATCGCTCGACGTATGGCTGATGCAGGTGAAATTACGCTTGGTGGCAGCGGTGCGGAAGAGATGATGTAAATATGGTTGAGCGTAAAGGGATAATTCCGGACGAAGACGTAGAAAGTGTGGGCGGAGCCAGCGCATGGTCATTGCCCTCTCTTGATCGAAAAGGAAAAAAATTTCTTTCGGCAAAAAAAGAACAGGAAAATCGTTCGCGTGAAGCGATTGAAAATGTCTCAGCGGCATCACGACCCAAATATCTTACTGCAGACGATATTAACAAAATCACCAAAGAGGCAGAAGAAGAAGGATTCAAGGCGGGTTATGAAGAAGGCTTTTCAAAGGGAGAAGTTCAAGGTGAGAAGAAAGGTAGGGCTGAAGGAGAAGCGAGAGCTTGGCAAGAGAGCAAAGAATCCTTTGATAAAGAATTGGCAAGACTGAGCGAACTTGCAGATCGCTTAAGCCATCCCACCCAAATACAGGATGCAGCCCTTGAAACCAGTGTAATTGACATTATTCAATATCTGGCAAGTAAGTTAATTCAAAAAGAAATCACGACGCACCCTGAAGATCTTCATGCGGTCGTTTCAAAAGCAATGCAAGCACTGCCAGCGGGAAGTAAAAATATCAGCATATTTTTACACCCAAATGACGTAGCACTTCTGGAAAAATACTTAAGTGAAAAAAAACAGCAGTGGCCTTTGCAGGAAGATGATTCACTCACGCCTGGTGGATGCAGAATCGAAACGCGAGAAAGCCTGGTTGACTATAGCATCGAGAAGCGCTGGAAAGATTTACTTGAACAGGCCGATCTGGATCCGGCACGCAATGCACGAGATTTAGTTGATGATAAAGGAATCTAGAATAAGAGATCCCTTGCTTGATCGTTTGGGTCGACTCAAAAATCAAGATTGTCTGGATCAATCTCCAATAGCATGTGGGCGCTTAACACGCATGGTCGGCCTAACCATGGAAGCAGTGGGTCTCAATGTGTCAATTGGGCGTCATTGCAGAGTTCTTTTACCGCAGCAGGGCAAATCCATCGAAACTGAAGTGGTTGGCTTTCAGGACGCTTTAACCTATCTGATGCCAGTACAAAAAATATCGGGTTTACAACCAGGTTCTCCAGTCATCCCCATTGAAGACCATCATCGTATACATATTGGAGAACATTTACGTGGCCGTATTCTAAACGGCATTGGCCAAGCACTTGATGGTTTGGGCATGCCTAAAACAGAAAGCAGTATTGAGGAAGAACCCAGCGTTATCAATCCATTAAACCGGGAACCCATTACTGAGCCGCTTGACGTTGGTATCCGTGCTATTAATTCACTATTGACTATTGGTAAAGGGCAACGTCTTGGCCTGTTCGCGGGAAGCGGTGTCGGAAAAAGCGTGTTGCTCGGTATGATGACCAAATTTACGGAGGCAGATATTGTCGTAGTAGGACTTGTAGGTGAACGCGGTCGAGAAGTTAAAGAATTCGTCGAACAAATATTGGGAGAAGCGGGTTTAAAACAAGCAGTTGTTGTGGCGTCGCCAGCAGACGATGCCCCTTTAATGAGAATGCGAGCCGCGCAACTGTCGACACGTATCGCCGAATATTTTCGCGATGAGGGGAAAAACGTGTTATTGCTGATGGATTCCCTTACCCGCTTTGCTCAAGCTCAAAGAGAAATTGCTTTAGCTGTTGGTGAACCTCCAGCCACAAAAGGTTATCCCCCCTCCGTGTTTACCAAGATTCCTGAATTGGTAGAGCGCGCAGGAAACGGTAAAAAAGGCGGTGGATCCATCACAGCGTTTTATACGGTGTTAACAGAAGGTGATGATCTTCAGGATCCGATTGCCGACGCGGCGCGTGCAATTCTGGATGGGCACATTGTCTTGTCAAGGCAGCTGGCTGAAGAAGGAATTTATCCAGCCGTTGACATTGAAGCTTCTATAAGTCGAGTCATGCCTAATATTGTTCCTGAATCTCAATTGAAACGCGCTTTACTCTTTAAGCGACTTTTGGCACGTTATCGTACAAACCGAGATCTGATTTCAATTGGTGCCTACCAGCCGGGCAGTGACAACGAAATAGATTTAGCAATCGAACGCTTCCCGCACCTCAATCATTTCATAACACAAGGCATGAATGAAGCAGCGAACTTCACAGCGAGTTTGCAAATGCTTGAAGCAGTTCTGGCACCTGCAGAAGTGAAATGAGCAAAAAAAAATCTCAACGTCTTAAAGTTGTTTTAGATTTGGCAGAACGGGAGGAACGAAAAGCGACTGAAGTTGTTGAAAGCTTTCAAAAAAAATTGGCCAACGAGAAAATACGTTTAAGTGAACTCAAAGTATATTACCAGGAATACGCCTCACATTTTCAAGAGAAAAAATCCGGTATTCGCGCGAGTGACCTGGAGCATCAAAGGTCTTTTCTTACCGAATTAAGCCTTATGCAAAAAAAGCAGGAAAAACAGATCGTCTTAGTACAACAGGGATTAAATAAAAAAATGGATGTCTGGCGAGAATGTCATTTAAAACTCAAGTCATTGAAAGACCTTATCGGTCGTTTACAAAAGCAGGAAGGCGCAGAACTCGATAGGCAGGATCAAAAGCTTCTTGATGAGTGGTCAGCACAAGTCTCACGTCGTCGTTAATTCCCACATTCTGAGTATTCTCTCTAATTCTTGTTAGCAAGTTTGCTGACACTGGCTAGACTTAGTAGTGAAGCAGGGTGGCCGTAATAATACCGTGCGTGGGTAATTAAGCCGAGCTAGTACAGTGGAGGTAGCAATGGCATCAAAAGTTGATTTCAATTTGCCAGAGAATTTGACCATCTCAAAAGTGCAACAGTTACACGAAGAGATGGAAGTACTGTTGGGCAAGAAAGATTGCGACAAAGTTGTTTTGAAAGCGAATAAGGTTCAACGAGCTGACACTGCTGGTTTGCAATTACTGTTAGCTTTTGTGAACGCCACTAAAGAAGGGCACATCGATCTTAATTGGAGCAAACCTTCTGACAATCTGTGCGAAGCAGCGAGAGTTTTAGGTTTGGATACAGCACTGGGTCTGGCTTCCTGATTAAAATTGTTTAGTGTTTTTTTGGAGATAAACCATGGCAAAAATTTTAGCTGTTGATGATTCAGCATCTATGCGACAAATGGTGAGTTTTACGCTCAAAGGCGCGGGACACGATGTGACCGAAGCTTCTGACGGTGTAGAGGCGTTGAACCTTGCGAAAAGTAGTTCTGATTTTGATTTGGTAATTTCTGATATCAATATGCCGAATATGGACGGAATTTCTCTCATAAAAGAACTGCGTCAATTATCCAATTTCAAATTTACACCCATTTTGATGTTAACTACAGAATCAGGTGCTGAGAAAAAGGGCGAAGGAAAGGCTGCTGGTGCAACAGGTTGGATTGTCAAACCTTTTAATCCAGATCAATTATTAGCTACCGTAGGAAAGGTTCTATAACGTTTCTATGTCTATTGATCTCTCTCAATTTCATCAGGTCTTCTTCGAAGAAAGTATCGAAGGTTTAGATGTGATGGAATCTGCTCTGATGGAGTTGGACCCTGAAGCTGTTGATTCTGAAGTGATTAATACAATATTTAGAGCGGCGCACTCCATTAAAGGTGGCAGTGCGACCTTTGGGTTTAAATCGGTTTCGGATTTTACCCACGATATGGAAACGATTCTCGATCAGGTACGAGACGGTCGAAGAAGCATTAACAATGACGAGATAAATTTATTTTTACAATCCGTGGATTGTATTCGCGAGATGATCGGTCTGTTGCAAGCTGGTGAAGATGGTTTTACCACAAGCTCGGAAGAGCTTAAAGCGCAGTTTGCAGCTATGTTGCAGGTAACCGGAGTCAGCGCTAAAGCTGGTCATGCTGAGACTGAGAAAGAAGACGCCAAAACCGATGGGCGCTTGTGCCGTATTCGCTTTATTCCTGGACGCGATATGTTGCTGACGGGTAACGACGCAATACGTATATTAAAAGAGCTAGAGGATTACGGCCGTGTCGAGAACGTGTTTTGCCATCAAGATCTTCCAGGGTTCTCCGAACTTCATCCAGAGAAATGTTATTTAAGTTGGGATATTGATATACACAGCAGTGAATCCAAGCAGGATATTCTTTCAAGCTTTGAATGGGTGGAAGATGAATCGAAGATCGTTTTCGAAGAAGAAAACCTTGTTTCCGAATCCACCCAATGGCGCATCTACTTTAGTCCGGGTGAGAATACACTGCAGACAGGAAACGAACCGTCAAGATTATTTTGTGCCTTGGCGGAAATGGGAGATCTACAAGTAAGTTGCATAAGTGATGTATTACCAAAGTTTTCTGAACTCACACCTGAAAAAGTGTACTTGTCCTGGGAATTGGAGCTCAAAGGCGAGAACATCAGTCGCGAAGATATCTACGAGATTTTCGAGTGGGTGGCGGACGAATCCAGATTAGATATTGAAGATAAGAGCAAGCGGGATGAGCAAAAAGGAAAAAGTGCAGTTCAGTCTGACAAGCAAGCAGAAAAAGCAGTAGGAAAACCAGAAAGCGGTAATGCTGCACCGACTAAAGTTAAAAGCGCGCCCAGTTCATCCAAATCTACGAATGAAAGCGGTTCAATTAGGGTAGGAATCGATAAAGTAGATAATTTGATAAACATGGTTGGGGAGTTGGTGATAACCCAGTCAATGCTCGGTCAGCTTGGAACTGATTTCGAAGTCAGTCAATTGCCAAAACTCATTGAAGGCCTGAGTCAGCTAGAGCAAAACACGCGTGAACTTCAAGAAAGTGTCATGCGAATTCGCATGTTGCCAATCAGTTTCACTTTTAGTCGGTTTCCCCGAATGGTGCGCGACCTAGGACAAAAACTCGAAAAGAAAGTGCATCTGGAAATGTTGGGTGAACAAACAGAATTAGATAAAACAGTGATGGAAAAAATTGGCGATCCACTCGTGCACTTGGTTCGCAATTCCGTTGATCACGGTATTGAAATGCCAGCAGAGCGTGTTGCCGCTGGTAAATCGGC
>JBNKVX010000095.1:0-11178 GCA_050299435.1 Cellvibrionaceae bacterium | reverse complement strand
TTTGATGAAGATGGCGTATTTGTCCCACACGATGTTTTGGATCCAGATGCCTTCAATCCCGGCGCCAGATTGCTTTACAAAGATCGCGCTTCGGTTCCGGCTGCGGAATTTGACATTACTACACAAGCTTGGGAGATGGATCCAAACGACCCCAACTTCGATCCCGACTTTGTTCCTTTGTACGACGTCAAAGACATCAGCGCTTCTTCTGACGGAATGAAGCTGATATTTGCCATGCGCGCGCCAGAAGATCCCGATGTGGGAGATGATGAACAACCCACCTGGAATATTTGGGAATACGATCGTGAAACCAATGTTCTAAGAAGAATCATTAACTCTGACCTCACCGCTGAAGAAGGTCAGGATATTTCCCCAGCCTACTTGCCCGATGGCCGAATAATATTCTCCTCAACGCGACAAAGACGCTCCAAGGCCATTTTGCTTGACGAAAATAAGCCGCAATTTGGCGCCCTCGTTGAAGGCAGTAATGAAGATGAGTCTTTTGTACTGCATGTGATGGATGAAGATGGGCTAGATATTCAACAAATTACCTATAACCAGAGTCACGACCTTTATCCCACCGTATTGAATGATGGGAAGATTGTATTTTTACGCTACGACAATGTCGCAAACCGGGATCGCCTCAGCCTTTATCGTGCTAACCCCGATGGCTCCGACCTTGAGTTGCTATACGGTTATCACAGCCAAAACACCGCCACCGGCGACACTGAGGGCGCTTTTGTTAAACCCCAGGAAATGCCCGACGGGCGCATCATGATCAATCTGCGTCCACGCGTTTCGGATAAGCTCGGCGGCGATATGGTGATGATTGATACGCTTAACTTTATCGACAATACCCAACCCATTGATTCAAACCCCGGCGCCACTGGCCCAGCCCAAGCTTCCGCATCCGTACTGCCCGTGACCAGCGATGGCTCAGTTTCATCTCATGGGTATTTCAGTACAGCCTACCCAATGTTTGACGGTACAGACCGCTTTCTTGTCAGCTGGAGTACCTGTCGAGTATTGGGTTATGCCTTGGGAATTTATGTTGAATCAACAGGGATGGAAGACCCACTCGACCCTGATCAACCCTATGCGCTGATTAACGACCTCGGCGAATATGTGAATGAACAGGGGCTAGTGACCACGACCCCGGTTATGGCACTTCGTAGTGAGCTGAATAATTATCCCTGTACTGCTAACACCATCCTGCAGCCACAAATTCCTGAAGCCGATACCTCATACGGGATTTGGATTTACGATACGACGATTGCAACTCAATCGCCCGTGGTGCTTGCACAAGACGGCATGATGTTTACTGACGCGATTGTGATGGAGCCCAAAACCATGCCTGTTCACATCGAGCCATTGGCTGCCGACGTAGGCGATCCCGATGTGCTGGACAGTGAAGAACTATTTAATGAAAACCTGGGCGTGTTGCACATTCGTAACGTGTACGATCTAGACGGGACAGATATGGCACCCGGCGGCTACACTGCTTTAGCAGATCCAGCACAGACCACCGCCGCCCAGCGACCTGTACGCTTTATTCGTCTAACTAAAGCGGTCTCCATGCCCAGCGATGATGTTTACGACTTTGATAACAGCGCCTTTGGTCGCGCTGGACAGCAAATGAAAGATATTCTGGGGTATGTGCCGGTAGAACCCGACGGCTCAGCGATGTTTAAAGTTCCAGGCGATGTGGCCTTCGCCATTTCCTTGCTGGACGAAAACGGCAAACGTATCTACCCACGTCACCAAAACTGGCTCACTGTTCGCCCCGGGGAAGTCCGCCACTGTAATGGCTGTCACGACCAGGCGAGCACTTTGCCACACGGACGCTTCGACGCCGAACCTGCCTCCAGCAATGTGGGTGCACTTTCAGCCAGTAATTTCCCCAACACGGTTGCTGTGGATGAATTTGGGACGCCGCAACCCGCTCCTGAAATGGGAGAAACCATGGCACAATATTGGGCTCGCGTGAACGGTCCGCGCACGCCTTCAGTCAATATTGTTTTTGATGATGACTGGACCGATCCTAGCGTGCGCGCCAAAGATACCAGTTTTGATTACGACTATTCAGATCTGGCGTCCGGCGCACCTCCCATGGCTGGCACAGCTTGCTTAAGCGATTGGAACGAACTCTGCCGAGTGGTAGTCAACTATGTTGATCACATTCAACCCCTGTGGGATGCACCCAGAATTGTTGTGGACCCTATGGATCCCATGAATGTTTTGGCCGACAACACCTGTACAAGCTGTCACGCTTCTGTCGATGCTATGGGTACAGCCATGGTGCCAGCGGGGAACACACAACTCGACTTAAGCTCCACAATGTCAGATGTGCAAATTGATTACCTCACTTCCTACGCTGAACTGTTTTTTGCAGACGATGCGCAAGAACTGAATCAGAATGGCATTTTGCAAAATGAGCAAGTTCAATTGGTTGTGAATGGTGTACCGCAAATTGAAGCACTGGATGTGAATGGCGCGTTAACAAATGTTGACGAGAATATTGTGATTCAGGATATACAGCTTGTTATCAATGGGGTGCCGCAATACGAAGTCGCCAGCAATGGAACGGTTAACGGGACAGTGACTTTTGCTGACATTCAGAATCAAATTTTTGTGAACCCCAATGTGGCTGCGCAAAGTTGTCGAAACTGTCATACCGGTGCGACGGCAAACGACGGCTCTGGTGGTCTAAATCTTGATCCTGCCTTTGCCTATGCCGAACTCACCGATCCGAATAATGTGTTGGTTGTGCCTTTTGATCCCGCCAACAGCCTCTTGTTGCAACGTATTAATGGAACAGTCGCACCGCAAATGCCGCTTACTGGCGGCCCATTAACTGCTGCAGAAATTCAAATGGTATTTAGCTGGATTGAATTCGGGGCTCCACAAACTGGAACCGGTTCACTCCCCTGTGGTGTAAATTGTCCTACTGTTATACCAGGGCCGATTGATGATCCAAATGTGGTTCTTGACGGTAATGGCAACCCCGTTCCTTATATCGTCCCTGAATTTGAATTGGTATTAGACGCGATGGATAACACAATTCCATTTATGGTGGCGAGCGGCCGACAATTTAACGGTTTACTCAATCCAAATGGCGCAATTGCGAGCCAAGCCTTCTTCAATGTGTTTGAGCAAGGTGGCGGAACAGTCGATCACAGTACATTTTTAAATGGTGCAGAATTGAAATTGTTAGCAGAATGGCTGGATATTGGTGGTCAATATTACAATAATCCATTCGAAGCACCCGCTAACTAAGTGCAGAGAGAATGCTTAACACGTTAAACTTAAGCCCTGGGAAGTAACGACAACAACAAATGTTTATGACTAAAACGGTTATCGCCAGGGCATGGGTGACTTGCGTCGCTTGTTTCGTGTTCAGTTTCATTACGCAACAAGCTATAGCCTTTGAATTTTTTAAAGACGAAATAATAGACGTCGTGATCACTGCGCCTTATGTAGAAATGCACACTGGACCAGGGCGCGGCCATCCAATTCATCACGTAGCAGAGAAAGGTGAAACCATCACTTTGTTAAAGAAACGTACGGATTGGTACAAAGCGCGCACAAGTAAAGGTATTACAGGTTGGATCAGTCGGCTTGAATTACATGCGCATCTTGCTCCCGATGGTCCGGACATTGTCTTTGCAGAAACTGGAAGAGAAGAATATTACAACCGCAAATGGGAGCTGGGTGTTTTAGGTGGGGATTTTGAAGGTGCACAGGGGCTCACAACTTATGCGGGTTACCACTTAACGCCCAATGTCTCGACCGAATTAAAACTGACTCAAGCATTTGGTTCTTTTTCGAACAGCAAAATGTTTTCGATCAACGTTTTACACACCGCTTTCCCGGAATGGTATGTCTCACCATTTTTTACTTTGGGTGCGGGCATGATACAAATTTCGCCAAGCTCTGATTTGGTTCAGGTAGAAGATCGAGAAGACCCTGTTCTTACAGTCGGAGCAGGCATTACCGTTTACGTATCCAGAAGCTTTTTGCTGCGTCTGGAATACAACGATCATAAAATTCTCACCACAAGAGAAAACAACGAAGAGGTTGAAGAATGGAAAGCTGGCTTCAGCGTATTTTTCTAATAACAGGCTTGCTCTTTTGCGCGATTACTCCCGCTTACGCGCAAGACGATGAAGAGGACGCATCCGAAGAAGAAACGATTTTGGATGGCGTGATAAAGCCTGATCTGGAGCGTCGCGAAATTGTCGAAGATCGCATTGATACTGAAGATTGGGAATTCGGTATGTTTGCCGGCAACATGAATATTGAAGATTTCGGCTCTAACGATATGTTTGGTGTACGTTTTGGTTATTTAATCACCGAAGATTTCTTTTTGGAACTGGCTGGCGGCTCAACCAAAGCCGGACGCACAAGCTTTGAATTATTGAGCGGCGGCACCGACTTGCTAACGGAAGATGAAAGAGACTACTACTATTACAATATTTCCCTGGGTATCAATGTTTTACAAGGGGAAGTGTACATTGGTAAAAAGTTCGCGTTTAACACGGCTTACTACGTGATTGGTGGCGCAGGCAATACCTTGTTCGCGGGCAATGAATATTTCACCACCAATTATGGCGGTGGTTTCAAATTATTTTTAACAGATTGGTCAGCGATTCGGTTTGACGTGCGCAATCACGTTTTTACTCACAATATTTTGGGGGCTGACAAAACCGTGCAAAACCTGGAAGCCCATATGGGCCTATCCATTTACTTTTAAGGAGACCTTATTGTTATGAAACGTATTAGACTCAACAAGATCGCTGTACTCCTCATCAGCTCCCTAATTATGCTGGGAATTTTCAGTGCAAATTCTTATGCAAAAGATCTAAAAGGTCCTGCAAAAGACTTTACTCTGAAATCCAATCAAGGCAAAAACATTCGCTTGAAAGATCTGCGTGGACAAGTTGTGATGTTAAATTTTTGGGCTTCATGGTGTGGGCCCTGCCGTCAGGAAATGCCCTTGCTAGATAAACTTTATCAACGCTACAACCCGGCCGGGTTTGTCTTGCTTGGTGTAAATGTTGAAGCAGATCCCAAAGAAGCTGATCATTTGTTGAAAGAAATTCCGGTTTCTTTTCCAATTCTTTATGACACAACCAGTAAAGTGAGCGAACAGTATAAAGTCAGTGCAATGCCGAGCTCGGTGATTATTGATTGTGATGGCAACATGAATTATTTGCATAAAGGCTACAAGCCCGGCGATGAGAAAACCTATCAATCAAAAGTGAAAGAGTTATTGAGACAATGTCGATAAAACGCTGTTTGATTTTAGTGTGCAGCGCTCTGCTATGTGGGGCCTGTTCAATACAACCCTGGGTTAAACCCTACGAAAGGGAAAATCTTGCTG
Organism: Cellvibrionaceae bacterium; assembly: GCA_050299435.1. Taxonomy (GTDB): domain Bacteria; phylum Pseudomonadota; class Gammaproteobacteria; order Pseudomonadales; family Cellvibrionaceae; genus 1162T-S-0a-05. The sequence goes on along the minus strand of JBNKVX010000095.1, from coordinate 5,795 downwards.
ATCCCATAATGGCCTTCGAAGGGCATGGTACTTCTACGCGCTATATAAATCACGTTTATGAAGCGCGGGAATCTTCACGTGGAGCCGAAGGAAGTGCAGGTGGTGGATGTGGTTGTAACTAGATCCAGATTTTTTGTCTTAGTTTTTTGTCTCATCAGCGCAGTTGCAAACGCTGCAGTGTTGCCAGAAGACAGAACAGATGTTCTTTATCACAGTTTTGATGGCGGCGGTGTGACAATTAATGGACCGTCAGTTTTGGTTCGCAAACAATTTAAAGAAAAAGTCAGTGTTTGGGGCAACTACTACGCCGACTATGTCACCAGTGCATCCATCGACGTAATCGCCAGTGGCGCAAGCGAATACACTGAAGAACGCAAAGAGCAAAGTTTCGGTCTGGATTACCTTCAAGGTCGCAGCACTCTAAGTGCGTTTTACAGTTCCAGTATAGAAAATGACTACGAAGCTGAAACTACCGGCATAAGTGTTAGCCAGGAATTTTTTGGGGACTTGACCACCTTGTCACTTTCTTATGTTCAGGGTGACGACATTGTCATGAACAATACGGATGAAAATGACATTGGCTTTGCACAACGCAAGCGTTATTCGCTTGGCCTCAGCCAGATTCTTACAAAAAACTGGATCATGAGCATCAGTGCTGAATCAGTGATTGATGAAGGCACGCTGGAAAACCCCTACCGTTCCAATCGCTTTTTGTTGCCGGGTGGCGGTGCGGCGGGATCTGCAGCTGAGCGCTATCCTGAAACGCGAAACAGTGACGCTTTTGCAATTCGAAGTATGTACTATTTGCCTTGGAGAGCGGCTCTGAGAATGGAGTATCGTACCTTTCTGGACAGTTGGGGTATTAATGCAGACAACTTCGAAATTCGCTACATCCATCCATGGGGTCAGGATTTTGTTTTCGAAGGCAAGTATCGCTTTTACAGCCAAACGCAAGCCAGTTTCTATTCAGACCTTTATCCTTATATCAATTCTCAAAATTTTCTTGGGCGTGATAAAGAGTTGAGCACCTTTCAAAATTTTTCTGCCAGTCTCGGCGTTTCTTACGAAATCAACTCTATTTATCTCACTACCTTTGAAAAAATCTCAGTCAACCTCTTTTTTGACTATATGCAGTTTGACTTTGATAACTTCCGTGAAGCCACGCCTGCAAACACTGCCGAATTTGGTGTTGGCAATGAACCTTTATATACCTATAACTCTAATGTAATACGTTTTTTCGTTTCCTTCTGGTATTAATAGATACCCAACACAAATTTGAACTTTGACTTATGTTTGCACGTTTTTTGTTCGTTATTTTGGCTTCCACCTTTTTTCTCACGTCCTGCGACGAGGCGGGGTGGAACTCCAATAACAATGATAATAATGATGACAACAACAATTCCTCTTCTGAGCGAGATTTTTTTGGCCCCAACGCGATTTGGCAATTAAGTTTTGATGACAACGACAGTTTCACCTTAACGCGCAAAAATAATCTGGATGACATCGTTACACAAGTCAACATTCAAGGCACTTACCAAACATTGAGTTCCGGTTACACACGCTTCACTGTGAACAACCCCGGCGGAGCTATTTCGAGCAGTTTTGTTGGACTAATAATCGGTGACGAATCTGTGTTACTCGAACCGGTTGAAACAAGTTCCAGCCAAATACTAGCCTTTATTGAACAAGGGAATTGCCCTGAAGCTATAGTTGATGGTTTGTGGCTCAAATACAAATTTGAAACCGGTTTTGACACAAGCGATGGTGATAGCGAATTTTTCGGCACCTGGCGTTATAACCCGGATACTTCCTCCCTGGTCATTCGTGATGACTACAGCCTGGCTGATATGAGCAGCACTTTGGGAGGCGAGACCTTTAACAGTGAAAATTGCAGTGAAGGATTAAGTGCAGATACAGAATACGCACACTTCCTAAGTGAAACCTATTCCACTTTCAGCATAGATAAAGACGATGGGAGCATTTCACAATTTCGACTCGGGCTTCCGGAATCTCAGGTAAATTCCAGCACTGAGTTCAATGGTAATTACGTTGGGTTACTTTATGAAAGTCTTAACAATTCAAGCACATTAGTTTCCGCCGAATGTACCGACGGTGTTTGCAGCATTTTCAACGTAGATGATGTCGAGAATATTCAAAATGTCACATCAAGCCACGAGTTAACACTTGATGGTACACCTGATACGCCCGAAGACGGGTTTATCACCGGAACTTGGCAAAATACAGAAAACGAAACAGCCAACATCGCTTGTGCTGTGATATTTGATGTCGACGCCGATGAGCATACCTTTTTAGCCTGTGTAGGCCAGTACCCTGCCGCAACAATATCTGACGTGGCAAATCTCTTTTTACTTTCAAATGACTAAATACGAATTTTTTGATGAGTTTTTTAGCAGTCTTTATTTAAATTTATAAAAAACTTGTCTAAATAGAATCCTAAAATTTTTTCAATCTCAACTACTATTAATTCAGAGGTTTTAAGTCGTCGTGCTAGCTGAGCGGTAAGCATGATGAAACCTTGCAGCCAGGATGCAGCCGAGCAGTAGCACCTGGCTCACCCTTAAGGCCGATAACGATACTATCGCTATCGGCTTTTTAATGCCCGGGCTATTCTCTAATTTTCTTATCCCTTTCCAATACCCAACAGCGCTCGTTGCGCTCAAAACCCAGGTGTTCATAGTAAGTATTCGCCGCAGGCGCGGCCAATAAAATCAATTTACAATGAGGGCCCAACTCTTCCTGAGTTTTCTGCTGAAGTATCTTGCCTATACCCTGCCCCTGATAAATTTTATCCACAGCAAGGTCACTGAGATAACAGGCATAGTGAAAATCCGTAACCGAGCGAGCAATACCAATAAGTTCATTCCCTGAGTATGCGCCAATCGTCAAATTTGCATTATCAAGCATACCTTGCATACAACTGTAGTCATCGATTGGACGACGCTCCCCCAGAGTCGAACGTTTCAAAACAGAGATAAACTCGTCTACATTTAATTCAGGATTAACTTTGTAACAAATATCTTTCATAGTTTTTCAGCTCTCGCAACTAGTTCTGGTAACCCAGCATAAAAGACTGCCAATTTTCATCTGTGAAAAAAAACTGTTTGCGTAAACGACTTTCCTTTTGCAGAGAACGCTTAAACCGATTTAAGTTAGTTGTTTTCCAAACGGTCGATGTTTCACTTCTCAACCTGGACTTATCGAAATCAATTAGCCACACCTTATACTCTTGATCAATCAACACGTTGTGGGCATTTAAATCAGCATGATCTATGTTTTGATTGTGAAACAAGCGCACCACACTGCCAATATTTTCCCAATGTGTAGAATTCAGTGCTTCACTTTCCAAGTGCTCAACCAGGTTTTGCGAGTTGCTAATTTCCTCTGTCACAATATCCATTTGACAAAAAATGCCTTTATTGAGGACGCGAACCGCTAACGGTTGAGGCACAGGCAAGCACAGCGATTTCATCTTCCACAGCAACTGCCATTCACTCACCGCTCGGTTCTCGCTCCACGGATTACACAGAAAATAATCTGTTGTTAGGCGTTGAACCCAGCCGCCTCGCTGATAGTGCCGTAAAATACAGCGTCGTCCTGAATAGGAAAATCGGATTACATTGCCGCGACCACTTGTAGTGCAAGCCGTATCTTCTTTGCACTGCCAATAGCCAGGCTTAAACATTTCCAGCTTAAAATCAGGTAGAATTTCGGAGTGGAAAGCCCAATATTGGTTTGCTTCTCGTTTTTCTTTAATGGCCTGATTGATGCTTTCTACTTTTTGAGTCAAACCATCCTTGTTTTTGGTAATCTCCATAATCGCACTCGATAATAGTTAGTTGTGTGATTGAATTGCAGATTATAAGCCTTAATTGATCCCGACCAAATGTCTTACTATGAAAAAAAAGGATAAATTAACCATTTCTGATTCGAAGCAAAGTGCGCAAAGTATTTGCCTTTTACGCTTGTCCGCTATAGGTGACGTCTGCAATGCCCTGGCGATTGCGCAGGAGATTCGGCGCCAACGACCCAATAGCACCCTAACCTGGATCATAGGTAAAACCGAGTATGCGCTCTTAAAAACAGTCAGCGATATTGAATTTATTGTATTTGATAAGCGTGCCGGTTTGTCGGCCTACCTCAAACTGTGGAAACAACTCAAGAACAGAAAATTTGATGTGTTATTACATATGCAAACTGCAATTCGAGCAAGCCTGTTAAGTTTAATGGTTCGCGCCACAATACGTATCGGGTTTGACAGGTCGCGTGCTCGTGAATTGCAGTGGTTGTTTTGCAACAAAAAAGTTGCCGCGCAAAATAAACCTCATGTACTTGATGGCTTCATGTCATTTACACAAGCCTTAGGTCTGAAAGACTACCAGCCACAGTGGCATTTCCCAATACCCGAAACCTACGAAAGATGGGCTAAATTTATTACTGGCCAACAAACCTACATTTTGTTGTCGCCTTGCGCAAGCAACCCCGAAAGAAACTGGAGCGTTAATAAATATCAAGAACTCGTTAGTAAACTCACGGCGACCGGATTCAATCTTGTGCTCACAACGGGGCCAAACGAAAAGGAAATTGACTTTGCCAGGAAAATTTATCAAGGCAACGAACGAAAAATCGTAAACCTCGCCGGATCAACAAATCTCGTGGAGCTTCTGGCACTCATTAAAAACGCACTATTTGTGATTTCACCCGATTCTGGGCCAGTGCACATGAGCGTTATGATAGGTACACCAATAATCGGGGTTTATGCACACAGCAACCCTCTTCGAACTGGACCTTGGCGTTATCGCAATTATGTTGTTAGTCATTATGAAAGCAATATTTACCAGCAACACGGCAAACCTTCCTCACAGCTGGCTTGGGGCAAACGTGCAAAAGGTTCAAGTCTTATGGAAAACATTCAAGTTGATGAAGTTATCACTAAAGTTAAGGAATTATTTAACAACGAATTACGCGAATAGTTTCGCAAACCGTTTTAATGCCTTCCTATTCGCTCCCGGGAGTTTTAATCAAGCCCAAATACTGCCTTGCGACAAATTCGGGTTTTAACAATTCAAGAATATTGGCCTCCGACAAAGCTTGATCGGTGTGCAAGGCTCTCTGCATATTTTCCGCCAATTGTCTGGCATCACCAACCGGCGAAAGAAACGACGCCAGATCATTGGTTAAGATTTCATTCGGTCCGTGTCGACAATCCGTACTGACCACTTTTGTTCCGCAAAGCATGGCTTCGACGAGCACCATGCCAAAACCCTCTGCTTCAGAACTCAAAACCAGCATCTCTGCGCCGCGAATCCACTCATAGGGGCTTTGTAAAAAGCCTGGTAGAACCACTTCACTTTCCAATCCAAATTTTTGAATCGCCTTATTTAACTTTTTACTCGGCTCGCAAAGTAGAACCAATTTGTACTTATTTTCTTGCTTGGCATTAAACTGGGAGAAAGCTTCGAAAAGCGTGTCGTGGCGCTTCATACGGGCAAAACGTCCCGCGTGAATCACATAGGGATCATTTAAGAGAGCACTGTCTTTAGAAGAGGCTTGTTGGATAGCACCCCAATCCAGCGGATTATAAATTCTGCATAGCTTACTCGCCGAAATAGTACGATTTTTTTCAATTTCGATTTTTAAACCTTCGGATACCGCAACGATATTTTTCCCTTTGAGCAGTTTAAAAATTGCTCTCTGTCTAAAATATTTAACAGGGCCCATTCGTGCGGCACGTCTTAGTTTCTCCTCTATTGAATTGTGCACAACATACCAGGTAT
>JBNKVX010000094.1:0-11368 GCA_050299435.1 Cellvibrionaceae bacterium | reverse complement strand
TTAGACAAACTGGCAATTTCGAATCCACCGCCGCTGCAATTGCACCCTCCCTTTCCAATGCGCGCACATCATTAATGAGTCCAGCTCCCAATTTCGCTGCTTCACGCATCACCTCTGGCGTACTGGTATCAACAGAAATTACTGCATCAAGATTATTTGCCAACTTTTCAACCAAGGGCAAAACCCGGTCACACTCTTCTTGAAGAGAAACCAGACTCGCGCCTGGACGCGTAGACTCGCCACCGATATCAATAAAATCCGCCCCTTCAGCAGCCATCGCTTCCGCTTTTTTAATCGCGCGATCCAGATTAAGCTCACCTTTAGCGTAAAGGGTACCCCCATCAGAAAAGGAGTCTGGAGTTACATTCAACACCCCCATAATTAATGGTGTGGCGTTCAAGGTGATTTCTCTTTTGGCAAAATTCATACTGTGCTTTGCAAGCCTTCTTCGCCTGCATGCTCATTTTCGTCAATTATGGAATTGAAATTGGAATGGCAAAGCAAAAGCCCTCAGCAAGAAAATCTGAGGGCTTGTTGTTTAGTGTTCGCTCGCGGGGCCACCGACTGGAGATTCACCTGGTTTCTTTTTATCAGTTTCAGCTTTACTGTCCAGGCTTGCATTTCCGTCCTTATTGTCACCTTTCCATTGGCGCGGTGGTCTAACTTTTTTACGCTCCATCAAATCTTTGACTTGTTCAGAATCAATGGTTTCATACTCAATCAAGGCATCCTTCATCGCTTCGAGTATGTCGAGATTTTCATTTAATATCTTTTGTGCCTGCACGTAACATTGATCAGTAATCAATTTAATTTCCTCATCAATTAATTGCGCAGTATGAGGAGATACTTTTTTACCAAAACCATTGTCTTCCTGGGCATCGTAATCCAAGGGCCCAAGCTTGTCTGATAAGCCATAATTCACAACCATTGCACGCGCAAAACGCGTTGCAACCTGGATGTCAGAATAAGCTCCCGTACTCACGCCGTCCTTACCATATTTAATTTCTTCTGCAATACGGCCTCCGTAGAGCGTCGCGATGTTTCCGAGAATTTTTCGTCGACTTTCACTGATACGATCTGCCTCGGGCAAAAACCAAGTGACTCCCAAAGCGCGACCCCGAGGAATGATTGTGACTTTGTGTATGGGATCGTGTTCAGGACTCAAATACCCCACGATGGCATGACCCGCCTCATGGTAAGCCGTGCTGATTTTTTCTTCTTCACTCATGACAAGAGTGCGCCGCTCTGTCCCCATCATGATTTTGTCTTTTGCCAGCTCGAAATCTTCGCTGGTCACCAAGCGCTTATTGGAGCGCGCAGCCATCAATGCCGCTTCATTCACAAGATTAGCGAGATCTGCGCCAGAGAATCCAGGAGTGCCACGCGCAATAATGGAGGCTTCCACACTCTCGTCCAGAGGCACCTTTCTCATATGGACCTTGAGAATCTGCTCACGCCCACGAATATCAGGCAAACCTACAAAAACCTGCCTATCAAAACGGCCGGGACGCAGAAGCGCACGGTCCAGGACATCTGAACGGTTGGTTGCAGCAATTACAATGACACCCTCATTACCTTCAAAGCCGTCCATTTCAACCAACAACTGGTTAAGGGTTTGCTCACGCTCATCGTGACCACCCCCGTGACCACCGCCACGGTGACGACCCACTGCGTCAATCTCATCAATGAAAATAATACAGGGGGCTTGCTTTTTAGCTTGATCAAACATGTCGCGGACACGCGAAGCGCCCACACCGACAAACATCTCTACAAAGTCTGAACCAGAAATGGAGAAAAACGGGACTTTGGCCTCGCCTGCAATGGCCTTTGCCAAGAGGGTTTTTCCTGTTCCCGGTGGGCCCTGCATCAAAACACCTCGCGGAATTCGGCCACCCAAACGCTGAAATTTTGAAGGGTCTCGTAAGTACTCAACCAGCTCTTGAACTTCTTCTTTTGCTTCATCCACACCCGCCACGTCAGCAAAAGTAGTTTTAACCTGATCTTCGCCTAGCAAGCGCGCCTTGCTTTTGGCAAAACTCATTGGACCGCCGCGGCCGCCCGAACCACCTTGCATTTGACGCATGAAGAAAATAAATACACCAATAAAGAGAAGAATTGGGAAGGCTGCGACAAGCAACTCTTTCCAAATACTGCGCGTTTCGGGTGCGGCAGAGATGACTTTTACATTATTGTCGTATAAATCATCCATTAAGCCAAAATCGGCGATTTCAGGCCGGATAACCGTAAATGTGCTGTTATCCCTATCGACGCCCCGAATAACTCGGCCGTCTATTTCCACCTGAACGATGCGACCATCGTGCACCTGATGGAGAAACTCTGAATAATCCAGCTCTCGCCCTGGATTGGGCTGATTGAAATTTTGAAACACTGTGAAAAGCACAATGACAATCACAGTCCACAAGAGCAGATTTTTAGCCATATCGTTCAAGAGTCGGTCTCCTCGACAACATAAAATTCGCGGGGTTTTCACAGTATAGTGCCGCTGACCCCATAAAAACAGCGGTGCAACCAAGGCTTAAACCTGGGGCTTAAACCCCTTGGCAACTATATACACTTCACGTGAACGGGGGCGTGAAGCACCAGGTTTTCGTGTCACTACACGACTGAAACTGGACTTACACTCTTTCATTAAGGCATCAAAGCCTTCTCCCTGAAATACTTTTGAGACAAAGCCCCCGCCCGGTGTCAGCACTTCGCGTGCCATATCCAGGGCCAATTCGACCAAATACATGGCCCGTGGCTGATCAACGTCCACCATACCACTCATATTTGGGGCCATATCCGAGATTACAAGATCCACTTTACGACCTGCCAGGGCTGAGGTAATTTCATTAAAAACTTCATCTTCAGTGAAATCACCGCAGATAAACTCAACATCTTCGATGCTATCCATTTCCAAAATATCAGAGGCTATCACGCGCCCCTTCACACCCACCTCTCTAGCGGCAACCTGAGACCATCCACCCGGTGCAGCGCCAAGATCAAGCACGACTTGTCCCGCTTTAAATAAGCGATCTTTTTCATTCAATTCCAATAACTTGAAGCTTGCGCGCGATCTCCACCCAGCTTTTTGTGCATCTTTGACATAGGGGTCTTTAAAATGTTCTCGCAGCCAGCGGTGACTGCTTTTGGATCTTGGCACGATTAGGCTTCCTAATTTGACTCTTTGCTCATTTGGGGCTGCTGTTCAGTGTACAATTGTATCTTTTTTAGAGCACACTGAATAATTAAGCGAGTAATTATGAGCGTTCCGAGCGCCAAGAAAAAACAATATCGCAGCATAGGGCATAAATTGAATCCGATCGTCACTGTTGCGGGCAAGGGATTAAGCGAAAATGTTGTGGCGGAAATCAACCGCGCCCTTGAAGACCATGAATTGATCAAAGTAAAAGTGGCCGTATCCGAACGCGAAACTCGCACAGCCTTAGTGAGACAAATCCTGACTGACTGCCAAGCTGAACTCATTCAGGAAATCGGCAAAATCGCTTTAATCTTACGAGAGTCCCAAAAACCTGACCCACAAAAATCGAATATAAGGTAGCGAGCAAGACCCAACTGTGCAAAAAAAATGAAATTTTCATTGCCTACTTGTCGCTGTATGAATCGCTCGCAATACTGATCTTATGCTTAAAAGTATCAAATACAAAATTTGGCTGACTTTTCTTGTCACTTTAGCACTTTGCATGAGCGCAATGCTTATGCTTACTCAGATTTCTATGCGCACCGGGTTTTTAGCTTACGTGACATCTCAGACTGTTAGCAAACTGGAATACATTTCTGACGATGTAGTTGAAATATTTGAAACTGAAAACAATCTGGATACTTTAGACGGTAATTTCAGCGCTTGGGCTAAATTACGGCATCATGCTTATAAAAATATTGATTTGGACACTTCACCCAATCAAAATTCCCCACCCTACATGCATCAATATAATTTTGTTTCTCGTTTAATATTGACTGATAAAAATAAAAAACTGATAGTCGGGGAAAAGCTCGAAGATCAACCTTACCATTATCATGAAGTTCACTTGTCAAATGGCGAGCTCATTGCACACATCGGCTATCTTAAACCTTCAGATTTTGTGCAATCTATCGACCATCACTTTCTCACTCAACAGTTGCGCTCCCTCGCAACAATTAGTATCGGTGTGGCCCTGGTTTCTCTGGGCGTGGTATTACTCTTATCTCGTTGGTTGATCAATCCACTTACCGCGCTATCTCAAAGCGCAAAAAAAATCTCCTCGGGGGATTACAATGTACGTATTACTTACCAGTCTGGCGACGAACTCGGCGAGCTTTGCAGAAATTTTAATGAGTTGGCAAATGCACTTTCCGCAAATGAAAAATCGCGCAAGCAATGGGTAGCCGATATTTCGCATGAAATGAGAACTCCGCTCGCAGTTGTAAAAGCACAAATCGAAGCAATGCAAGATGGAATTCGGGAAATCAATCAGGACAACCTAAATTTATTAAAGGATAAAATTGACGCACTAAATCTTTTAATTAACGATTTGTACGAACTGTCTCTATCTGATCTCGGCGCGCTATCTTATAACAAGGAAAAACTCCCCTTTTACGAATTAATCGAACATATAGAAGATGATTTTGTATTTCGCGCAGAGAAAAAGGGTATTCAGCTAAAGATATTAAACCAGCTACCTCACAACATTTGTATTTTCGGCGATGCAAATCGCCTGATGCAGCTATTAATTAATATTGTAGAAAACGCAATACATTACACGGATGCTCCAGGAGAAATTCAAATCAAGGCAGGACATTCACGCGATAAAATAATTGTTGCTATAGAAGACAGCAAACCGGGTGTGAGCCAGGAAAACCTCAAGAATATTTTTGATCGTTTATTTCGCGTAGAATCTTCGCGAAATCGCAATACTGGAGGTTCTGGCTTAGGTTTGAGCATCTGTAAAAATATCACGGAAGCCCATCAAGGAAGTATTTCCGCAAGCGAATCCTCACTTGGGGGCTTAAAAATTTCACTTGAGTTTCCGGTAATGACATCATGAGCGATTTTCCAATTGCAATTATTGAAGATGAACCCGATCTTGCCCAGCTCCTCGCGGAGTATATTGGCGCCAGCGGTTATGCTGTTAAAGTGATTCAAGATGGCTTGGAGGCCAGCGCATGGTTACGTGAAAACCAAGTCTCGCTGATATTGTTGGATTTGATGTTGCCAGGAAAAGACGGAATGGAAATTTGTAAAGAAATCAGAACCTATTCTCAAGTTCCCATTATTATGGTTACTGCGAAAGTTGAAGAAGTCGACCGCTTGCTCGGCCTGGAAATTGGAGCAGATGACTATATTTGCAAGCCTTATAGCCCGCGGGAGGTTGTAGCACGCGTTAAAGCTGTGCTTCGCAGAACACAAGCGCAACCCGGATCTCAAATTAATGATGGCATTCTTCTTGACGATGACCGGCACTGCGTAGTGAGAGACAACAATTCAATTGAATTAACAACGATAGAATACCGCTTATTTAAACTGATGTACGAACAACCCGGTAAAATTTTCTCTCGCCAATACCTGATGGACAATATATATTCAGATTACCGAATCGTAAGTGATCGCACAGTTGACAGTCATATCAAAAAGTTACGCAAGAAATTGCAAGCCACATTGGGTACAGAAGATATCATTCGATCTGTTTACGGAGCGGGTTATAAATATGAACCTATTACAGAATAAGTAATATGCTTTTTTTCAAATCAAGTTTTTTTAATCTCATACTTTGCCTCGCATTGACCCACCTCTTATACGCCTGTTCCAACACTTTGAATATTCCTGAAAATTCCAAGCATTTTCATACGCGTATCACGAGTGCGAATCTCAAACACTTTCAGGTGTCCATTATTTTGCCGCCGGTAACCAGGTATAAAAACCCCAACCAGGCAAATGCGTCTCAATATAGCCCCGAAGAGCGTACGGCACGTAAAGCAGAAAAAATGCTTACTTTGCTCGCGGAAGAAAAAATAGCGGAGACTTTGTTTTGTCGTGAAGGATATTGGTTTCTCGGAGAAAATTTCTATGGGCGCAAGGTGTACCTACGCGGAGAATGTAACGACACCGCCACACCGGAAGATAGAGAAAAATTCCCCGATACCTTACTTTATTGGTAAATAATTTTAAGCGGTCGCCTGAATTACAACCCAGAAAAAATTATAAATGTTTTACCGCATCAATTTCGTATTCGATTTCTCCACCCGGCGCTTTTACCACAACCACATCGCCTTCTTCCTTACCAATTAAGGCGCGTGCAATGGGTGAGGTCACGGCAATTTTGTTGACTTTAATATTAGCTTCGTCTTCACCAACAATTTTATAGGTAATTTCCTGATCGGTTTCACAATTAATTACGGTGACAGAGACACCAAAAATAACCTTCCCCGACTCCGGCATAGTTTTTACATCAATTACTTGCGCGTGGGATAACTTCCCTTCAATTTCCTGTATACGACCTTCACAAAAACTTTGCTGTTCACGCGCAGCATGATATTCAGCATTTTCTTTCAAATCACCGTGCTCACGTGCTTCGGCGATGGCTTGAACAATTCGAGGACGGTCGACCTTTTTTAATCGCTCCAGTTCTTCGCGAAGGGCTTTTTCACCTTCGATTGTCATAGGGAATTTATTCATAGTTTTCCTATCCTCTCGTGCAGATCCTGCAATCGTCTGACTTGTTGATCCTTTCCAAAACGCAGCGCCATGCATACAGCCCGTCCAGCAGCCAATGTTGTTGTGTAATACACATGATTGCCTTCCGCACTGCGACGGATAGAGGCTGAATCTTTTGTAGCTTTCCGACCTTCGGTTGTATTAATGATTAACTGAATCTCAGCATTTTTAATCATGTCAACAATATGCGGACGGCCTTCACCCACTTTATTAACAATTTGAACTTCAACACCAGCTTCACTGACGGCTTTCGCTGTTCCACGTGTAGCGACAAGAGAAAACCCCAAGCTCACTAATTCCTTCGCAACAACTTTGATTCCCTCTTTATCAAAATCTCTCACACTGATAAATGCTTTACCAGATGCAGGAATCGCTGAGCCACTGCCTGCTTGAGCTTTCGAATAGGCTTCAGCAAAGGTATCACCTACACCCATAACCTCACCCGTAGATTTCATTTCCGGCCCCAAAATAGGATCGACAGCAGGAAATTTATTAAAAGGAAAGACAGCTTCTTTTACGCTGTAATAATCAGGAATAATTTCTTCAGTGAAACCCTGATCTTTAAGACTCACGCCAGCTTGGCATAACGCTGCAACTTTTGCCAAGGAAACGCCTATACATTTAGACACAAAAGGTACCGTTCGCGAACCTCTTGGATTCACCTCAATCACATAAATTTTTTCATCCTGATAGGCCAATTGAACATTCATTAATCCAACCACACCTAGCTCTCTGGCCATTTTACGAACTTGTTCACGCATCTCATCTTGCACATCTTCTGGCAGAGAATAAGGAGGGAGGGAGCAAGCTGAATCTCCTGAATGTACACCACACTGTTCAATATGTTGCATGATGGCCCCAATCACTACTTGTTCACCGTCACACACCGCATCGATATCCACTTCAATAGCATTGTTAAGGAAGTGATCTAATAACACAGGTGAATCTTCCGAAGCCTGAACAGCTTCTCGCATATAACTTTTCAATTCATTTGATGTGTATACAATTTCCATGGCGCGACCACCTAATACATAGGACGGCCTCACCACTAATGGATATCCAACTTCATCTCCTACTTTCAAAGCCTCTTCAGTAGAACGCGCAATGGCATTGGGTGGCTGCAATAAATTCAAACGCTGAATCATTTGCTGGAAACGTTCACGGTCTTCAGCACGATCAATTGCTTCCGGACTCGTACCAATAATGGGCACACCTTCAACCTCTAAAGCATTCGCAAGTTTTAAAGGTGTTTGTCCACCAAACTGTACAATCACGCCCTTGGGTTTTTCTTTGTGCACAATTTCCAAAACATCTTCCAAGGTCACTGGCTCGAAATACAAGCGATCAGAAGTATCATAATCCGTTGAAACTGTTTCTGGATTGCAGTTCACCATAATGGTTTCAAAACCGTATTCCCTTGCCGCCAATGCTGCATGGACACAACAATAGTCAAATTCAATACCTTGACCTATGCGGTTCGGGCCACCGCCAAGTACCATTATTTTTTCGCGCTCACTGGGTTGCGCTTCGCATTCTTCTTCATAAGTTGAATACATATACGCTGTCGAAGTGGCAAATTCGGCAGCACAAGTATCAACGCGTTTGTACACGGGATGAATGTTCATCTTGTGGCGGTAATCGCGTACAGTTTTTTCACTGACTGCCAACAATGCACTTAATCGCTTATCTGAAAAACCTTTGCGTTTAAGTTCAAACATGGTTTCTGAAGTAATTTCTTTAAGCGGCAAAGCCTTTAGCGCATTTTCAGTATCAACAATGTCTTTTATTTGTGCTAAAAACCACGGGTCGATACTGGAACGTTCGAAAACTTCCTCCAAACTAAAACCAAAACGAAAGGCATCAGCAACGAACCAAATTCTGTCGGCACCCGGCGTCGCTAAATCGCGTCGAATTTTCGAAATAGCATCGTCAGCATTTTTATCCACGCGCGGTTCAAGACCTGAAGATCCCACTTCCAAACCACGTAAGGCTTTTTGTAAACTCTCTTGAAAGGTGCGACCAATTGCCATGACTTCACCCACGGATTTCATTTGCGTGGTCAAACGTGCGTCGGCATCGCCAAATTTTTCAAAAGTGAAGCGCGGCACTTTGGTAACAACATAATCGATTGATGGCTCGAACGATGCGGGTGTCGCGCCTCCGGTAATTTCGTTTTGTAATTCGTCCAGGGTATAACCCACCGCTAATTTCGCCGCAACTTTTGCAATGGGAAAACCCGTTGCCTTGGAAGCCAGCGCTGATGAACGCGAAACACGCGGATTCATTTCAATCACCACCAAACGACCGTCTTCCGGATTAACTGCAAACTGCACATTGGAACCACCGGTTTCCACACCAATTTCCCGCAATACTGCGATAGAGGCGTTTCGCATAATTTGCATTTCTTTGTCCGTCAGAGTTTGTGCGGGCGCGACAGTAATTGAATCGCCAGTATGCACACCCATTGGATCAAAATTTTCGATAGAACAGATGATGATGCAATTGTCATTTTTGTCACGCACCACTTCCATTTCATACTCTTTCCATCCAAGCAGAGACTCGTCGATCAGCAATTCATTTGTTGGTGACAAATCTAAACCACGCAAACAAATTTCTTCAAATTCTTCCCAGTTGTAGGCCACGCCGCCGCCGGACCCTCCCATGGTGAAAGAAGGCCGTATAATGCAAGGGAAACCAAATTCCTTGGGAACCTCCATCGCTTCCTCAAGGCTATGAACAATGTGTGCACGTGCGCATTCAAGACCGATATTTTTCATTGCTTTATCAAAGCGATCGCGGTCTTCAGCTTTATCGATAGCGTCTTGTGTTGCGCCAATTAATTCAACTTTGTGTTTCTCAAGCACACCATGCTTATGTAAATCCAAGGCACAATTTAAAGCTGTCTGGCCACCCATGGTCGGCAAAATTGCATCTGGTTTTTCTTTCTCAATGATTTTCTCAACCGTTTGCCAATTTATGGGCTCTATATAGGTGGCATCTGCCATGGCAGGGTCGGTCATAATGGTGGCCGGATTGGAATTCACCAAAATCACACGATAACCTTCTTCTCGCAGCGCCTTACATGCTTGCGCGCCAGAATAGTCAAATTCACAGGCCTGCCCGATTACGATAGGACCCGCACCAATAATTAATATACTTTCGAGGTCGGTTCTTTTTGGCATTACTTACGGCCTTCCATTAATTCAATAAAGTGATCAAAAAGTTCTGCAGCATCATGAGGCCCGGGGCTGGCCTCGGGATGACCCTGGAAACTGAAAGCGGGTTTATCTTTGCGTTGAATGCCTTGCAAGCTGCCATCAAAAAGAGATTTATGCGTTGCCTCAAGACAATCCGGCAGTGAAGCTTCATCTGCTGCAAAACCGTGGTTCTGGCTGGTAATCATCACACGACCATCCTTAAGGCTTTGTACGGGATGATTGCCGCCATGATGACCAAACTTCATTTTTACAGTTTTCGCGCCACTCGCCAGTGCAAGTAATTGATGTCCCAAACAAATGCCGAAGAGGGGAAGATCTTTCTCAAGAAATGTTTTTATAGCGGCAATGGCGTAATCGCAAGGTTCAGGATCTCCGGGTCCGTTAGACAGAAAAATGCCGTCTGGATTCATTGCCAGTACGTCCGCTGCAGGGGTTTGTGCTGGCACCACGGTGAGGTCACATCCTCTGTCTGCAAGCATCCTTAAAATATTGCGCTTTGCTCCGAAATCGTAGGCCACAACCTTGAATTTCTTTTCCTTTATTTCTCCATGGCCCTCTCCCAGCTTCCAGCTTGTTGCAGTCCACTGGTAGGCTTTATCTGTCGTGACCTCTTTAGCCAAATCCATACCCTGAAGACCCGGAAACCCGCGTGCGGCCTCCAAGGCAAACTCAACATCCACTGTCCCTGCCATGATGCAGCCATTTTGTGCACCTTTATCACGCAAAATTCGCGTAAGTCGACGCGTATCAATTTCGGCAATGCCAAGAATATTTTTCTCTTTCAGATAAACATCCAGGGTCTTTTGTTGACGAAAATTACTGGCCAACAAGGGAAGGTTACGAATAACCAGGCCCGTAGCCCAAATCTTTTCACACTCTTCATCTTCATCATTAACCCCGGTATTGCCTATATGCGGGTAGGTCAGAGTGATAATTTGTCGTGCATAGGAGGGGTCCGTAAGAATTTCCTGGTAGCCAGTGATCGCAGTATTAAACACCACTTCACCCACCGCTTGACCCTCTGCGCCAATTGCCTTGCCTTTGAAAATACTCCCGTCAGCGAGTACCAATATTGCCGGGCGTAGCGCCCCGCTTCCCAATTGCCCAGTGGTCAAAACCTACCTCCACGCGTAGTCATGAATTTGTCACAGTCCGGATTCTGGCCGCACGATGCATCCGCACGAGAGTACGGGACTGAAACGGTGGGCTTGCTTTCCGGTTGATGTTTGTAAAAAAGCGAGATGAGAAGCTCTCACCTCGCTTTCGTCAATCTAGAACTCCAATTTATTCAATAAAATCAAAAATTTAACTAAATAATTTTTAATTTGGAGCTGGCAGTATGTGCCTGATCTGAGGGGGGATTTTATGATAAAAGAGGCATTCTTGTCCATGCCACTGCGTAGCGATAATCCGAATAACTTAAAATAAAAAGGTCTTG
>JBNKVX010000093.1:0-11628 GCA_050299435.1 Cellvibrionaceae bacterium | reverse complement strand
TACTTTGTTCAAAATTCAAATAATCCAGGCTGAGATAATCTGATTCTTCAAGGCCTAATTCAAGATCATTGGATTGTACGCAGGCTATAGCAGGTGTTGACGGCGGGGCGAGTACCCAGTTGCCAGAGACACCTTCTGTAAGACAAAAATTACCGTAGTGAATTTCGATCGAAATGGTGCCCGCAAAACCCGCATTATCCAGCATATGAACGAGGCTGAAGAGCTTGGTGATTTGCGGTTCGCTCAGAGGTGCAGTGCCAAACGCGAAGCGCATATCATTTTCCAGTGCCCAGGAAACGGTATTCAATAATCGCTGATTCAGCTGTCTTTCACTGTTGAGGCGATTTCGCATTTCTACCACTGCCGCCAGGGCTGCATTCAGTTCGCTACTGTTATCAATGGGGTTTTGTATGTTGGCAGAGAGAGGTTGTTCGAGCTTGCTGCGGGTATCCACAAGTAACCAGGCAAGCGCAGCGATTGCTAGCAGGATCAGTACTAACAGTGAACTGGAAACGAGTCCGAGACGAGTGCGTTCAGCAGCGACTTCCCGCTCCACCACTTCAATAGGTACATCTCCACTTGCAGGACTGGGAACCACTTCCGCTTCGCTGCGTTTTTCAATATCTTTACTGAGGCGACGAACAATAAATTTGGTGTTCTCGGTTATCTGTGTTCTCACGTCGGCAATATGAATTTCAAATAAGCGTGCAATTTGTGCACGTATTTGATTGAGTTGTTTATCTTCTTCTGGGGGTGCTTTTCGCTTGGCTTCCACACTTGCTTTATTATTTGGAGTGTCCGGAGTTGGGGTATTCACCCGGCTTGGTTCTTCAGGCGCGTTTTTGGGCTTGATTCTAAGTGTTTTGAGCACTCTTTCCAGGCTAGAAGGTTTAATCACTTCTTTGGACAGAATGTCTAATGCTCCGAGGGCGCGTGCCTGGCCAACATACACATCGCCTTTCTGAGCTGTATACATTATGACGGGGATCATCGCAGTGTTGGGATTAGCCTTAATAATTTTGAGCGCTTCGAATCCATCCATGCCCTCCATGGTGTGGTCCATGAAGATCACTACCGGGGTGCGATAACTGAGATAGGCTAAGGCATCTTCACCGGATACAGCGGTGTCTACTTGAAGATCATAACGGTCAAGCATCTTTTTCAGACGAATTTGTGCTGTTTTTGAATCGTCGACAATGAGTGCCCGTCGCATCCTTACCGCCTTGGTTTTGTTTTGTTGGGTAAAAATTAACCAGAATTGAACTGCAAAAGCTAGTGTCTCACACTAAGCGGACCTTGCCCACTTGGCTGTTTATAAGTGCGTAATAGATCAAATTTTTAAGTCATTGCATGCTAGGCCACACTGAATATAAGCTAGCGCAATGAGTGAACAAATTGTTGAAAGGATAGGGGATTTACTCTCCTCACAGCGTAAGACCCTGGCTTGCGCAGAGTCTTGCACAGGTGGTGGTATTAGCTTTGCGTTGACGTCGGTTCCTGGCAGCTCGCACTGGTTTGAAAGAGGATACGTTAGCTATAGCAACCTCGCTAAGGCCCAAATGCTGGGAGTTGACGAAGCGCTGATTGTTAATCACGGCGCTGTTAGTGAAGCGGTGGTGCAGGCGATGGTTGAGGGAACGCTAGAAAAGGCCGGTAGTGACTATGCGCTTGCAATTAGCGGTATTGCGGGGCCAGATGGTGGCAGCCAAGGCAAACCTGTTGGCACAGTATGTATAGGCTGGGGAAGTCACGATCAAATCAGTGTTCTCACCTACCTTTTCAAAGGTAATCGCAAGGAAATTCGGGATCAGGCGATTACCCAATCCTTGCTCAATATCTATCAATTTGCAAAAAATCGAGAAAATACTGTATAAATAACTATTACTGGTTGCGCATACAGTATTTTTGTCGTAACCTAAATAAAGATTCACTTGAACAATTTAAAAATCATGTTTCTTTACGGGGGTAAGAACAATGGATACGAATAAAGATAAAGCCTTGGAAGCAGCCTTGTCACAAATCGAGCGCCAGTTCGGCAAAGGCACTGTAATGCGCTTGGGTGATAATGAACGGGTAAAGATACCTTGTATTTCAACGGGTTCACTAGGTTTAGATATTGCGCTTGGAACGGGTGGACTGCCTCGCGGAAGAATAGTTGAAATCTATGGCCCAGAGTCATCAGGTAAAACAACACTGACCTTGCAAGTTATCGCTGAAGCACAGAAAAAAGGTGGGACTTGTGCTTTTGTGGATGCTGAACATGCGCTTGATCCGATTTATGCGGAAAAGCTAGGCGTAAATGTGGGGGATTTAATTGTTTCTCAGCCAGATACCGGCGAACAGGCTCTTGAAGTGACAGATATGTTGGTTCGTTCAGGGGCGGTGGATGTGTTGGTGGTTGACTCGGTTGCTGCTCTGACACCCAAAGCTGAGATTGAGGGTGACATGGGTGATCACCATGTTGGACTGCAAGCAAGATTGATGTCTCAGGCTTTGCGAAAAATTACCGGCAATATTAAACATGCAAATTGTCTCGTGATTTTTATTAACCAGATTCGAATGAAAATTGGGGTAATGTTTGGTAACCCAGAGACGACAACTGGCGGAAATGCGTTGAAATTCTATTCCTCAGTGCGTTTGGATATTCGTCGAATTGGTTCGGTTAAGGAAGGCGATGAAGTAACGGGCTCTGAAACGCGAGTGAAAGTGGTGAAGAACAAAGTCGCGCCTCCATTCAAACAAACCGAATTTCAGATTATGTACGGTGAAGGAATTAACCGTATGGGCGAAATTGTTGATTACGGTGTTAAGTTGGGCCATGTCGACAAAGCCGGAGCATGGTACAGCTATAAGGGCGATAAGATTGGTCAAGGAAAGGCCAATGCGATTCAATATCTGAAAGATAATCCGGAAATCGCTGAATACCTGGAAAAACAAATTAAAGCCGAAATGCTTGGAGAGCCTATGGATGAGCCTCTGAAGGTGCTTGAGGGTGGCGCAGGCAAGGGAGAAAATGCCTCGGCATCTTAATAGGTGATGGATACTAAAGCCTATACCGCCGCGTTAGCTCTGTTAGCGCGGCGAGATCACTCCAAAAAAGAATTAGCGCAAAAACTCTCAAAAAAATTTACTCTGGATTTTAGAGAGCTGGAAATATTGCTGGAAGCGCTTGTTTCAAGCGGATATCAGGATGATCTTCGATTTGCCGAGAATTATACGCGTTCACGTTTGAGAAAAGGTTTTGGGCCAGAACGAATACGTCTGGAGTTAAAGCAAAAAGGTGTCTCCAATGAGGTCATCGACGAAATTTTAAGATCAAGTGATTGGCAATGGCTGGAAGCTGCCGAGTCTGTACTGAAGAAAAAATACGCTAAGATTCCTTCAGATCTCAAAGAAAAAGCACAGCAAAGCCATTTTTTGCGTTACCGAGGATTTAATTCTGATCAGGTGAGAGCAGTTTTTGACGGCATTCAAGAAATGTGTTGATTACCTGGAAAAACTGATTCAAATAGTGCCATAATTTGGCAAACCTCAGGTAAGATAACCTTGGTATGCCGAAATATAACAAACATTCTGGCTCAAATATTCATGCTGGTTCGAGGCATGATCCCCTGCTTGAAGCGCTCATTAAAATTGCGCAGCTTGAAAATAAACCCGCAACCCACACCAGTTTGGTTGCTGGCCTACCACTTATAGAAAATAAACTTTCCCCTGAATTGCTTTCCCGTGCCGCTGAACGGGCTGAATTAAGCACCTCAATTGTTCAACGCAAATTGGAAGAGATTCCAGAATTGGTTTTGCCTGTAATTTTACTTCTCGCTGATAATAAAGCGGTTGTGATGCTTGCCATTGATAAATTAAATGGAAAAGCCAGAATATTCCTTCCTCTTGAAAATCAAGACGTGGATATAGAATTGACCACGTTAGAAAAACAATACAGTGGAATTGTTGTTTATTTAAAGCCCCTTGATAAATTTGAAGATCGTGCAGAAGCTTTAAAGGATACAAAACCCCAACATTGGTTTTGGTCAACTATTTTCAAAAGTTGGCGCATTTATCGCGATGTGTTGATTGCTTCATTCATAATAAATACTTTCGCGCTTGCGAATCCATTGTTTGTTATGAATGTGTATGACCGAGTAGTGCCCAACAATGCTGTTGAAACGCTTTGGGCATTGTCAATTGGAGTTTTGTGTGTTTTTCTGTTTGATTATCTTTTGAGGCTATTACGTGTTTATTTTATAGAATTGGCCGGTAAAAAATCAGATATCCTGCTTTCTGCATTTATATTTGAACGTGTACTGGGCGCTCGATTTGATAAGCATCCAGCGTCTGTTGGTGCATTCGTCAGTCAGTTGAGAGATTTCGAATCTATTCGAAATTTTATTACTTCAGCAACAATTACCGCCTTTGTTGATCTACCCTTCGTATTGCTATTTATTTTGGCGATTGCTTATATCGGTGGAACTCTAGTTTGGATTCCCTTAATTATTATTCCCCTGATATTGTTGTATTCATGGGTTTCCCAACGCTTCTTATTTCGTGCGGTTGTAAATGGTTTTTCTGCCTCAGCTCAAAAAAGTGCAACCCTTGTTGAGGCGATGACAAATCTGGAAACCCTCAAAATACTCAACGCGGAAGGTCGAGTGCTAAGAAAGTGGGAAAAGGCGGTTGCACTTTTATCCTATTGGGGTTTGAAATCGAGGTTATGGTCAAATAGCACAACTAGTTTTGCTGCCTTTATGCAACAGGTGGCTGCGGTACTTATTGTTATCGCTGGCGTATATGCAATCGGGTCAAATAATCTAACACTTGGTGGATTAATTGCTTGCGTACTTTTGTCGGCGCGTGTGTTGGCACCGTTATCACAAGTTGCAGGCTTAATGGTTCAGTACCAGCAATCGAAAGTGGCTTTGCAGGCAATTGAAGGTTTGGTTCAGCAAACGCAGGAAAGGCCCGAAGGAAAAAGTTTCATAAAACGTGAAGAGTTTAAAGGAGCAATTGAATTTGCGGATGTAAGTTTTAGTTATCCTAGAGAAGAGCAAAAGGCCCTGGATGGTGTGAGCTTTAGAATTAAGCCCGGAGAAAAAGTTGCCATTATAGGAAAACTGGGTTCAGGAAAGTCTACACTGCACAAACTCATTGCAAATCTTTATCAGCCACAAGAAGGTAGTATTCGTATTGATGATATTGATATTAAGCAAATAGATGCGGCAGATTTGCGAGAAAATATTGGCTATGTTCCGCAAGATAATTTGCTTTTTTATGGCAGTATTCGAGAAAATATTGCCTATAAATTGTCTGCCGTAACAGATGCTGAAATCATTGAAGCATCAGAAATAGCCGGTGTAAATTCTTTTGTAAATTTACATCCGCATGGCTTTGATCGTAAAGTAAGTGAGCGAGGTGAAAACCTTTCTGGCGGGCAAAAGCAATCTATTTCGATAGCGCGATCGTTAATAGGACATCCTCCCATTATCTTAATGGATGAGCCCAGTTCTTCAATGGATAGCACGGCTGAGCAGAATCTTATAGAAAATTTGAAGCTTAAGTTAAATAAAGAAACGTTGATTCTGGTCACGCATAAAACGACTTTGCTTGCGCTAGTGGAAAGAATTATTGTTCTTGATAAGGGGCGAGTGGTAGCAGACGGTTTAAAAGAAGATGTTTTAACTGCACTTAAAGCAGGGCAGATTCGTGTCTCCTAAATTTATTTCCGGTACGCCGATGAGCATTTTTAGAACTATTCGAAACTTTTTATTCGGAAATTTAAATACCTTACCTCAGGAAGATCTTAACTATGTGTCGTCGGCCAAAGCGGCTTTGTTGCAACAAAGCCCGAAAGGTGGACAGTTATTACTGTGGCTGGTTTTTGTGGTTTTTATCTCTTTAATTATTTGGGCGGCTTTTGCTCAGGTGGATGAGTTTGCGCGCGGAGAAGGTAAGGTCGTACCCTCTCAGCAAATACAAATTGTTCAAAATCTAGAAGGAGGGATACTCGCTGAACTTTACGTCACGGAGGGGATGAGAGTGCATCGCGGGCAACGGTTGTTGCGCATTGACGACACGCGATTTTCATCAGAACTGAGAGAGGCAGGTTTGACGCTTGCGCAATTGGAGATAAAGTCGATGCGCCTACGAGCAGAAGCAGAGGGAAAGGACTTTGTTTTACCACCCAATCACAAGTTTGATGAGTTGCTCGCTCAGCAAGAGATGGAATTGTACCGCTCACGAATTGATGAGTTGCAAAGTAATAGAGATGTGTTGGAAGAGCAAACTATCCAAAAGCAGCAAGAGATTTCCGAACTGAAATCTAAACACGATCAACTTAGTACCAGTTACGATTTGCTTAACAAAGAACTGGAATTAACACGCCCATTGGCAGATGAAGGCGCTATTTCCAAAGTGGAGTTGTTGCGACTGGAACGACAGCTCAATGATTTACAGGGGGAATTAAATGCTGCAAGACTCGCGTTGCCTCGCGTTCAGTCTAATTTAAAGGAGGCACAAGAAAAACTGGCGAATCTCGACGTTGTATTTAAGCGTGAAGCCAGAGAAGAAATAAATAAGATTAATCTTGAATTCTCACGCTTGACTCAAACTAATCAAGCGCTTGCAGACAGGGTCAAAAGAACTAACGTGACCTCACCTGTCGAGGGCACTGTTAAGCAGTTGTTGGTTAAAACCATTGGTGGGGTGATACAGCCCGGAATGGATATTATCGAAATTGTACCCAGTGAAGATGTGCTATTAGTTGAAGCGAGAATCAAGCCCGCCGATATTGGATTTCTGCACCCCGGCCAGACGGCCAAGGTCAAATTTACAGCGTATGATTTTTCCATAATGGGTGGATTGGATGGTGAGCTGGTACATATCAGCCCCGATACTATTTTGGACGACAAAGGAAACAGTTTTTATGTCGTTAAAGTCGAAACCAGCAGGGTGTTTAGAGGGCAAAATGGCGCTGAACTCCCTATAATACCCGGTATGACGGTGACAGTTGACATCCTAACCGGCAAAAAGTCGATCCTTGACTACATCCTTAAACCCATACTAAAGACCCGCCAACTAGCCCTTCGGGAGCGCTAACTCATACTTTGTCGGAATTCTCACACTATAGTATGAGGATTTCTGTGCAAGGTATGAGAAAAACGCTATAGTACGTCCTGTATACAAACCAGTTATGTACATAAATCGACCAAATTATAGAGGGCTGTTCTTTGGTTAGACAAACCGGAATCATTTTGTTGATCTCATTATTGCCACTGTGTGCCGTTCAGGGGGTAAATGCAGCGTCGTTGCAGGATGTGGTTACTCAAGCGCTTCGCTCAAATCCAGAGTTTTTGGCGGCAAAGAGCGAATTTCTCTCTCGTGAATTTGAAGTGGACCAGGCCAAATCTTCCCTGTATCCGCAGTTATCTGTGTCTGCCGGGGTAGGCAGTGAAACTCGCACCGCGCCGGCGACCGGGAATCAAAGCGTGGATTTGGATAGGCGAGAATTTGGCGTCCAAGCTTCACAGCTTTTATTTGATGGATTTGCGGCTACTTCTGAGATTAAAAGACAGCGTGCTCGTGTTGAAAGTTCACGTTATGAAGTTGAAGCAACAGCCGACAGGATCGCGCTTAGAATTGCTGAAGCCTATTTGAATGTTATGCGTCATACCCAGCTTCTGGATCTCACAAGGGAAACATTGTGGGAGCACAAAAATATTTACGACCAAATGAAATTAAGAAGTGATACAGGTGTGGGAAGTAAAGCTGACCTGGATCAGATTGCAGCACGCTTGGCGCTGGCCAATTCAAATCTAATTGTTGCTCAAAATAATCTTGCTGATGCACAAAGCACTTACTACAGATTAACCGGAGTTTATCCGGGGATAGAAAGTATGGAAAGACCTTCAATCCCAGGGAATTTACCCTCGTCTCGAAATGAGGCTATCAATCTCGCTATCTCGGATCATCCGACGTTAAAAGCGGCTTCTTCTGATGTAGCTGCTGCCCAGTCTCAATATGAAGCGGCTAAAAGTTCAGTTTGGCCTCGACTGCATTTGGAGGCTGACAAACGTTGGGATGAAAATATTGGTGGCATTGAGGGTGAAGATGAAGATCTGGTCATTGCGTTAAGAATGCGTTATGACCTTTTTACAGGCGGTGCAAATAAAGCAAGAAAAAGGCAAACCGCCCTACTTACGCAAGAAGCAAAAGATGTGCGAAACAATACGCGCCGACAAGTGGTCGAGAGCATGCAATTATCGTGGAATGCTTATGAGGCCCTTACACAACAAGAAAGCTTTTTAAAAGAACACGTTACAGCTGCGACAAATACTAAACAGGCCTACGCAAAACAATTCAATATTGGCAGAAGAACACTGTTGGATTTATTGAATACAGAAACTGAAGTCGTTGAGGCAAAACGATCGCTTATTAATGCCGAATTTGATCGCCTGTATGCAGCTTACCGTATTTTTAATGCTGCGGGATCATTTTTGGATGTGTTGAATGTTCCTTTGGATTATTAATGATTAGATGTTAGATAAGAGTATAGAAAATGCGTCCTCAATTAATATCGGCAAAATAATGGGTGTTAAGGGCGACGTGGTCGTTGTTAAACAGGATGGATCCAGAATTAGTGCAGGAAGTGGCTTAGAGCTTCAGCTTAACGATGTTGTAGTGGCTCGTGGTGGTAGTGCCGGAGTATTACAACTGGAAGACATGCAGGCTATAAGTTTTGGCCATGATGAAATAATAAAACTCGACAAAGAGTTTTTGGAAAATATTAAAGAGGATGATCTTGAGAATTCCATTGAAGAAGGGATTGATTTTGAAGCAATAGAACAATCTCTTGAATCTGGTTTGACGCTTGAAGAGATCCTGCCTGAACCAGCTGCGGGCGGAGATGATGCTCCAAGCACTTCGAGTTCTGCCGGTGTAAGTGCGGCAAGAATCCTCCGAACTGGAAATGAAGTTACTCCGGAAAGTGGGTTTGAAACAAGTGGAATAAACTTTAGCTTACAGAACCTGGTATTTAATAATGATGGCTTTGACAGCGGTTTTCTTCTTGAGCAGTTCAATTCAACGCCTGTTATAAATCCAATAGCTGACATTAGCCTGAATCAGGATCAAAACTGGGCGTTAAACCTATCTGACTTTATCTTTGATCAAAACGAAAATCAAACTCTCGACATAAGAGTAGAAAATCTCCCTGAAGGATTGGTGTTTGATCCTCAGAGTGGAATAATTTCTGGTGCGCCAACAAATAACGCTGCACTGAATAATAATGGCGAATATCTAATTAATTTAAGCGTGCGTGATGATTCAGGTGCGGAAAATGATAACGCAGCTTCAAGTTTTAATTTATCAGTAGACAATATTAATGATTTGCCCACGGCATCGTCTTCAATTGATGCAGGAATAGTTGATGAAGACAACTCGATTATATTAACTCAGAACCAGCTGCTTTCTGGTGCAAGCGATCCTGATCTGGATGTCTTGCAAGTTGTTTCTTTGCAGATAAGCTCCGGAGAAGGCCAAGTCAATTTTGTCGGAAATGATTTTGAGTTTTATCCTCTTGCGGACTGGAATGGGGCGGTTGAATTTGCATATATTATTTCTGATGGTCAGGGAGGGGAGTTTGCTAATACAGCTAGTTTGTTCGTCAATGCTGTGAACGATGCCCCAGTTGCTGTAGACGACTCGACCGTCACATCAGAAGTAAATGTAGCAATAAATATTGATGTGCTCAGCAATGATTTTGACGTTGATGGCGAACAGCCCAGTCTGGTTTCCGTAAGTGCGGGATCAGGGAATGTAGCAATAAATCCTGACGGGACTATTCGGTATGAACCTGCGACCAATTTTATCGGGCAAGACCAAATTACCTACACCATTAGAGATGCCGCTGGCCTAGAGTCCAATGCAAACGTTCAAGTTGTTGTGGTGGAGGCAAACGAAGCACCCGTCGCTGGTTCAGCGATTTCTTCAACGACCAGTGAAGATGATTCCACTTATTCACTTGATTTGTTGGCTGGTTCAAGCGATCCGGATGCAGGTGATATTTTAAATGTCGCTAATTTATCCCTGACCGGCGGTGATGCTTCTGGTATTACTGTTAACGGCAATAATTTAGATGTTGATCCTTCTGCTTACAATTCTTTAGCGGTGGGCGAATCAGAAATTATTTCCTACAGCTACGACATCGAAGACGGCAACGGTGGCAGTGTTGCGCAAACTGCGACTATTACTATCACCGGTGCAAATGACGCGCCTACTGTTGCTTCTGCAATTACTTCAACGGTAACAGAAAACGATGCAGCTTATTCAATTGATTTACTTGCAGGTGCAACGGATGCTGATGCGAGTGATATTCTAAATGTTGCAAACTTATCTTTAACCGGCGGTGATGCTTCTGGCGTAACGGTTAATGGCAACAGCCTGGATATCGATCCTTCAGCTTATAATTCTTTGGCAGTCGGTGAATCTGAAATTATTTCCTACAGCTACGATATTGAAGACGGTAACGGTGGTTCAGTTGCGCAAACTGCGACTATTACCATCACCGGCGCAAACGATGCACCGACTGTGACTACAGCGGTGACTTCAACAGTTTCTGAAGATGATTTTGCCTATTCAATCGATCTATTGGCAGGTGCAACGGATGTTGACGCCAGTGATAGCTTAATTGTTGCTAATCTGACTTTAACAGGTGGCGATGCTTCAGGTGTAGCGGTTAACGGAAACAGTTTGGACATTGATCCTTCTGCTTATAACTCTTTAGCAGTCGGTGAATCAGAAATTATTTCTTACAGCTACGACATCGAAGACGGTAATGGCGGATCTGTTGCGCAAACGGCAACGATTACGATCATCGGTGCAAACGATGCACCTGTTGTTACTTCCGCAATTACATCAACTGCAACAGAAGATGATTTTGCCTATTCAATCGATTTGCTTGCGGGTGCAACGGATGTCGACGCGAGTGATAGCTTAAATGTTAATAATTTGACTTTAACAGGTGGTGACGCATCCGGCGTAACAATAAACGGAAACAGTCTCGACATTGATCCTTCTGCTTATAATTCTTTAGCAGTGGGTGAAAGTGAAGTTATCTCCTACAGTTACGACATTGAAGATGGTAGCGGCGGCAGTGTTGCGCAAACAGCAACGATAACTATCACCGGTGCAAATGATGCACCTACTGTTGCTTCGGCAATTATTTCATCAGCCACAGAAAATACATTAGCCTATTCAATCGATTTGCTTGCGGGTGCAACAGATGTTGATGCAAGTGATGTTTTAAATATTTCCAATCTGACTTTAACAGGTGGCGATGCTTCCGGCGTAACCATAAACGGAAACAGTCTCGACATTGATCCTTCGGCCTACACCAGTCTCGCCGATGGTGTGTCAGAAGTGATCAGCTACAGCTACGATATTGAAGATGGCAATGGTGGAGTGGTATCGCAAACGGCCACAATTACGATAACTGGTGGAAATGGCGATCCGGTTGTTTCTTCTGCAGTCACTTCAACTGCAAGCGAAGATGATGCTTCCTATTCAATTGATTTGTTGGCGGGTTCGAGTGATCCGGATACGGGTGATGTTTTAAATATCGCTAATTTATCCCTGACC
>JBNKVX010000092.1:0-11942 GCA_050299435.1 Cellvibrionaceae bacterium | reverse complement strand
TAAACATCCTGAATCTCGTTGGTAATATAACGAGCAAGTGCTTCCACACCTTGCAAACGCAAAATATCGTGAGGGTTGCTAGGTCCATCCGAGACCACTTCACCTTTAGCCACTGTTTCACCTTCGAAAACTGTCAGCTGTCGGTGTTTAGGAATCAAGACTTCATAATGTGTTGATCCGTCAGGTAAAGGTTGACCGTCAGCAGGCGTGATCACCAAACGACGTTTGCCTTTTGTTTCTTTACCAAAACTCACAATACCGGAAATTTCAGCAAGAATAGCTGGCTCTTTGGGTTTACGTGCTTCAAACAAGTCCGCAACACGAGGCAAACCACCGGTAATATCACGCGTTTTTGATCCCTCTTGAGGAATACGCGCAATAACATCACCCACACCAACATGATCGCCATCATTCAAGTTAAAAATCGCTCTACCTGGCAACATATAGTGAGCGGGTTGAGTGGTATTAGCCAAAGTAAGCTCTTTACCCTTTTCATCGACCAGTGTCACCGCAGGTTTATGATCTTTACCTGCCGCAGGACGCTCAGAAGGATCAATGATTTCAGTCGAAGACAATCCAGTCAGGTCATCAGTTTGTTTACGTATAGAAACGCCTTCATCCATACCAGACAAGGCAACCCTACCGGCCACTTCAGTAATGATTGGATGCGTATGTGGGTCCCACTTCGCAACAATGGTTCCACCCGCAACGGTTTCGCCGTCTTTTACAGTAATCAAAGCGCCGTAAGGAATTTTGTAACGCTCACGTTCGCGCCCGGCACTGTCAGCAACAGCCAATTCACCGGAGCGGCTTACTGCAACCAGCTCGCCCGTTTTACGTTGAACAACTTTGATGTTGTGCAAACGAACGGTACCTTCCTGTTTCACTTCAACACTGTCTGCAGCTGAAGCCCGGCTCGCCGCACCACCAATGTGGAAAGTACGCATGGTTAACTGCGTACCCGGCTCACCAATAGACTGTGCAGCAATAACACCAATGGCTTCACCGATGTTAGCTTTGTGTCCACGTGCCAGATCTCGACCGTAACATTGCGAACAAATCCCGTAACGTGTTTCACAAGTAATTGCTGAACGCACGCAAACTTCATCGATTCCCATGCTCTCAATACGCAGTACCCATTTCTCATCAATCATGGTGCCAGCTGGGACAAGAATTTCATCACTGTCCATCGCCATTACATCACGTGCAACTACACGACCCAGAATGCGATCACCCAGAGATTCAATGACATCGCCACCTTCAATAACAGGTGTCATGCTTAGACCCTGATCGGTTCCACAATCCACTACCGTCACCACCACGTCTTGTGCGACATCCACTAGACGACGTGTGAGATAACCAGAGTTTGCAGTTTTCAATGCAGTATCAGCCAAACCTTTACGTGCACCGTGCGTAGAAATAAAGTATTCCTGTACAGTCAAACCTTCGCGGAAATTTGCTGTAATCGGCGTTTCGATGATTGAGCCATCAGGACGTGCCATCAGTCCGCGCATACCGGCCAACTGACGAATCTGTGCGGGTGAACCCCGTGCTCCAGAATCGGCATACATAAAGACCGAGTTGTAAGAGCTTTGCTCTTCTTGTTCGCCTTTCTTATTGGTTACGCTTTCTTTTGAAATCCCTTCCATCATCGATTTAGCAACCAGGTCATTGGCACGCGACCATATATCGATCACCTTGTTGTATTTCTCACCCTGGGTTACCAAACCTGAAGCGTACTGACCTTCAATTTCTTTAACTTCTGCGTCAGCACTATCAATGATGCCGGCTTTTGAATCTGGAATAGCAAAGTCATTTACACCGATTGAAGAACCAGACTTAGTGCTGAAGTCGTAACCCATATACATCAAACGGTCTGCAAATATAACTGTCGCCTTCAATCCAACAATCCGGTAACAGAAGTTAATAATTGCTGAAATCGCCTTCTTCACCATGGGCTTGTTAATCATGTCAAAGGGAATACCATCTGGAACAATTTCCCACAACAAAATTCGACCCACTGTGGTTTCAGCTAAGAAGGTTCTTTCTTCGCGCTCGCCGTCTTCTCGCAGGTTAACTTCTTTAACGCGCACTTTAACGCGCGCTTGCAAGCCAACTTGTTTGGAATAGAAAGCACGTGATACTTCGTGAGTATCAGAGAAAATCATGCCTTCGCCTTTTTCGTTGATACGTTCACGCGTCATCCAGTAAAGACCCAAAACCACGTCTTGCGAAGGCACAATGATGGGCTCACCCGAAGCAGGTGACAAAATATTATTTGTCGACATCATGAGCGCACGCGCTTCTAACTGTGCTTCAATTGTTAAGGGTACGTGCACCGCCATTTGGTCGCCGTCAAAGTCTGCGTTATAAGCCGCACACACCAAGGGATGCAACTGAATGGCTTTACCTTCAATCAAAACAGGTTCAAAAGCTTGAATGCCTAAACGGTGAAGAGTCGGTGCTCGGTTAAGAAGGACCGGATGCTCACGAATTACTTCATCGAGAATATCCCAAACCACAGGCTCTTCACGTTCCACCATTTTCTTGGCAGCTTTAATAGTTGTTGCTAAGCCGCGCAATTCGAGTTTGCTGAAAATAAAAGGCTTAAATAATTCCAGAGCCATTTTTTTCGGTAGACCACACTGGTGCAAACGCAGGGTTGGACCGGTCACAATTACCGAACGACCAGAGTAATCCACGCGCTTACCTAACAAGTTTTGACGGAAGCGACCTTGCTTACCTTTAATCATGTCAGCCAGTGATTTTAATGGACGCTTGTTTGAACCGGTTATTGCACGGCCGCGACGACCATTATCCAGAAGTGCGTCTACAGATTCCTGCAACATACGTTTTTCATTTCGAACAATAATGTCCGGCGCGTTCAAATCCAGAAGTCGCTTTAAGCGGTTATTTCGGTTGATCACACGACGGTACAAGTCATTCAGATCGGAAGTGGCAAAACGACCACCGTCCAGTGGTACCAATGGACGTAAATCCGGCGGCAATACTGGCAAGGCTTCCATTACCATCCACTCTGGCTTGTTACCAGACTGAATAAAAGCTTCCAACAATTTCAAACGCTTGGAAAATTTCTTAATTTTTGTTTCAGAATTGGTATTTGGAATTTCTTCACGAATAGATTGCGCTTCGCCTTCCAAATCAATTTCTTTAACCAATTGTTGAATCGCTTCTGCACCCATTTTCGCTTCGAATTCATCACCAAACTCTTCCATGGCTTCGAAGTATTGTTCGTCAGTCAGAAGCTGACCTTTCTCCAAAGTAGTTAAACCTGGATCAGTCACTACATAAGATTCAAAGTACAACACGCGCTCAATGGAACGCAAAGTCATATCCAACAATAGACCAATACGGCTGGGCAATGATTTCAAAAACCAGATGTGCGCAACAGGACAAGCCAGTTCAATGTGACCCATACGATCACGACGAACCTTCGCCAAAGTAACTTCAACACCGCATTTTTCACAAATGATGCCGCGGTGCTTCATGCGCTTGTATTTACCACACAAACATTCGTAATCTTTAACTGGTCCGAAAATTTTTGCACAGAACAATCCTTCACGCTCTGGCTTGAATGTTCGGTAGTTAATTGTTTCCGGTTTCTTAACTTCACCAAAAGACCAAGAACGGATCATATCGGGTGATGCCAAACCTATGCGTATCCCGTCAAACTCGTCGGAGGGACCTTGATTTTTTAACAAATTCAATAAGTCTTTCATTTCTCTTCCTCCTACTTCTCTTGCTCAAGTTCGATGTTAATACCCAGCGATCGAATTTCTTTCACCAATACATTGAAAGATTCCGGCATACCAGGTTCCATGCGGTGATCTCCGTCCACAATGTTTTTATACATTTTGGTACGGCCCGCCACGTCATCGGACTTCACGGTTAACATTTCCTGCAAGGTGTATGCAGCTCCATAAGCTTCGAGAGCCCACACTTCCATCTCTCCGAAGCGCTGACCACCAAACTGTGCTTTACCACCCAGAGGTTGCTGAGTAACAAGGCTGTAAGAACCCGTTGAACGTGCATGCATCTTGTCATCCACCAAGTGGTTGAGTTTGAGCATGTACATATAACCAACAGTAACGGAGCGTTGGAATGCATCACCCGTTCGGCCATCAAACAAAGTCATCTGACCAGATTCAGGCATTTCAGCTAATTCCAGCAAAGCTTTAATTTCAGTTTCCTGAGCACCGTCAAATGCGCGCGTTGCCATCGGTACACCGTCACACAAGTTTTTCGCCAGCTCGAGAATATCTTCATCACTGAACGATTTAAGATCTTCCGTTTTATAAGAATCTCCAATCTTGTTGTAAATGGTTTCCAAAAGATTTCTTAACTCTGCGACCTTGGTTTGTTGCTCAAGCATTTGATTAATCTTGGCACCAAGCCCTTTAGAGGCGAGACCCAAATGGGTTTCCAAAATCTGCCCCACATTCATACGTGAAGGCACACCCAAGGGATTCAAAACGATATCAATGGGTTCGCCATTTTCATCGTAAGGCATATCTTCGACTGGCATGATCACAGAAATTACACCTTTGTTTCCATGACGACCCGCCATTTTGTCTCCAGGCTGGATGCGACGTTTAATCGCAAGATACACTTTTACAATTTTCAATACGCCAGGAGCCAGGTCATCACCTGTTTCCAGTTTGCGTTTTTTATCTTCGAAGCGATCATCCAAATCTTTACGACGCTCTAGAAGCTGCTGTTCTGCAGCATCCAATTGTTCATTCAAAGCATCTTCAGACAAACGAATTTTGAACCAATCTTCTTTGGGTAACTCATCCAGCATTTCGTCAGTAATGGCTGCGCCTTTTTTCACACCCTTACCACTTATTGCTTTTTGTCCAACCAAAGCTGAACGTAAACGTTCATAAGTTGCGCCTTCAACAATGCGGAATTCTTCGTTCAAATCCTTACGAACTTGATCGAGTTGCATTTTTTCAATGTCGCGTGAACGCTGATCTTTTTCCAAACCGTCGCGCGTGAAAACTTGAACATCAATTACTGTACCTTTTACAGAAGAAGGTACTCGTAATGAAGTGTCTTTCACATCAGAGGCTTTTTCACCGAAAATTGCGCGTAACAATTTTTCTTCCGGCGTTAACTGTGTTTCACCTTTCGGAGTCACCTTACCAACAAGTATGTCACCCGCGTTAACTTCAGCACCGACATAAACAATACCGCTCTCATCCAACTTGGATAAGGCACCTTCACCCACATTTGGAATGTCCGCGGTAATTTCTTCGCTACCCAGTTTGGTGTCACGCGCGATACAAGTTAATTCCTGAATATGAATGGTTGTGAAGCGGTCTTCCTGGACAACGCGCTCGCTAACCAGAATGGAATCCTCAAAGTTGTATCCATTCCAGGGCATGAATGCTATGCGCATGTTTTGACCCAGAGCCAATTCACCCATATCCACTGAAGGACCATCGGCAAGAATATCGCCGCGTGAAATCATATCGCCTGCTTTCACAATGGGGCGTTGGTTAATACAGGTATTTTGGTTGGAACGTGTGTACTTAGTGAGTTTATAAATATCAACACCCGCTTCACCCGCTTCAACTTCGTCGTCAGCTACGCGCACAACAATACGCGCTGCATCGACTCTTTCAATAACTCCACCGCGTGTAGCAACAACACACACACCGGAGTCACGCGCAACGTGACGCTCCATTCCCGTTCCCACTAAAGGCTTTTCTGCTTTTAATGTGGGCACCGCTTGACGTTGCATGTTAGAACCCATCAAAGCACGGTTCGCATCGTCATGCTCAAGGAAAGGAATCAAAGACGCTGCAACCGAAACTACCTGGCGAGGGCTCACATCCATATATTGAACATCTTCCGCTGCCTTCAAGGTAAATTCGTTTTGGAAACGCACACCAACCAAATCGTCAGTAAGCTTACCTTTGTTGTCTGTTGCTGCAGAAGCTTGCGCGATAACATGCTGCGCCTCATTAATTGCAGACAGAAATTCAATTTCGTCTGTCACTTGTCCGTTAACAACTTTACGGTGGGGACTTTCCAGAAAACCGTAATCATTAGTACGCGCGTAAGTGGCCAATGAGTTGATCAAACCAATGTTTGGCCCTTCAGGAGTTTCAATTGGACATACCCGACCGTAATGCGTCGGATGCACGTCACGCACTTCAAAACCCGCGCGCTCACGCGTTAAACCACCAGGGCCAAGCGCCGATACACGTCGTTTGTGAGTAATTTCTGAAAGCGGATTATTTTGGTCCATAAATTGAGAAAGCTGGCTGGAACCAAAAAATTCTTTTACCGCTGCTGCGACAGGTTTTGCATTAATCAAATCCTGCGGCATCAAGCCTTCACTTTCTGCCATGGATAAACGTTCTTTAACCGCACGCTCAACTCGCACCAAGCCAACACGGAATTGGTTTTCAGCCATTTCACCAACTGAACGAACGCGACGGTTACCCAAGTGGTCGATATCATCAACGGTGCCTTTACCATTGCGAATATCAATCAGTGTTTTCAGAACGGCAACAATATCGTCATTAGAAAGAATACCGTCCCCGCCTTCGTCTTCACGACCCAGACGACGGTTAAACTTCATGCGACCCACACCAGAAAGATCATAACGATCCGTACTGAAGAATAAGTTTTGGAACAAGCCCTCTGCAGACTCTTTAGTGGGTGGTTCGCCAGGACGCATCATGCGATAGATTTCAACCAACGCTTCTAACTGATTTCGAGTTGGATCACTGCGCAAAGTTTCAGAAATAAAAGGGCCGCAATCAAGTTCGTTAGTGTAAAGTGTTTGAACTTGCGAGATGCCTGCCTTAGCAAGTGCATCCAACATTTCTTCAGTAATTTCAGTATTACATTCAAACAATACTTCACCGGAATCAGCATCGATAATATCTTTTGCCAGTGCACGACCCAACAGGTAATCACGTGGCACATCTAAATCTGTGACGCCCGCTTTTTCTAATTGGTTAATATGACGCGCAGTAATCCGACGTCCTTCTTCAACAATCGTTTTACCTTTCTTGTCTTTGATCTCAAAGGTGGTGACATCACCTCTTAATCGAGAAGGAACCAGTTCGAGTTTTACGCTGTCACCGTCAATTGTGAAGCTGCTGGTTTCAAAAAATATCGACAGCATTTCTTCAGCCGAAAAACCCAAAGCTCGCAACAAAATAGTTGCAGGCAATTTTCTTCGACGGTCGATACGCACATATACCAGGTCTTTTGGATCAAACTCAAAATCCAACCAAGAACCACGATAAGGAATAACACGTGCGGAATAGAGGAGCTTCCCTGAGGAGTGAGTCTTACCTTTGTCGTGCTCAAAAAATACACCGGGTGAGCGGTGTAGCTGGGAAACAATCACACGTTCGGTACCATTAATTACAAATGTACCGTTGTCTGTCATGAGCGGAATTTCACCCATGTAAACTTCTTGTTCTTTAATATCTTTGATTGCCTTGCTAGACGATTCTTTATCGTAAATAATCAATCGTACTTTCACACGCAAAGGCACAGCATAAGTTGCACCACGAAGTACACACTCGCTTACATCAAAAACAGGTTTGCCCAGGGAATAACTTACGTATTCCAATGCAGCGTTACCAGAGTAACTTACAATTGGGAAAACAGATTTAAAAGCAGCATTCAAACCTTGCTCTTTACGATCTTCAGGAGCAGTGTCTGCCTGCGTAAACTTTCTGTAGGAATCTAATTGAATCGCCAGTAAGTAAGGGACTTCCATTACATCTGGCAGTTTGCCAAAATCCTTGCGGATACGTTTTTTCTCAGTGTATGAGTAAGCCATCAGTGTTCCTCAGCCATGTCACGGTTGGGTCATTTTGGTACAGGCAGATAAAGATTTATTCCCGCCTCATCCAAATTTTTTTTGCAGCTTTCACTGCGATGGTTGTACGTCAACCACAGACGCAACAAGGCCAGCTGGCTCAGCCAACTGACCTGTTATCTTTTACATCAAAACTTTAGTTGCCAAAAACTTATTTAAGCTCGACAGATGCGCCTGCTTCTTCAAGTTCTTTCTTGGCAGCTTCAGCTTCTTCTTTCGAAGCGCCTTCTTTAACAGCCTTAGGTGCGTTATCAACCAATTCTTTTGCTTCTTTCAAGCCAAGACCGGTGATGCTGCGAACAGCTTTAATAACGTTAACCTTTTTGTCACCAGCAGCAGAAAGAATGACATCAAACTCTGTTTGCTCTTCAGCTGCTGCACCTGCATCGCCACCAGCCGCTGGGCCAGCCGCAACTGCTACTGCTGCCGCTGCAGAAACGCCGAATTTTTCTTCCATCGCTTCAACAAGTTCAACTACATCCATTACTGACATTTCAGCAATCGCATTCAATATATCTTCTTTAGATAGAGCCATTTCTCTAATCTCCGATTAAAATTAATTCAAAACAACAGCAACGAAATTACGCTGCTTCTTTTTTCTGGTCGCGAACAGCCGCAACAACACGTGTAACTTTGGTAGGCACTTCGTTGAAAGTACGAACCATTTTGGTGACCGGTGCAATCATGACGCTGACAAGTTGCCCCAGCGCTTGTTCCCGAGTTGGCAACTTGGCAAGCGCGTCGATTTGACCTGCTTCC
Source organism: Cellvibrionaceae bacterium (assembly GCA_050299435.1). Classification (GTDB taxonomy): domain Bacteria; phylum Pseudomonadota; class Gammaproteobacteria; order Pseudomonadales; family Cellvibrionaceae; genus 1162T-S-0a-05. Next base: position 3,310 of record JBNKVX010000092.1, on the reverse strand, counting down.
AATAATTTGCCTCCCACAGAGAGCGCTTTAATTTCAAATGCATTTTGCTCTTTGGCAAAATCCTTGAAAATTCGAGCCGCCGCACCTGGATCTTCCATAGAAAACCCAAACAGACTTGGCCCGACGAGCACGTCACTTACACACTCAAAATCGGTGCCTTGCACAGCACGCTTCGCTAAAGTGTTACGCACAACTCTCAGCGTTACACCACTTTCGCGAGCTTGCTTACGCAAAGCATCCATAGCGCCGACGGAAACACCACGCGCGTCGGCAATCACCAGAGATAACGCATTTACTGCAGTCTCGTTAACATCCGCGACAATCGCTTTCTTGTCTTCGAGTCCAATAGCCACTAGTAAAATCTCCTGGATCTGAAGTTAAGGTAAAAATTAATACAACTAAATTTTTACCCGGTTAATGGTGTTCAGATCCAAATTTAAGTTTGGTAAAACCAAAATAAAATTCGAATCGGGTCCACCGTCTGCGTAGGTTTTTTACGATTAAGCGTCCTTGTAAAATTTCTACAATTTCGCGCCTACGGTCTTTGACGGTCTGAGTAAAAACTCAGACCCTCAAAAGTTTTAAGGTCTTAAATATTTAAAGACGCTTGATCAATAGTTAAACCTGGCCCCATTGTGGTACTCAAAGAAATTTTCTTGAGGTAAATACCTTTGGAACTTGCAGGCTTAGCCTTTTTCAAATCTGCCACTAACGCTTCTAGATTTTCTTTTATCGCGTTAACTTCAAAACTCACTTTGCCAATACCACCGTGCACGATACCGCCTTTGTCAGCACGGAAGCGAACCTGACCGGCTTTGGCATTTTTAACTGCACCTGCCACATCCGGGGTTACCGTACCTGTTTTAGGGTTTGGCATCAGTCCACGAGGACCTAATACTTGACCCAATTGGCCAACTACTCGCATTGCGGCCGGATCTGCTACCACGACATCAAAGTCCATCATGCCGCCTTTGATTTGTTCGGCAAGATCTTCCATACCAACAAAATCTGCACCTGCTTCTTTTGCCGCGTCTGCATTGGCACCTTGCGTAAATACCGCAACGCGCACTTCTTTTCCGCTACCGTGGGGCAAGCTGGTTGCGCCGCGTACTGATTGATCAGATTTCCGTGGATCAACACCCAGGTTAATGGCAGCATCCACAGTTTCAGCAAATTTCGCAGTGCCAAATTCTTTTAATAAAGCCACAGCTTCATCGATGCCGTAGGCTTTGTTGAAATCAACTTTCTCGCGTATGGCTTTTTGTTTTTTACTCAGCTTCGCCATCTTATAGACCCTCCACTTCAATACCGGCACTGCGTGCACTGCCAGCAATCGTTCTCACTGCTGCATCCATATCGGCTGCAGTCAAGTCAGGCATTTTCGCTGTTGCAATTTCTTCTAATTGCGCGCGTGTTACCTTGCCAACTTTTTCGGTGTTTGGACGACCACTTCCACTTTTGATTTTTGCAGCTTTGCGCAAAAGAAAAGCCGCCGGAGGGGTTTTCATGGTGAAGGTAAAGCTGCGATCGCTATAAACACTGATAACAACAGGAACCGGTGAACCAGGCTCCATACCCTGTGTTTGCGCATTAAACGCTTTACAGAATTCCATGATATTCACACCGTGCTGACCCAATGCAGGACCAACAGGTGGGCTTGGATTTGCTTGACCCGCTGCAACTTGCAGCTTGATATAAGCCTCTATTTTCTTAGCCATTGTTAGACTCCTCTAATAATATGGGTTAAACGCCTCCAGACAGTGGCAAACTGCCCTTCTCAAGCTCCCCGTTTAATCCGACTGACACCCAAAAACTGGCTTTTTGTCGGACGTATAAAACCCTCTCCCCATTTCAGGGAGAAGGCATATAAAATTGTTTCTGAGCGCGTATTCAAGAATGACCTATTATATAGACCATTCCTGAAGAGTTTGCTCAGGCTTTTTCCACCTGACCGAAATCCAATTCAACCGGTGTTGAGCGACCAAAGATTAAAACTGCAACCTGAAGCTTGCTCTTTTCGTAATTCACTTCTTCAACTACGCCATTAAAATCATTGAAGGGTCCATCAGTGACTCGAACCATTTCGCCTGGCTCAAACAATGTTTTAGGCTTGGGCGCTTCAGCTGAATCATCAACTCGTTGAAGAATTAATTCAGCTTCCTTATCAGTAATGGGTGCAGGGCGGTCTGCTTTGCCACCAATAAAACCCATTACTCGTGGCGTTTCTTTTACCAAATGCCAAGCGTCATCAGTCAATTCCATTTGCACCAGCACATAACCCGGGAAGAATTTGCGTTCCGAGCGGCGTTTTTGACCACCACGCATTTCCACAACTTCTTCCGTCGGTACCAAAATTTCGCCAAAACTTTCCTGCATGTCCTGCAATTCGATACGCTCTTTCAGCGCCGCAGCAACCTTCTTTTCATAGCCAGAATAGGCGTGCACTACGTACCAACGTTTTGCCATGCTTGTTTCCTTTTTGGTTTAACCGATTATTTTTCCGGCACCGAGGCCTATCAAAACATCCAGCCCCCACAAAATGAGTGCTGTTACCAGTACAACAGCCACAACCAACACCGAGGTCTGGTTAACTTCTTGCGTTGTAGGCCAAACAATCTTTCGCAATTCAACCTGCGAGGCTTTGAGCAACTCCCAAAACGCTCTGCCCTGTTCCGTTGTAACTGCGATCAGCAGCGCAACAATAACAGCGGCAACAACCGCGAGCACTCGATAAAGCGTTGGAAACTCTGAATAAAATGAGTTCCCGACGACTCCACCAACAACCAAGCCAATGGAAATGACCCATTTGATTAAGCCAACAACTTGAAGGCCTTTGGTTTCGACGTGAGTGTTCATAAAAAATTCTCAATTACCTGTTATAAGCTTCCCTGTTAATACCGCTTACAACTTAAAACGGCTCCTGTCATATAAGTGGCAGGCCAGGAGGGACTCGAACCCCCAACTTTCGGTTTTGGAGACCGACGCTCTACCAATTGAACTACTGGCCTACTGATTTTTCCTTTTAACACTTTGCGTTTTTTAAATACGCAAAAAGGCTGGCCTTAAAATGCCAACCTTTTAACTTAATATCGAACAAAAATTATTCGATAACTTTCGCAACAACACCTGCACCGACAGTTCGGCCACCTTCACGAATCGCAAAACGCAAGCCGTCTTCCATCGCAATCGGGTTGATCAGGGTCACGACCATCTGGATGTTATCGCCAGGCATCACCATTTCAACACCTTCAGGCAGTTCACACGCACCGGTCACATCCGTGGTACGGAAGTAAAACTGGGGACGGTAGCC
>JBNKVX010000091.1:0-12008 GCA_050299435.1 Cellvibrionaceae bacterium | reverse complement strand
GAGTCCGGCTTGTAGGGTGTGCTGGAATGCTCGCCCCGAAAACAGGCATCAATTCTGTGCCTTGCGAAATCATATTCTATCCGCCGTTTTTCACAACGTGCAATCCCTCTTGCGCCGCCTCAACATCAAACTGAATCCCGGCATTCTCCAAAATAAACGCTTCCAGTTTGTTGTGCCACACCGCCAGCAAATCCACCGTACGCACGGTGTAATGTTTTTCTGATGTGGTTTGCGGTTTGTGCCCCTGGATATTTTCAATGATGTGTTTGGGCGCGCCAATCCATTCCGAGAGGGTTGTGAAGCTGCGCCGTAAACCGTGCAGGGACAGCTCTGTGATACCGGCGGCGGTCAATGCCTTTTTGTGCTGAATGCGCGGTTCTTCAATGTGTTTGCTTTTTGAACGTTTGGAATAAAACACCCACTTGTTTACTTTTTTAAGGCGGCTCAGCAAAAATTCAACATAAGGGGTCAACGGAATGGTGCGGCCATCGGCTTCCACTTTGTCGTGAAGCCAGATTGTTTTCCAGCGCGTATCAATGTCTTTCCATTGCAGGCGGGTCAGTTCATTGCGCCGTGCGCCGGTCAGTAGCAGAATTTGCAGATAGGCCGAAATGTAGGGGTTCTCAATTTTTTGCACTGCGTCAAACCAGGCGCTCAATTGCTCTTTGGTGAGGGCGTCCCGTTTGGGCGTGGCGGATGGTACCGTTGTGCGCAAAATTGAACTGTTGAATATTTCGGGGCTGGCCATCGCCGGGCGGTATTGCTCTTGTTCGTATGCCCATCGCCAGACTGCGCGCAGGCGCATAAATCCATGGCGCAATTTCGATGCCTTGCCCTGGTTGCGGTACCCCTTCACCGGTTCGTTAATAACGTTCTGAGCCCACCGATTCACTGTTTGCTGGTCAATGTCCGCCAGCCGCTTTTGCAGGATAGGCCACAGCACACCGCCATCGGGGCGGGAATGAAACAGATTGTCGTCATAGTGGCGATCTGACCACCTGGCCTTGTTGGCCTTGAGGTATTCTTCAAACACTTCTTTAAAGCGCAGCGAATTGGCTCCCTCGGTGTTTCGCTGGGCCTTGCGCGCCTTTCGCGGGTCTTCCCCCTGGTCCAGCAACTGGTGAAGGCGTCGGGCCTCCTGTCGGGCCGCTGGCAGGGTCCACACTTTAAAGCTGCCAATGGTCAACCGGTTGCGCCGGTTTCCAACGTTGTACCTGAATATGTACGACTTCCCCCCTTTGCCCGTCACCCGCAACCCGAGTCCAGGGGTGTCCGAATCCCACAAAAAGGCTTCTTTCCCGTCCACACTGGCGAAATTCTCCACCTTCGGCACGGTAAATTTTACTCTGTTTGACTGGCTCAAAGTTAACCCCCGGTTCCCTTGATTTTGGATCCGCTTTGGATCCGAAATCCGAAAATGGATCCGATTTGGATCCTTTTTCAAGGTATAGCACGGTACACGATGGTATACCAACAGAATTCACACTACTCAAAAATACATAGCAATATCAATATATTATATCCACTAAGGAACACAACGGCATACTATGGAATGGTCACAATATTATGAGATTTGCGGTTTCCTAAACCGGGGGTCGCAGGTTCAAGTCCTGCTGGGTGCGCAAATCGCGGAGAAGCCCACCGCTAAAGGGGCGGAGCGATTTCTAGTTTTGAGAAAAATCAGGTAGAAGGTGTTTGATATTTGAAATTTGGATCCTGTTTGGATCCGAATTCGTGGGCGACCGGGGACTCTGCTCGTGTGGAATTTCGTGACGACAACTGTAACAGCTTAGAAATACCTGCTATATTAACTACAATTTAAAAATCACTTTTATCTGGATACGTTTAATTAATCAGCTATATGCGAAAATCCCCTATACGGGGAACTAACAATTTGGAGGGATCATGCCGAAGGTAATTGCTTTTGCTAATATGAAGGGGGGCGTTGGAAAAACAACACTTTGTGTAAATTTGGCATTCCAGCTCTTTCGGCAAAATAATAAAGTTCTACTAGTGGATAATGATCCTCAGTTTAACGCATCAAGTATGTTGTTAACTCCTGAAAAATATATTAAAGACTATTTGAGTCCCGGAGCCAAACAACATACTATATACGATATATATGAGAAACCACCCAGAATTTCTGGACAAAAACGAAATAAATTAGACCCGAAGTCATTCATAACAAAAACATGGCGTATGAACAGCGATCAATCGATCAGTTTGGATATAGTTCCTTCTCGAATCGAACTTTATGATACTTTGCGCAATCCCTCGCAAAAAGAATATGTGTTGGACAAATACCTTTCCGCTCATGCTACAAATTATGACTATGTATTCATTGACTGTCCCCCAACCCCCAGTGTGCTTACCCTCAGCGCGTTTGCAGCAAGTGATTACGTGATTATTCCGGTAACTCCAGATTATTTTTCAACTATGGGTTTGCCACAATTTTTAGGTACACTTGAAGATTTCAAGGAACAGCAACACGATACTCATGATATAGCTGTGTTAGGCGTCATTTTTACAAATGTCCCTAGACAAATAGATCAAACCGCAGAACGCGCTATGCAACGAGTAAATGATGCCATAGCCAAACTTGCTATTGACGTAAATGTTTTCCAATCCAAAATGTCTCATTTTAAGGTTTACCAAAAAAGTTTATGGCAATCGATGCCTGTGCACAAAATTTCTGGTAGAGGGACAAGTGGTAAGACATTGGCCGTAAACGAATTATTGAACATTGCCAAAGAAACGCAGCACCTTATTGATGAATTCGAAAATGAAGAATAAAAATGCAAAAGTCGCAGAAATACAACTGCAAATTGAAAAGTTAACATCGCAAGAATCTCAGCTGCTTTATTCTGCTCTTACTGATGAAACGATACGATTTTTTTTATTTGATATGCTGCGCAGTTTAAATAAGCATCTAATCCGAACTACCAATTCGACTAAATATAATAGGAAAGCAGACAAGGATGAGATGCAACCGGAAACGCCACTGGCACCTTTCCATTACGATTTAGATGTGTCTACAAGAAGGAAAGGTAATACATGGGAAAAAATATTAAAAGAAGTTTTAGGCAACAAGCATTTCCTCTCCACAAATCGAGATGTAGTCCGATTTGCAAATGAATTTTTCCATTTTGAACTATCTTTCGAAAAATTTATGAAACGGGGCAGACACGACATTATCAATCACTGTCTAAATAAATTCCGGGAATTGCCACATGAAAAGCAAAAAGCAATGGCTGAGCAACTTTTAGAAACTGCATCACTCAACAAAAATAATCAGAGCTATGAAGAACTCTTTAAGCTGTTAATACGTCATGAGTAGATCTTTAACTCAATTTCAGAAAGATCGTTTGAAAGAATTCTCGATAGATATCCAAAGCAATTGGGGCGGTTCTGCGGAAATATGCAACACACCAAATATTGTTCGAATACATAAACGCTATCTCGCTGTCGCATGTTTAGCCAGTTTGCTAATACAGCGGAAGAAACAGCGTAACGAGTACGCAAAGGCTCTTCCCGAGGTAACTTTTTTAACAACGGTGATGGCAACCAAAGGACTTGAATCCCCAGCCTTTGTTCTTCTTAGACAATCCATTGAATTATGCCTTAAGCAAATCTATTTTTCTACCCATCCCGTTGAATATGCATGGTCTGCCCACAAAGATGGATATCGAGAAATATCTTTTCAATTTCTGATGGAAAATTTAAAAAAAACGGAAGAGTTATCAAACTTTCCTGAATCAGAGCTCATCTTGACTCAGTTGTCTAATGAATTTTCCGAATCAAGCCGCCATGTACACGTCCACAGCAGAAAATTCATTAAATTCGGGATAGCTGCCCCTTCCGATCTAAACCTACCGGAAGCAATTAAGAACATCGCAAACAAGTGTACTGAAACGTGGGCGCTAATTATCAGCTTAATAATAATGCAATTCCCCCAAACTTATATAAAAGCGAGTAATCTTGAAAAACAAGTTATTATGGAGGGGGTACCTAGCAAATACAAACAGAACCTTCTGCTCTACCTGAAAGAATTGTCTCTAAAAACATAAGCTCCCAAACATGTGGAGCACTGCAAAAAAAGATATGTGAGTCAAATTGTGGTTGTTCGGGAGGTTCCAATTATTTCACTTGAAATTGAAGGAACACGGGTGGGGTAATAACAAGTCGCAGTTTTTTATTGGAACGTCCTCAAGGCTGGCACAGTGACAGGCTGATTTATTACCGTTGAAAAAGTGCCCAAAGCGTCGAACCAACAGCCTCTGATGCTCGAACGAGCGTTTTTACTGTAGCATTCACCTCCCCAGCTTCCAGCCTCTGCCATCGTTTGTAATCGATCTGAGCAGCCTGGGAGGCTTCCTCTTGGGTCATTCCGGCGGCGAGCCTGAGAGCTTTCAATCTTTCGCCGATAATACGCTGGATATGGTCAACAGATGACGCTTGAGTCATGTTCCATGCGTATCTGCTCCCATAATGATTGAACACCGTAGTAAAATACGGTACGCTCACGATGTAATTACCATGCAACAAAAGCAATCGTGTCCATTGCAGTGCGCCTAAAATATCGGCACAGGAGGAACCATGCCCAATATTCTTCAGTTAAAAGATGCGAAAGATTTCAATGGGTTTGAGAAAATCCTTACCCCAAAAAACGATTTAATGGTCCGCCTTGACGCAATAAAGGCATTATCAGAAATTGGAGGGGGGGAGGCGGAACGACTCCTTATTGAACAGCTCAATTCAAAAGATTTGCCAATTCGTGAAACTGCGGCGCGTGCCCTGGGAAATATAAAGGCTGAATCAGCAATTCCCGCCCTGTCGAGCATGGCGGACAAGGGGGGGCCAGACGGGAATGCCGCCCAAAAGGCAATAGAGAAAATTAACGCCTTGCCAGAAATAGCACCGACAGAAGAATCACCACCCCCGAGCACCACCAAAGCCTGCCCCATGTGTGGCGAAACGATTCTTGCGGTGGCAAAGAAATGTAAGCACTGCCAAACTATCTTTGACGAACCGGCCAAATCCGAAACGAACGCCCATGAGAGTCAGTCAGCCGCCTCCTCACCAGATGTCATGGGGGTGTTGCTTTTACTGCTCCCACTCATTGGAGGCGGGCTGTTGTTTCTGTCGTGGTACAAAGCTGGGGGTGAATTTATGGTCATTGAAGCCAGGGAGGTATTCACAACGGCCAACTATCTGCTGATTGCTGCCTTCGTGGTTGTGATGCTGGGAAGCGCCATTCTGGTTGGAATCGATGCCGCCATTTTGGGATATGGAAAAGACGAAAACAACAAAGTGGTAGCCCTGCGAACGGGTCCGGCGGCCTGGGCATTTGGGCAATTGCTTTTATGGCTAATTGCATATCCCTGGTATATTTCGGCACGAAAACACGCGTCGGAACGGGCAGCTGATTATACCTCGGGGGCAACGATATTTACGGTCTTGTTTCTAATCGGCGCAGTCACAGTGTATATGCTTAATTCTGAGCGGGAAAAATTGGTACAGGGGCAGGTAGCCGAGAGCCGAGAAGCAATTGGCATCATTACCGGCGGTGGGTCTCTTGAACGAATGAATCAGATTGAGGATGGTCCAAGCATGGATGACTGCATGAATTTGTGTGATTCAGAATGCAGAAAGAAAATCCGGGAATTTGGCGAGGAGGTGACAGAAGAAGCACTCACTACTTGTGTTGGAATTTGTTCTCTTCGTTGCCGTCAATGATTGGATTCACCTGAATTTGTCATTGTCTCCCGTATACGCGAATAGTTCACGCCCGCGCGGGCGCGCGCATATTATAAAGGAGCACTCACTGATTTGAGGCAGCGGGGTTGTTTGAGGACTGTGGAAAGATTTCTGAAAGCTCAATCCCTATATGATGCGCAGTCGCACAGAGTGCATTTATCACTGCCGGGATAGAGTGGGTATTGATTGTGAGTCCTTTTTTGGTTGGCTTGAGTGTGCCTTCTTCGCTTTGGTAATACTCGCGAATATCGATGAAGGCTTTTGTGCCAAAGCCTGACAGACCAACACGGATAAAGGATTTTCCAAATGGCGGTTGCCGCTGGATGATGGCCGCTGTTCCTCTGTTAGTCCAATCGGTCACAATATGCCTCCCGTCGCAATGCATCAGCCCGGTTGCACATATGAATGACAGCCGTGACAAATTCCTCCTGTAAATCTTCGTGGATGGACAACCCGCGTCTTGTTGGACGCCAGTTGCCGTCATTGTCCAGGTGGTAAGCCCGAATATCCAGCTTGCGCGCTTTGCCAACCTCGACGATTCGGGCACGGATTGATTCGTTGCCTTTGTCGAAGTAACCGGTTTCTTCAATTATCTTGTATTGATTATTCATTATGGAAATACTCTCTGTTATGCCTGTCTTCGTTCCACCCATTCGGTGACCAGGTCTTTAAAGTCTTCCCATGCCATGCAAACAAAAGGCGGCTTGTGGTCGTCTTTCACAACGACAACGGGTATCCGCCCCGGTTGCGCATCGCCAAGCGCCTGCGCCATGGCGGCACGGGGATTTGGTTTCCGGCCTCGCTTGCACTCAATGTGAAATGGCGTGCCCTCCACATCGGCGCACTGGGTGCCATTCTGGTATTGCAGACCGCGTCGGGCCTTTGGGAAAATTTCTCGAAGTTCCCTGGCGATCTCTCGTTCAAAATCATGGCCTTTTCGGCGTTGAAAATTAGTCATTTCATTTTTCTTTCTTTAAACGGACCCCTGCCCGACAGCCGACAAAACCGACGAAACCGCGATGGAACGTCAGTTTTGTCAGTTCTGTCAGTTGATTTTGGGGTGGTCCTCATTCTGTATTTGTGGGTGAATCAGATAGCGCTCGGTTTTTCGTCCCCCTTTGGGACTGCGGTCAGGCATCTGCTTTCGTACGTAATGACACTCGGCCAAAACATCCAACGCCCCAAGCACATTTTCCCTTTGGGTCAAACCAGACCATCCTTTGCGGCAAATATCCCTGACTGTGAACCCATCCTGTAGCGCGCCCTGTTGAATGTTTGACAGAATCGTTTGGGCCCTGGTTACATCCAGTCGCTGGCCAGCTCGGTAAACGCGCTCAGCATGCGGAACAAGATAGTCCACAAGCTCAATGGCATAGTGCATTGCCCGCTCGTCTACTGGTCCCAGGCAACCTTCTGCCAAGTGGAAAATGAGCGCATAGGCCAACACTGTTTTTTTCCGTTTTACCAGATGGCTTTCCAGTGCTGCCGAGATATTTGGCGAATTCACCTGGCGCATCCATCGTTCCAGCCAGTCTTCAAACATTCTTTGAGCACCTTCATTGAACTGAAAAATCATGGGACCATCGGGCGAGCGTTCGCCTTTGAAGGCGGAAGCATCCAGCATGGACAACCGCTTGAAGGTTACCTCAGCACGTTGAAATGCCTTCTCATTCATGGGTTGGTCAAAATGGACGAAATCCCCAGGGATGTCCGGCCAGACCATTAAATCAAACCGCTGAAGAAAACCGTCCCCGGCATTCTGTACGAGAGTACGGTCAACATACGCCGATATGGCGTCTGGCTGAGCCGTACCCAACACAGAGAGACACACCGCTTCAAGGTGAACATGTCCTCGACCAATGCGATCTGCGGTGAAACTATCTGAACCGCTCCACCCCGACATGAACAAGGCACGGCCTTCGGAATTGTCCTCTCGGCCAAGAGCGATAAACAGTGTCACCAATTCGTCCCGTTTTACCAGAATGCCGTTGGGATTGTTCTTGAGTATCTCTGTCAATGCGGCCGCTGTCGGGTCATCCGTGTAATAGCGTCGAAGCGCTGGTTCCCTGGGCGGTTCAATCGATAACACTCGATGAATCGCGCTGTCGTTCTCAGCCTCAATCATATCGGCGGCCTTTTTCTCAGCGGCGCGCTGTTTCAGTTTGAAGGCTTTTGACGCCACCGCATACTTGGCTTTTTCTTCCTCGAACACTTTCTGAGCTGAAGAAATAAGAGGCTTCATGGGAACCAAAGCGGCCTTCATCGCGGGCGATTTCATGACACTGGGACGGCCAATACAGCATCCCCAGATATTCGAGTACTCAGCCCACGTTCCGTCATATTTTTTTGGGCGGATACAGGCCTGACGGCCTATCAGCGAACCCATGGCAACGATGGCGGGAATGGCAACCAGTTCCATTGGAACACCCATAGATGCAGTAACATCTAAAATCCATTCCCTCACTGCGTTGGGCAGAATATGGTCCGGAAAAGGCGCAACTGAGGGCAACCCATCCGGCAAGGGCTTCAATGGCGACCAGTGCGGCTGAGTACAGTCAAATGGATAAGCAGTGGAGATGTCATCCGTATCGCACTCGAAATCAATGTTTAAGAAGTCCTCCACATGTGCTGGATATTTCATCGGGCGTCCCTCCTCGCGGTTTTGGAGGTGGTCGCTTCGAGATGTTCGACAAGGTTGGAACCGTGTTCAAGGGTGCGAATAATGTCCACAGAGATTGAGTTATAGTCCACTATTCCCAACAATGTCGCACTTTGAGATGCCATACATTTGAAAACGTCATGGTCGCGAATACTCACCATTAGAAAAAAGGCACACTTCCAGGTGCATGGTTTATCTTTAATAGGGCAGTGCACCCGGGAAACACCTTCACCACCTGCTTTAGTAGCTATCCGAAATATTTCATCCTCTAAACCAACAGTAACTAAAGGAAGCTTTTCATTTTGATTCATCTGTTTCTCCAAAAATAATCTTGTAAGACCGCAGAGGCGGTGTAAGATGAGTTATCGTCAAAAATTTTGTTTTTGGGGCTTGCGGTGTTCCAGCACCTTGAGCCTTTTTTATTGCTCATCGTCAACCTCCAGTTTTAAGCCGATCAGAGTTTCGATGTCGGAACGACGCCAGAGCAGTGGGCCGCGTTTTCCGTTAAGCCGGACTGGCTGTAGCGGACCTTCTCCCGTTGAAGCCCATGAACGCATCGTCTTACATGACCGATTTAGTATTCGGGCAGTTTGGGCTGTCGTTAGTAATATTGAGTTCATATCAACCTCCTGTGGTAGTTATTGGTCGCCTCGGTGCGACACAAGCAACCATAGGAGCCATGCGAGGGCGTTGCAAGATAAGTCATCGACTTCACACGGGAATTTAACTTTGTCTATTTGTTTCCCATTTTACTGCTTGACTTTTTTGGGGCCAGATTTTGCCCTGATATGTAACTCTTCAAGTAGTTTATAAATGTATTCCGTTGCTGCTGCCTTGGGAGTGCTTGACTCTAAATCAGACGAAAATAGCGTACCCAAGAATTTGTCTTCCAACGGATCGCATAGTTGGTTGAGTCTATTTATTGAAACATGAATTTCCATCCATTCATGCTTAACCGACGAATTTGAACGGGCAGCTCTTAATTGAAGTTCGGCAATGATATCTTCTAAGTTTTCCAAGCTATCCAACGCCGGTACCTGCAAAGCTGATGGAACGTCGTATTTATCTCTGAGAATGAAAACTGGCAAGTAATGGGGAGGAGATTCCACTTCATCTGTGAGCAAAGATTTATCTGGCTTTCCACTTGCTATGGAGTTACGAAAAGCTCTGTATTTTTCATGCATACGGGAAATCTTGTCGTCGTTTGATTCCTTCATCCATGGGGGAACTGATTCATAGAAGATGTAATTTGACAGGTCCGCAAGCAAGATTTTCACATCGCCGCTTTCTCTAAGCTGAGAACGATTCACGCCAAGATTCTTCAATTTTTTGAAAAATATTCTGACTGTATGATAAAGCGGCCACGACGAAATGTTTCTTCGTTTATATGCGTCAATCAAGTCTTCTTTTGTGGGACCTACTGATTCCATATGTATTGAATAAATCGTATTATATTTTTCCAGTGTTTGATGTCTTCTCCGGCCATCTTCAGGAGCGCGCTGAATATCGCGGAATTTAGAATTTGCCGTCCGTTCATATTGTGTTGCAATGTTTGCGGCTTCTGCTTCTGTGGAAGCGACATTATATTGTATTGAGGCGATTTCGATACGAATATCTTGCAACCATTGCTTATTCTGTTTAAGGCCTTCGGATACCACGAGAGCATCCAGGCTTTGCTGTGATTCCTTTTGTTTGTGTTCGCGATAAATCTTTTCTATCGGAGATTCGTTATCGCTTTGGGAAGTATCTTTTTTCTTTTTGTTTTTTTTGGAGGCCATTGCCGCCAGTCCTTTTCAGTCCATCGATATCAACAAGAGCGCGGGCGGCGGCGGACTGGTACCGCTCGCCCTGCCATCGGGTCATGACTCCCTTTGGTGCCCTGGTGAAATGATATTCCATCCGCCGTTTTTCACAACGTGTAATCCTTCTGTCGCCCCTTTCGATTTCAAATTATGCCCTTGTATGCTCCAAGATGAAATCTTCTGACTTGTGATGCCACACCGCCAGTAAATCCATCCGTCCCACGGTATTGTGCTTCTCTGACATGATTTGTCCCTTAATTTGTCTGGGCGAGCAGATTGCTTCCGAAGGGGATGTGAACCAACGTTTTGATTTGTTCAAAAACTGATCTGTGCCACCAGAAAATGCGATTTTAAAGCCCAAATACGATAAGTTTTTTTACCAGTCAGCCGATTCCGTTGGAAATAGGTGTACTCATGGAGGCTTCGTTCATGTGTTTGATCGTGCCCCAAAAGCGTCATCTAAAAAACAGAAGAATTGGAGAAGAAATTCTATTTTTAATACAGCTTCATGCATTGCAATGTAAATGTGTCATATTTAAAGCGTTATACTTAAAGTTGGTGTGGTACACGGAAGACGGTAATGCTTGTAACTGTTTGACATTTTAGTGTTATTCAGAGTCATGAGGGGATAATGGGAGAAGACAATTTAAATAACCGAGTTGAAGCCGTTAAACATCTACTTGCGGCATTCAGGCTTGAAAGAACTGTGTATCTTATTATCTCGACTGCCTCGGTTGTCCTTGTTTTCGTTCTTGCTGGCTGGTTGTTTTGCAAAGGCTCTATAGAGGGAGCAGAATCGCTAGGTCTTTTTGGCTGTGGTGGTACAATCACCTATTCCACCGGTCGCCTATTGCGTATGTGGAGTGACGCTATGCGGATTTTGGGACCAGTTGTTTCTGAAAACAAGGAGTGACCTAAATGGAATACACTGATTTAAAACAGCTATCTCGGCGTTCTCAGCAATCTGCAATAATAACGGGAATTGGGGCAACGATTGTTTTTGTTTCGATTATCACGGGAATGTGGAAAGTTCGAACCTTAAGTTCAGACGTTGAGCAATTGGCAACTAAAAGAGAAAAAATGAAGAAAGAGAGTGCAGTGCTTAGTGAAAAAATCAAAATTCAAAGAAAAGAAATTTTTGAACAAAACATACAGATTTCAAAGCAAGAAAACCAACTAAATAAAAATAGTGAAGAACTGAAAACGACATATAAACGACTGCAAGGGTGGATGGAAATTTCTCAAACGGGGCAAAACATTATTTTGAAAGAATCGGGACAGAGATCGAAGGATGACATCATGCCCTCTACTGCCGATGCGTCAAAAGAAGTGGATGTCGTGGCAATACAAAACAAAATACGTCCCCGTGCAAAAGCAAATCGCTTGGAAGGACAATTTACTCAATCAGGAGAAGAGTTATACATGTTCACTGCATGGGTTGATGTTCCAAAAGATATTCCGAATCATGTACTCAAAGTCAGTTATTGGTTTAATCACCCATCTTTTAAAAAAAAGAAGAAAAGTTCATACAATTCTGAAAAAAAGTTCGCTGTAAAATACAAAGGAAAGGGCTGTCTTTCTCATGTTGCCGTTACAGTTAGTTTTGATGGCGAAAACGAATCACAAATTGATTTTGATATGTGTTCTGCAATGGGATGGAACTAATAAATCATCCCAATCAGGCGATTTAGGACAATGCGAACGTTCGGCTTTGAGTCCGGCTTGTAGGGTGTGCTGGAATGCTCGCCCCGAAAACAGGCATCAATTCTGTGCCTTGCGAAATCATATTC
>JBNKVX010000090.1:0-12225 GCA_050299435.1 Cellvibrionaceae bacterium | reverse complement strand
CCTTCAGGCCTTTTTTTCTTCTCCAGGCAAACTGCTGCACCGGATATTTCACAGAAAAACTCTTCTATGATTTCCCGAATTGGAACTACGATATGATGTCTTTTACTTAACTTCGGGAAATAATCTTCCTCGCGAACACATTCCACTGCATGTGTTTCAGGATTCAGGCGCCACGCTACCCTCATGGGGCTACCCTCTTTCTTGTTTTTAACAAATAACTCCCGGTACGAAATCGTATTCAATGATTTGTTCAATACAAAAGAATACTCATGAGGAAAGATCATGCATTCAAAATGCTTGAAAATAAAATCGATTGGAAACTGTCTGAGCTTCTCTAGCGAAAAATAATAGGTGTCCTCTATATCCTTAATGACCCGATAAGCCATCAGTTCATGACCGCTATAGGCATTTGCAATCTTTCCTGATCTAAGAACCTCGTCCCATAATTTCAATTTACGATAACTGACGCCAATCAGATCCGCCGCAACGCCGGGTTTATATTGCATGATCTTTGGCACGCTATTTATCCAGAATTACAAAAGTTTGTCATTGAAGTATAGGCTTTTTGTCTTATCAATGACAAAAACCTGTATCTCCAATGACGGGTTTTTGTCAATTTCTGGTCCTTGCCCAATTTCTGAGCTATACGAAAAAACACATCTGTTAAGTAATTGTTACCAGGCAGTTAGTTTTTCAATGTGTAAAACTTCGAAAATTACTGCACACCGGGTTGCCTTCCCTGCGAGGTTCTAAAAATGAAGAATGCAAATCACATCAGCACATACAGCTGGATCCCAAAACAAATCAGGACGTCAATTAAATTGATGACTGGCACGGATTACTATGAGCAAAAATGCCTTAAATACCAGGAAGTCGGTCAATTTCATTCAAGGGCAGAGTTATATTTCGCCGCGTTACTGGAATCCAATCCGAATGTTTTGTCTTATGTTCCCCAGCCGATGAGATTCAGAATCGGATCAACGTTCTATATTCCGGATTTTTATGTTTGCTCGAGAAGCCGAGAAACGATTTACGAATTAAAAAGTAGAGGTAAATTTGACGAAAAAAAGAAGAACTCCTTGTGGGATATTGTCGTACGCGCGATATTGGATTTGAAGTGATTTCCAATGAATCCGTTTACGATCAGGAAATCAAAGCAGAAAACTGGTTGAAAATAATGCGATTTCTATCTAACAAGGAAGATTGTATAACTGAAAATGAAGAGTCTGAAATATTCAAAAACATCGTTGTAAAAGGAGGCTTGCGTCTTGACGAGATAATTGACATGCGAGATTTGCAATCCACGTTGTTTAACGAAGTGGCGCTATACAGA
This sequence comes from Cellvibrionaceae bacterium, assembly GCA_050299435.1. Lineage (GTDB taxonomy): Bacteria > Pseudomonadota > Gammaproteobacteria > Pseudomonadales > Cellvibrionaceae > 1162T-S-0a-05. Next base: position 10,892 of record JBNKVX010000090.1, on the reverse strand, counting down.
TTGCTACATCAGGGAAAAATTACTTGTTCACTTTCGTCACATAAACTTTCCTCTGAGTCAGTTTTTTCCCCATGCGAATAAAGTGGAAAGATAGACTGGATCTGAGTCCAACGCTGGCCAATATTGAAAAATGGCCTTCAATAGACATCAGGGCTTTGCCAAAGGAAAAACGAAAAGGTTATTTATTCAATTTGAAAATCGTATCCAAAGCACTTTCAGGAGAACATACCCTTGAAACCATTGCAAATGAAAATAACACAACCCGATCCAGAATATCGAAGTTACTGAATAAATGTTTGGGTGGAAAGGTTGAAGACGAACCCTTACTTTCAAAAGGCCTGATTCCTTACAGAAGGTCCAAACGTGGAAAAAGAATTACCCCGCTTCCAACAATCGAGAACCCATCCGGTGCCAACTTTGCTTTCAGAAGACTGTTGGATGAAGTGCCGGGACTGGTTGATAGACTTGATGGGCTGATCAAGGCAGAAATATCAGACAAGAAATATAAGCAGAATTTACGCGCGGAATGGGTGCATGAATTCTTTATCAAATGTCTCGAGAATGCTCATTGGCCTACGAATACCTATCCCTACACCGAAACATCGCTTGGCTATGAAGCACTTCGGCGATATTACGTTGAGAGGAAAGCCTACCTACTACAAAATAAATCCCGCTCCCTTCCAAGAAGAAAGATCTCTTCCACATTAATGAAAACGGCTTTCATGGAAGAAGTACAATTGGACGAACAGGTTTACGATTTATTTTCTTCCGTTCATATCGATATGGATGGAGATATGAAACCAATACCGCTCGCAAGGGTTTCGCTTGTTCTTGCGCGTGATGTCGCGACCACAGCTATTCTCGCTTATATATTGAGTCTCGGAAAAACGCCAAGTCACGATGATATTTTGAATTGTTTGCATGATATAAGAAAATGCTGGGAGCCTAAAACCTTGCTGACTCCCGGCCTGGAATATACTCCTGGATCAGGCCTCCCATCAGCGATCGTACCGCAAGCACGGTGTGTGATGATGGGCGAACTAAAACTTGATAATGCGTTTGTACACAAATCCAACATCGTCAGAAACCACCTGACTCAGACCGAATGTTGTACATTCAATCTTGGGTTACCTGCCAACCCGCTCTCGAGAAACTGGATTGAATATGCGTTCAAACTGGCTAACGAATACTCACACCGTTTCGCATCAACAACAGGCTCGCATAGCCAGGATCCGAAGCGTCAGTCGAGAAAGAACGCCAAACAGTCTGCAATAGTCAGCTTAAGGATTCTTGAAGAATGTCTGGATGTTGTACTGGCCCACTTTAATATTGAGCCAAAATCCCACCTTGGAGGATTGTCGCCTGTTGATCTTATCAGATATCAGGTGGAGAACATTCCCTTGCCCATGCATTTTGAAAATACATTGTGCAAATTAACAAGCAATGACCAGAGTGAAATAGTCACTGTCAGATGGGATAGCATTTCACGAGGGTTACCACATATAAATTTCTACAAGGTCAAGTATAAAAGCCGAGATATCCCGCCAATCTATATCAACAAAAAAATCAACATTATTTTTGATCGGGACGATATAAGGCTTATCAAAGCCTACTCTTTAGAGGGTTCGTATCTGGGAGAGTTCAGAGCACCTAGATCGTGGATACGCTTCAAACATTCACTAAAAACAAGAAGGAAAATCAACAAATATACCGAAAAAATAAAAAAAACAATAAGAGATCCTCTTACATCGTATTTTTATTACCTCTATGACAATAGGAAGAGCCCAGAGTTGGCTCTGGAACTTGTGAGGGTATATAGGGAATTCTCGATAACATCGTTATCCGGATTAAAGCCCGAACTTAATGATCCCGTTGAAATACAGGGGGAAGAAAATGCCATCTCTGATGAGGAGATGGAGATGTTTCCTGAATGGGGGCCACATTTTTTAAATACGAGGGAATCATGAGATGGAAAACAGCTTGCAACCCGAATATTTTGATCATCCGATTTTTAATCCTCTGTGGATGAAATTCAGGACTCCCCATGTAGAATTACTTGATAACAAAATAAGACAATGGCTTTATTGCGGAATCACAGGAGCAATTATCCTGGGAGAGTCCAGAACCGGGAAAACAACCGCTATTGAAATGCTGAATAGAAATTATGTGACACGAGGGAAAGGCCAACCTATTTACAGTCATCTATTCAGCGTCCCCAAAAGAGACAAAATGACTATTGCTAGTCTTGTACGTGAACTTTGTATATCCACAAAAAATGAAATAAAGAACTACAGCTCAACTGACAAACTATCAAAACAGATTCTTGAATTTTTCATTGATAAAGCGTGTATTAATGATATGCATATCGTCATGCTGTTTGTTGATGAATGCCAACTTTTAAATATGTCACAAATGGAAGTATTTGCTGAACTTCATAATAGTTTACGCACTGAAGGAATAACTCTATTTGCTTTCTTTATTGGAAATAAATCGCAATCAGAAGAATTAGTTTTGCTATCAAAAGACAGAAAATTTGATTACATAAGTGGTCGATTCTTTACGCAAATCCATGAATTTAAAGGGATCTCATCGAAGTCTGAGTTAGAAAAGGTCCTTGAAGCTTACGACACATACAGATATCCAGAAGCAGTAGGGCCAACCTATACCGAGTACTTTGTACCAAAGGAATATTCAAATGGATGGAGACTGAAGAATGAATCCGGATTGATTTGGTCTGTACTGTCAAAACATGGGAAATTTTTGAATCTCAAAAGCTGGGGAATGAAGTATTTGATTGGAACAATAAACCCACTTTTAACAGACTATTTGCATAACTATTCCGTAAGTAGAATTAATGAGAATATGATTGAACGCTGCATTGATGCGTCTGGCATAAACAATAGATTCGATTTTGACGAAGATGAATGAAGCAAAACGCTTTTACAGCAAGTTCGAAAGCCCATATAACGTAGCACGCCGTTTAACTATAGCCAATCCAGCATATCATGAACGCGGACCAACACAGACTTTTTTTAAACATTTAGAAAAAAAGTGTTATTCGATAACTGGTAAGTCTTCGCATATCTTTCCTCAGTGTTTTTCACGAATAATGCATCTCCAAATGAAAAAGCAGTGTCCGGAATGCGCGCGCGTAGTTTTTCACAGCCCACTTTACGATTTCGACTGGATGTTAAAATGCCCAATTCACAGAGTACCGCTTCTGCAATTCTGCCCAACGTGCAAGAAAGGATGGACAACGATATCCGGCTTAATTTCGAACAGTTGCGCAACATGTGGCATTCAGTTGAAACCCGGAGCATTACATCAAAGATGTAAGATAGATATAGATACACACATTAATAAATTCACGGCCCTATACAAATTCAACTTTAAATCGTTTGTAGAACTGTGGCGGTCAAATGATTGGTTTTACCATGACTATCACATAATCAAAAGCATTAACTATCCCAAACTAGTAATAACAAGAGATCCGAATATTTTGGATCGCGACTATTTGGATTGTATCTATCTAATATCTAATCAATATGACTACTTTAGTGGTAAAGCGTATATGATAGATGATTCATTTGAAGATCAAATCGACTGTAACAACGACATAAATTTAGTATGTAATCAATTAAAAATTAATGCACTGAATAAAATTGGAGTTGAAGTAATGTCCCACATGGGTAAAGATCATTATCTTCAATTGGCGCATGGAATTGAAGACACGCTGAGGTGTATGTTTTGCCTTACTTTTAAATATTGGATCGATATTATTTTTCATGTTGTTAGCAAAGAAAATAACAATTTTTATACTGGCGAAATATTTAGACACTACGGGTGTTACACCCCTATAACACCCACGCCAATGCTAGCAGGAAAATACAAAGGAAATCGTTACCAAATCCCCAATGGAATTAAATATCTATTGTATAATATGGACTTAAAATGGTCTTATTTTTCACTGTACTGCTACTTATGTGATGTTGTTACAGATCTTGATGGAAGAAGTGAAAAAGAAAAGTATATTTTTCGATTTTTGGAAAGAAAATATTCAAAAGCAGAGAATAACAATCATTTTTTCAATTTTTGGATGGGCATTTACAAAAAGAACGAGATTTGTTTAATCAAAGAAAAAGATTCGAGTATCTTGCGAAAAGTGTTCGTTAAAACCAGGCTCAAGGAGTATCCATGTAGGATCAGGGCAGACCTGCAAGAACGTGACTCTCACTGTTTGGCGAACAATATTATACTTTCTTTGGAAGAATATAATAAAATTAACAATTCAACTGGAAATTTACTAAATAACTAGCATTTGTAGCGCCACTAAAAATGCAAGCTTAGGCTTGATCTGAACGTTACTTATGTTTCCATAGTAGCGGCAACATAAATTTGAGATAAATTTTCTATAACTAAATTATTTTGTTGCGATTAATTGTTTTAATTTCACATTTTACAGCCACACAATTTTCCCTAATAGAAAAGTTGATATTTTCATATTTTAGAAGTATCAGGTCGGTTCCACAATGATAAAAGTTTATCTAATAGTAACCGGCCTCAAGTTAAGTTGTCTCGTTTCCTGTTTAATAAGATAAGATATGAAGGCAGGCCTATTTGCCAGATAGTCAAGTAAGTGTTTACAATAATGGCATCTAAATAATCTAAAATTCTGCTATTATCAGTCGTTTGGTATCCACTTTAACGTGGGCACCCAACGACTCGCTAAAGTATTCAACTTTTTGCTCTAAACCATTCAGTTTTTCTTCTACGCTGAACAGGCTTCTTTTTGACAATTCCTCTCCATGATCAAAACAGGATGACGGGAAACTATGAATTCGGCCAATTTCGACTTTTAACTAAAATAATTAAAGCGATTACAGCCAACATCAAGATGATACCTGCCAACAACCACACGATGGGTATCAAAATCAAAGACACTAAAAAGATAAAACCCAGAAAAATAAACAAGCTAACAAGCAATACTATTACTTGAAGAACGGGATTTCGAATTTGCTTGCCGTTGATTCTGATATTTAAATTCATCAACCCACTCAGGTAGTATTTCGCTTAACGTGTTTTAGATAATCGAATTTTAATTGACTCGACGATTCTCCTCGACCGGTTCGCTTGCGCACGCCCAACCAGGTAAAGGTTTCTCCGTTGTACCAGCGTGTGCGCTGAAAGCTCTGATTTACCGTAATCCCTGACCGTGGGACTTCCTCTTCGTAAACAAAAAAAGCTTCTTTAGGATAGCTGTCCAAACCGGCGCGTAACAAGCTACAGCGAGGACGAACTTTTTCAAGCGCTGCGGTATCACCTTCAATTATCCTTGGCATGGCACCGCGTTGTAATTGAATACTTCGAAAATCTTCGTCGATATGTGAAGATATAAAGGGTATCCAGTTTTCCGGCACACTGCTCATTACCTTGTAACGTAGCGTAGCTTGCGGCTCTATATCTTCCTGTAGCGCCGCATCACCGAGTAAACGCTTAATATAATTCACAGTATCTCGTGCCGCTTCCCGACCCGGAATGCCTATGCCTGAAGGCGATGGCACACGCGTTTCTATACCCCACACCATATTCGCCATCTCATCGCGCGTGAGCATCACTTCTTCAATGGGTTTGCCCTCATGAATTTTCGGTACCGAGGGTACAACCACCAGGCTCATATCAGCATCACGCTGTTGTTTGCCCGCAATATCCAGCGAGTACATTGTCCATCGACCAGGATCGTCATCGAGACCGGCACCTGTAGGTCTGACCCAAAGGTTTTCACCAAAAACATTTTTAACTGATAGTCCCTGAATATTGACGATCGTTCCGGCAGAAACCGTTACCGGCAAAATATACCAGTCATTGGCATAGACCAGGCCAAACTCCATCAATAACAATTTATTAATATCGGTGGTATCCGGATTGATATCACCAAAATTGGTTTTGCCTTCTTCAAAGGCCCACCAACGAGTGTTTGGCATGCCATCGAATTTCGCCGGTGTCGGAATAAAACTGCGTATAATATTTTCGTTGATTTCTGGTGGAACAACTTCATTATCAATCTCACCCAAGGTAGTTTGAGTGTCATCAATGCTGAAGTTATACCAGTCCAAATGTCCGTGATAGTATTCTTTTGCAGAATATATTTGTTCGCCGAAGGGTTTTGGTGCAGAACAGGAAAATTGATATTCGAGCTGACTTGCCAACCATGCATCGTTGCCCTCTTCGTTTAACGGTTGCGTGAACAGATTTTCGTACCACTGGGCAAATCGATTTCCCAACGGAATCAAGCTGGTATGTTCGCCCGGATCTGCACCCACTAAAATCGGATGTGCTGTATCATCGTTTTTAATGTGATCATAAAGTTTTTTGCCATCAATATGTCGATTGACTGCGGCTTTAAGTTGTTGCCAGGATTGTTTGTTTCCACAGTAATACGCATGTTCGCGCAAATCTGGATCTGGAGACAAGGTGCTAAAATTCGAAATATAGCTTTGCACCAGAGTATTTGAAAATCCATTTTTTAAGAGCAGTTTACGCCAATGCCGTCCCAGCATAATGCGCAGATCCAGCGCAAGTTCAATGTCTCCAGCTTTAAATGGAATTTGCCGTTGCTCAACTTTTGTTTCCAGCGGCAAACTTTTATCAAAAGCTTCTACGTCCCCATTGGCCGCTTTGTATTTTGTTAGTTGAGTTTGCTTCATGCACATTTTTGCTGAAACCGGAGAACCTGCGTCGTCGCCTTTAAATTCACCCATTTGCCATTGCTTGCTTAACATCCACAGCGGGTCGCGAATTTCCGCTTTAAGTGCTTGATCAAAATTACGTGTACGCGGGCGTCCCTCCAGGCGATTAAAGCTCGGCATGATTGGGTAAAACACTCTATCTTCGAGATAAGCTAGCAGTACGGGTGTATCAACGGATTCAGTCATTGGTCACCACCGGCGCGTAATACACTTGGTTATTCAGGGCAAGATTCAAGGTTGCAGTTAAAGGCATCGGGCTGGCGAGGGAAACAATTGTCGGTAAGAACAAGCTGTATTCACTCGCATCAATATGATCAGGTTCAACCGCGCGCTGTTTCGCCATATCAAGGGTTGAATGCAGAATATCAACCAGATCCTGCCATTGCCACGTCCCTCGAAAATCACTGGGCAAGGCCAGCAATAGCGCTTGCGGAGGTTCTGAATTAGGTTGGTCATAGTGAAAACTCAATCCGACAGTTTCGTCCTTGCTCGGAATCATTTCTGTCCAATCATCCAATAATAAGCCACATTGATTTTTTGCCGGATTAAATGCTTCACTGTAAATCGCCGTGTAGAGCAACTTGTCTTCATTAATGATAAAAGGTTCATCGCTCGCTTCTTTGGTTTTCGGAAACTGCAAGGCCAACCAGTAGTCCTGCTCTCGATAGGGAAATTGAATTGCGGTTAAAGGCAGTTCTGCCGCACCAAAGCCTTCCAGATGAAAAAAACTGTTTTCAAGTGACTGCATTTTTTCGCGCACACGACTCACACCGTGAAACCAGTCGTCGAGTGGAAAATCGATGTCCAGATCACTTTCCAGATAACGCATAAGTGATCTGCTGTCTGCCAAAGCATTCTGCCACTCCGTAGCCTGTTCTTCACCTACACTAAATTCCGGCACCATCACAAAGTTTTCGCCGAAAATAGCTTTACCTGCTTGAACGATTAACTCGATGTTTTTTATGGCATCAACACTACCACCTGCTTGCGCCAAACTCGTTTGCGCGGCTGTGATCTTTTTGGCAATTTCCGCGCTCAAATTGCTCGAGCCTGTATGCAGATCCTCAATAAATATCACAAGCTGCTTGAGTTCGTCGGCAATATCAATTCCTGTTAAATCAAAATCACCAATACTTGCAGAAAAGGCTTTGGTGTTTTTATACAACTCTCCAAGGTCTCGCTCATTGATCAAGGGCAGGAGCTCAAGATTGAACTTATCCAAAAATGCATTGTATTTGGCAACAACATGATTGCTATAAAAATCTTCAGGTGTGCCCGATCTCGGTGTTGCAGCCGTCGAGACAGCAAGTTCCATTTTTTGCAACACTACAAAACGCGCTTCAATATCGGTAAGTGGCAAATTGTTGTAATCATCCAACAGACCGGCATAGCGATCTAATTTGTCCTGCCATCGTTGATGCAGCGTTGTAAGCTTGGCAAACAATTTTCGGAGCATGCCCTGGTGCCACTGATAAACAAAACCAATTCCGGTTTGCAGCAGCCCGAAATGACTGACAGAAACAAACAAGGAACGTGTATCATTTATGACAGATAGTAGATCATCAATCATGTCATCAATATTTTCCGAGGCGATCAAAGCTGCCAATCTATCGATATGAACCTGTAAAGGTGTAGTGTTCAAATCGTCTAACTTACTGATAATTGTTGTTACCCTGCTTTGCGGTAGATCCAGGACAACTTTGTCTTCGGTACCTGATTCATTGGGCAATTTCACATCGCCAGGTTTTAAATAACGTGAGCGCAACAAAATATCCCGCAGACTTCCAAGTAAGGCATTGATTTCAAATACACTGAAATTGTCTGCATTGATTTTGCCTGCATATTCGATGTTGACATCCTCTTTTAAAAGAAAATCAATACTCGGATCGGTAAGCGCATATTGCGTGACCAGATCATCAAGAGTTGTCATCGCTTGCTCGCTGTCCACATCGACCAAATAAAGTAAATCAAGTGCAGATAAACCAAGATCAGACATAGCAATCTCTACAGATGTGGGATTACTGGTCGCCGTATCAATGTAGTGAAAAACCAAAACAATACTATTCAGAGGCGGTAGTACGCCATTTAGCCAGTCCTGCATCGCGGGTTCCGCAACCATACGTGGAGTTACGCCAGGATCATTAATATCGTTTGTCAGACCGGTTTTAAATTGCAAGCCGACCCGATGAGTTAATACCGGACCACTACGCGGCGTTTTAATCACATCGGGAGTAGGCGGAAAATTACCTTTGCTATAAGTATTCAACACTGCTGAAGCACGCTCATAATTCCCCATAACAACCTGATGCACACTTTCTGCCAGGGCCAGATCGGCAACCGCATCATTGATATCAATTAAACGTTTTACTTCATCATTAATCGCCAGTTCCTGTGGCACTTCCGCCGAAGGCAAATCGAGCCCAAAGGGATAGCCATAATCTTCACTCTCAGTCAGATGTTCAAGGAAAGCTACACCATCGATTACATTGCGTGCTTCGATTTGTGAAATCGACTCGTAATCGGGATCATCCGGTGCCGGTGTGGTGGCGCGAACTTTTTTAGCCACCAGGGGAAACTGATTACGTATATCCAGAATAAACTGATCTACCTCGGCATCGGTACGGTCGTGCAAACCGCGTTCAAACTGGTAGCCCAACAAGGCGGCCAGAGATTGGCCCGCCTGCATTCCTTCAATAATTTGCAAGGCGACACGTACACGTTCAGAACTGAGTTTAATATTCAATTGTTCGCGATCGTCCTCATCCTCAAAAAATTTATTGCCATTGCGTAATACCGCAGCTGTCACAGCATGGTTTTGTGAGGGCGCAAGAATAAAACCTGCATTTTCTGAATCCTGTTTTAAATCCTTGTCCCGATTAAAAATATCGTCCAATTCTTTGCTGAGAGGTGGCGTAGTGAGTACTTTATTTTCCGGGCGTAAATCTTCCAGCCAGCCATAAGCGCCTAAATAAATACCTCGCGTTGCCTGTGGCACGTCGTCCTCAGCATCATCACCAAGCTCCTCTTGGGAAAGAGGCTTACGCATCAGCTCGAGTTGCAAACTTGTCAATCCGCTTAACCAGGCGTCGTGGCGATAGGAAACGGTATCGATATGCTCCAACATCAAACGTTCGAGGCTGGCCGTCGTTGACTGAGCAAGTTGCTTCATGCCATCCAGGGCGTCGCGAAATGCCGCTGCTTCATCAACAGTTTGCAGATTCAGCGCAATATACTCCGATAGCATCATGCTCGGATTCCCGGTTATTTCCGGTTGCGCCTTATAAATATGTTTCCAGCGGCTCTCGTTTTCCTTACCCTGTTGAATTTGTATAAATTCGGGTTCTACAAATGCACGTGTATAGTCCTCCCGATTCATCACACCAGCTTTTAATTTTAGTTTTAAACTCGTATCGACATAACTCAAATCGAGAGCGTGATACATAAGCAAATACAACAAAGTATTCGGGCGTTTATTGTCCGTAAAACCCAATTGTTTACGTAAGGCATCATGAGAGGTTTCAGCCGCAGTAATTAACCATTCGATATAGTTCCTACCATCGTTAGTGTAAGCACTAATCGGATCTGTTTCCGTATTCGGTACTTTATCGATGCGATCACCGTAAAGATTCCAGGTTTTATCAAAAAAAACTTTTTCAAATATTTTGGGTGAAGGGTTTTCTGCACCCAGAGGATAACCCAGTCTGTACAACAGCCCTGCTTGTTCTCCGTATTCAGCGGGAACAGCCGCTACCTCAGGATAATAATTTCCACCGAGCGCGTATATATTCCAGATTTGATTTACAGAATTTGCATAGCGTTTTACCAAGTCAACCGAGTTAGGGTGTAATCCGACAATATCCAATAAAATTTGATGCGCGTCGCCACTTTTGCCAACATAGGAGACATCCGCGACTTTGTTTTTCCAAATCGTATTCATATCCATAAGAATGCTATACAAATAACTTAAAAAACCTGTCGATAACTGCGGCTCGCCGAAACGTTGTGTGAGAAAACGACCAAAACCTGCAACCGCTGAGAGTGGCCCAGGTTCTTTCGGTAAAAACCAGCGCATCCCGGTAAAATTTGTTGTTGGAAAAATGCCGTAGGGTTGATTGCCCACGCGGATGGCCGGCACACATCCCCTAC
>JBNKVX010000089.1:0-12225 GCA_050299435.1 Cellvibrionaceae bacterium | reverse complement strand
AGAAAAATCATGAGTATCCCAATTCACCCTTAATAAAGGAATAGGGGATTGTGTTGCACTTACTTTGCGAATTCGCCCGCTATAACAATGCAATCAACCGGACTCCGTATTGCGGCGTTATACGAGCAAATAAGTTGAGAGTCTTCAATGGCTGATCTCCATCATTTAGAAGTATTAAATCAAGGTTCCAATGAATGGAATATTTGGAGAGCAAACAATCCAAAAATTATTCCAGATTTGCGTAATGCCAACTTGGAGGGCATGGTATTAAGCGAAACCAATCTGCCTAATTCAGATAGGAAAACAATCAGAATCAACCTAAAGAACGTCGATTTATCTGGCGCTAATTTAACTAGATGCGTGCTGGATGGGGCCTTGCTTAGCGGGGCGAACTTAAAAGGTGCCAACCTAAGAAAAGCTGATCTACGTAAAGCTGATTTGCGCGAGACAAGTTTAATTGGCGCCCGTCTAAACAGGGCCAATTTAACACTTGCTAGATTGTATAAAACAGACTTTACAGGCTCTCATATATGGGAAACTATATTTTCACGAGTAGATCTCAGTACGGCAGTTGGCCTTAATGAATGTATTCAAGGTGGCCCCACCATTATCGATGAACGCACATTTCGCGAATCTAAAAATATTCCAGAAAAATTCTTAAAAGGCTGTGGTTATAGTGACTGGCAGATATCGGCTTCAAAGTTAAACAGCCGCCATATAAATTCCTCTGAAGTAACAGAGATTTGCTACGAAATAATAGATCTTCGTGCTAATCCAACGATACAGTTTTATTCGTGCTTTATCAGTTATAGCCATAAAGATAAAAAGTTTGCCACGAAGCTACATGATGCCCTACAAGAATATGGAATAAGGTGCTGGCTAGATGATCACCAACTTTTGCCTGGCGATGATATATATGAGCATGTTGATCGGGGTATACAACTATGGGACAAAGTATTGTTGGTTTGCTCAGAGAATTCGCTAAATAGTTGGTGGGTTGACAATGAAATTCTAACGGCCTTTGAAAAAGAGCAAAGCCTGATGAAAGATCGAAACGAAAAGGTTGGCGTAGTCATACCAATAAATATTGATGGATATGTGTTTTCGGAGACATGGACGAGAGGCTTTAAAAAGCAACTTCAGTCAAGATTAGTAGCTTCGTTCGAAAACTGGAAAACCGACGCTAACTCATACAGCAAGCAACTTGGTAAATTAGTCGCAGCGTTGAGGGCCGATAGCGAAGCCCGAGAAACACCGCCGGTTTCATTACTCTAGTGATGAAATCGTATAACAAGGCCAGCCAACACCGGCAGCGCAAAAGGCGCGCTGCCTCGACTAGCTACACTACGTTTCGCTCGAGGTTGCTGGCAGCGTTATGTGGGTATTGCATAAAAATTATTTAACAAAAATGGGTAAAAAATATGAACAAAGTAGTGTTAATAATCTTATCTATATTCTTGCCACCAATAGCAGTTTTTCTTAAAAAAGGGGTAGGCAAAGACTTAATCATCAACATAATTTTATGTTTGCTATTTTTCTTGCCTGGAGTGGTGCACGCACTATGGATCTCTACAAAATAAGCCAGATGCCACATAACAACAAGTTCAACGCGACATTTCAAGCTTGTTTCCGTTTTGCGGTAGACTTTGCCCACACTACTGCAAAACTCTAAGGCGCTGGAAATGCGCGTTAATCTTGGCGTTAAATACTAAGGAAATTATGACCATAACGTTACGATCAATTGGATTATTCGGGATTTTACTTTTTGGTATTTTATTCGCTGTTACATTCGTATCGCCTGAAACAATCGAGAATTCGGCTAAAGGGTTCGTTAAATACCAGATAGAAAAAGAAGTGCGAGAAAAGCAGCAGCATCTAAGTGACTCTAGTGTTGCAAGTAAAGCGCGAAGTATTGCTGAAAGGCTTGGGGTTGAATCCGAACAAATCCACGAGGATCTCGACAACAAGCTCCCTGAAAAAATCGCTAGTGTCATCGCTTCCATGTGCGGCTATGATTGCGAACGAAAAAAGGCCGTAGCGCAATCAATTACCTCCGGTTACTTAGATCGAATTAAGAACATTGAAATCGCCCAAAATACTTTAGGCGACCTCATAAAAGGAAAGTATATTGAGATAGTTACCAATTTGAAGCTTGATCTTCGCATATTTCTCGGATCGAACTTTATAATGTTCTTAATTCTTCTAATTGTATCTTTGGCCAAACCTAAAGCGATTGCACATCTATTTGTGCCTGGAGTGCTTTTGCTTACAGCTACTATATTGGCGTCAGTTATATACATATTTGGCCAAGACTGGTTCTATACCATTCTATACAATGACTATATGGGTTTTGGGTATCTGGCCTATGTAGCGGTGATATTCGGTGTATTGGTAGACATCGCGCTCAATAAAGCGAGGGTCACAACTGAAGTGATAAACGGTTTAGCCAATGCTATAGGTTCCGCATTTTCGGTACTCCCGTGCTAGCCGCATTTAAAAAACGCTTGCAGTCTGACGCCAAAACACTCCGGCTTCGGCGCAGATGAAGCGGGCGTTATCACCATAGGGGATTATCTCACCTCCCCTCTACTGGAGAGAATTACCCAATAATCGAAAAAATTCGTGCCGAGGAGGCTTAACTTCACAACAACCTGCCAGAATTGTTCAGGAAGTTTTTGATATTGCATACGAAAAGATGAAGCAAGCTGACGGCGAAGATAGTGCGGACAGCAAGCGGCAAAAATAGGAAAGTAAATTAGAGTGCCTTTTAAAAATTGAATTTTTATGCGATCTCGGCATTCGGTTCGGAGCTCGAATCCGGTATATATTGCAGTTTTGGATTTGTGCTCCTGTATCGAGTAGGAAACTACTTCCTAAGTAGTTGGTTTTGTTTTCAAGGCGATTATTGCTGTTTGTCGATAGCTTAATATTAGTTATCTGAGTAAAGTCTCAAAATATAGACATTTTCCCGTGGCAGTCATTTTCTCCACATGATAAATTGGCCCTTAGCTGGTAGCGAAAATTCCGAAGAAAATTGAATATAAATATTAGGAATTGATCTGATCTCACAGCAAAACCTAGCCCACAATCACTGCTCAAAAAGTAGTCATATTATGGCTATAATGATTTGGAACTATTAAATTGTTATTCAACTCTTTCACTTTCGTCATTTTTTTTGTCTTTGTATTAATTGTTTTGTATGTGCTCGGCTACAAATACAATTCGACAAGACGAAAAGTTTTTTTGCTTCTAGCTAGTTTCGTTTTTTACACCTCTTTCCATCCTCCGTTTATTTTTTTACTACTTGCGTCAACCATCATCAATTGGAAATTAGTCGGCTGGATGGCAGAAACCCAAGGTAAGGTCAGAAGGAAGTTATTTTTAATTATTGGGTTATGCTTAAACTTGGGAATGCTTGGTTATTTTAAGTATGCAGATTTTTTTGCAAATTGTTTAAATTACATTTTGGAAGGCCTATCTCTTCCTCAAGTTAACACCGTCCCCAATATATTACTCCCTATCGGCATATCGTTTTACACGTTTCAAGCTATTTCTTACATTGTTGATGTATATAATAAAAAAATAGAATATGCCCATTCGTACCTTAACTTTTCGCTGTATTTGAGTTTTTTCCCCCAATTAGTTGCAGGGCCTATCGTCAGGGCTAACACTTTTTTACCTCAACTCGAGCGAGATACGGTAGTTCTTAGTCGCGAGAGAGTTGATCATGGTATTACACTTGTGATTGTAGGGCTTTTCATCAAGCTAATTTTTGCCGATATTATTCTCGCACCTGTTGTCGATGTAGTTTTTAATGAGTCTGCAAACGCCACCAGCGCACAGGCTTGGTATGGAGTACTTGCATTTTCAGGACAAATATATTTTGATTTTAACGGATACTCCTCTATTGCCATCGGTCTGGCAATCCTTATGGGTTACGATATCCCCATAAACTTCCACGTGCCTTATGCTGCAATTGGATTTACCGATTTTTGGCGACGCTGGCATATTTCTCTATCTTCGTGGATTCGAGACTACTTGTATATTCCTCTCGGAGGTAATCGAAAAGGCGTATTACGAACAATCGTAAATACCGTGATAACTTTTTTTCTAGCAGGCCTCTGGCACGGTGCGAATATACTTTTTATTATATGGGGCTTGTTACACGCTTTTTTTCTGCTCATTGAACGAGCACTCAGGAAATGGATAACGCGCCCTATATTACCGGCTTTTATCCTCGTTTTACTTACGTACTTACTTGTTTGTGTTGCCTGGGTATTTTTTCGAGCAGGTTCCCACGATGGTAGCTCCCTTAGCGTTGCAAAAAATATTTTGGCTGCATTATTCCTTATCGCCGATAATCGAAGTGGGGTCAACCTTAGCAGAACATTTTATGAACTTGCGATGATCTTAATGTTTTTTACATTGGTCTATCAATATATTGTAAGAAAATTGTCGTTTCGAGAAGTTTTATGTAAATTGCCCAACTCGGTACGTATGGTGTTGCTGGCTTTCATGTTAACTTTAGTAGCTATTGCTTTCATGGATCAAAATCGTGCATTCATCTATTTTCAATTTTAGTTACAGTAAGAATTTTTGGTTTCACCTGGTCGCTTGCACGCTTATACTCCTTTTTGCGTGGGAAATAACACTTAGAGGTCTTGGCTTTAGGCCTTCGGTTCGCGATACCGATATCCTATGGAGTAAGGAGCGTGTAAAAGTAATTTCTCGGCAGGCGGCTTTGGTTGGCGCTTCAAGATTTACTGCGGCAATGTATCCAGAAAATTTAACGCAAATTTTTGATGGCAAAGTTCCAGTACAACTCGCCAAGGATGGTAGCCAGGCGCTCTACCCTTTCTTTAACCTCGCGGATGACAGTGAGTTCAATGGAATAGTAATGGTTAGCGTAGTACCCGGTTCATTTTACCAGTCGTTGGCTGCATGGGCCAAACCCGGATGGACAGCTCGCTTTGAATGTATGAAAAAATGTTCTGTGCTATCTAGAATTGAAAACACTTTGCGTATTCCACTTCAAGAAAAATTCTCATTTTATGCGCCGGAAAATTCATTGTCGGTGTTGTTGCAACACCTTCTAGACAAAAAGACTGTCCTTCCCGGTTTTGAACTTGATCCACCCTGGGGGCAGAGAGATTTATTTCAGCGAGATAGAACTAAAAAAGCTGCGGATGTAAAAGCATTATGGAAAGAAAGCGACTTAAACCAACTCAGAGAATTTTGGCCCTTCATTGTGGAAAACTGGGATGCGCCATCTCGACTGCAAGGAAATGATCTAGATAACCATCTCGAATCCATACAAGTGGCTATCAATAAAATTCATAATAGGGGCGGTCAGGTAATATTTATTAGCTTGCCGAGCGAAGGAAAACTCCGCGAAGCAGAGGGAAAATTTTTCCCCAGAGCAGAATATTGGGATAAACTTGCATCTCTCGACAACGCATTATTTATAAACAGCTATGATTTTCCCGAATTCTCTAAATTTAAAACTACTGATGATTCACATTTCTCCCCTTCTGATGCACCGCGGTTTTCCAAAAAATTGACTGAAATAATCATCGAACTAAAGAAAGATCCTGCGGAAATGTAGCAAACTATAAATAACGCCAAGCAGGCTCATCGCTTTGGGAATTGCGTGTCTTATGTTTAGGTAAATTAGTGTTTAGATAAATTAAATTTGTCTGCCTTCCGCCTGATTAAATTCTTGTAAAACAGATAACAAATTCACCAGGTTTTTTTCACCCAAACTCTTCCCCAATTTTTCGTACTGACGCACAACCAAGGGGTCCAGCTTGTTAAAAATACGTCGACCTTTTGCGGAAAGTTTTATGAGCAAAGCGCGCTGATCACTGGTGTCAGACTTTCTAAGAATTAATCCGTCCACTTCCAAACGCGCAAGTATTCTCGATAGACTGGGACTCAAAATACAACTTTCTGTCGCGATATCCTGAGCACTGCGCTCACCGTGTTTTTCCAGAACCTTTAACACACGCCATTGCTGTTCGGTGAGTCCGTGCTCAGCCAATACAGGCCGTACGAACGCGACGGAGTTTTCTCTCGCCTTTTGTAACAATAAAGGAAGATTCTCCCCCGCTACGTTCATACATTTCTATCTCTTAGGTGTTGGTGAACTGCACTGGGCCGGAAACAATCGGTTCAAAGGCCGTAAGCATATCCATCATCGCTGAATTACCTAAACCGTGCGCGAGTCCCCGCGAAGTAAAGGCATTTTCAAAGTCCGCTTGATAACTACCACCGTGGAGTGCCATGTAGTTCAGCATCACTGTTTGCACCAACAAGTTTACGTTGTTTCCTGCTGGGCTTGATGAAGTTTCCACATCACCACTGGATCGCATAAAACCGATTTGTTGGTGATCAGGTGCTGTTTCATTTGGACCGGCAGCAACCAGAGCTGGGCGGCTTGTACTGTTTGGATCATAGACCAGGAAAAATGCCGCAGCGGTTTGCTGGTTATCACCTGTCCATACACCCTTACCACGACCATTAACCGACTCATCGGTCATCCCGTTACTGAAAACAGAACCGTCACTGAATACATAAAGCATCAAGGGAACGCCTTTACGACGAGCATATTCAAGACAGGCACCCATACAACGACCTGCACGCAAATCGCGCAACTCACCTGTTGAACGATCACCCGTGTGATAATCATAACCACCCATTGTGATGGTACCTGCGCCTGCACGGCCACTCAGTACCAGTTTCATAACAGATGCGGTTTTACGGAATTCTCCATCACCATCGAACTCCGCCTGAGAAAAGATACCGGTTGGACCCACGATATCGGGATCTTGTGAAGGGTCCAGTGCACTTGGTGTTGGGAAACCTTCAGCAAGGTAGGCGCTTTTTACATAGGCACAACTGACAAGGTTTTTGGCTGCTGCATCAGTGGTCAAACCTGTTGAAACGTTGGCAAGTTTAGAATCACTGATACGAGAAACACTTTCCATTACCGCAACGACTTCTTGAGGAGTCAAGGCGCCGAAATCACCCACATCAACCAGACCGGTCACGTCGGAAGGACGATCTACTTTTGTAGGACGCACTTCGTTGTTGATCAGCATGGCTGGCGCCATGGAGTTGCCTCCAGATTCACTGGCTCGTGAGCCAATTAATGGGAGCAGCTCACCGTTAGCACCGGCCATATTGATGGCATACATCGGGTTGTGCGGATTGTTTTGGGTATCGTTTTCTGAACGGGCTGCAATGACAGCACCATTAACACCGGGCACTAAAGGGTCTACCTGAAACTTTTCCAGAATCCCGGCCAGGAAACCACTGTCAGAATGGAAGGCCAAACCTAAAGTAGTATCGGTATAGTCACCGTTACTGGTTGCTGTTGGCGTGGCTTCTACTCCACCAGGCACCATATCGCCAGGTACACCCTGCTTGCTAAAGCCGGCCGTACTCAAAAAGTCCATCTGGCCACCAGCACCACCAACAAGCACATTGGAGCCCGCAATGTTTGCACCCCCAGCCAAGTCAAAAGCAATAAAGGGGATCTTGCCTGCTCCCGAAGTGATGTTACAGGGCGCTAATTTAGCCGTGATATCAGGAGAGAGCGCATATGCAGGATCCATCAGCAAACTTGCAGCACTGACACCCGCCAAAGTTCCTGCTCCTGTCATAAAGCCTTGAGAAATAAACTCACGGCGCGTCTTGGGTCGATGAAGTCTTAAAGGCTCATCTAATCGATAAAAATTTGTTCGCTTTGCCATTGGTTTATCCTCTTATTGCAACAACATCGCGGCATTACCCACTGCGGCAGCACAGGTAGCAATGACAGCTGTATTGGTATTCGCTGAAGGCATATCATCATCCAAGCCTTCCAGCAGAGCTCTAACGTCTGCGGCAGCAGGTTGTGTCGCCAAGGTTTGCATATTGCCACCGCCTACATCGATATCCTGCAGTAGCATAGCGTTAATGAGCGGATCGATAATGTCGTCCCGTGTACTCGCGTCATAGCTACCACCAAAATTAAAGTTGGGGAACATCGCGTTGCGGTAGGTGGTGTTGGTCACCAGCTCTGTACAGTAGGCCACTGACATTTGCATTACACCTGCCTGATGAGCAGCAAGGAAACCATCAATCGCTTCCGCTGTTGGCAACTGTTGTTGCACTTGAGCAAAAGTTGAAGCCACTGCAATTTGAGGTACACCGGTCATTTCAGAGATCGAAGCGCTGATCTCAGAAAAGAGACGTACACCAATATCTGATTGCTCACTCAAATCAGCCGGTGTCGGCGCAGGGGGCGGATCTGCTTCTACTCGGTTATAAGTTGAAGTTCCAATCTGATCAAATGTCAGGAAGAAGACATCTTCATCAGAACCTTTTTCTTGCTGAATGATGGCGCCAAGAGAAGACAAACTCACACCCTCGGAACTGTAATTGCCCGCGTTAATGGTGACATCAACATTTGCAAAACTTTGGCCCAGGCTTGCTTCACGACCATTAATGCCTACACGAATCCCCTGGATGGGTATATCACCACTGGGTGTTGCTGTATCGTCCAGGCTAATGAAAAACGGTGAACTGAACAAGTAGGCATAATCATCAAAAACTTCTACCTGGAAGACAACATAGGAATCAGGCATACCCGTGTGTTGCTCAACACTGAACAACAAGAAGAATTTCTGACCTACACCAGCCGCAAAGTTAGCGGCAATGGCTTCTTCCGATAGTACTCGGTTGTGAATAGCCAGCAGTCGAATGGTGCCTTGAAACAATTCCATATTGTCCACTTCATTGCCAATGGCAAAAGCGAAGGTATCGTCCCACTCATTGAGGTTGCCACCTTGAGTGTCCTGCGCCACCAATTCACCGTTTACATAAATACTGCGGCCGTTGAGAGGATCGAAACTCACAACAACGTGCTGCAAAGTTGCTTGCAAAACTTCATCAGCATCCGGCGTACTTAACATTGGCATTCCGTTCGCGTCTGATTCAGAACTGCGCGTCATAAAGTTGTAGTTATACAAGGTTTGACCGAGTGTAAAGTTTCTTGTTTCGGCACCGCCGGAATAAGTCACAATACGTGCAGGCCCATCCTGAGCAACATTGTCAGGAATCACCCAAGCCTCGATAGAATATTGTCCGGTAGCAGTAATCAGGTCATACAACTTGCGGCTAGACGCTGTTGAAGCTTGTGCTTTACCGTCCAGGATTCGAATACCCCAAGATCCAACCCAGGAAGTGTTTCCACTTCGAATTAAATCCATCGCGGGGTCTACACCGCTGGTATCAAAAATGGTTGGGCCTGAACCAGTTTTAAATTGATAGAGTGCAACCACATCTGATTCAATCCGTCCGCCACTACTTGCAATCACCCCATCAGGCAAGCCGAGCGCTGCACTAATAACTAAACTAGGATCAACTGAAGTTAGGGCAATAGAATTTGAGAAGGCTTGAATTGCATTTTCCATGGTAACCGCATCACTGGCACAGTTGCTCCAGCAGTTGTGCGATTCCATACCCAAGCGAATGACGAATCGAGACGTCGAAGGATCATCCAAATTCATTTTGCTTCTCGCCGCATCGTAAGACACTTCGATGTCGCTTGAACCGATAAAGGGCTGCTGCATTGTCGCAGCATCTTCCGAGTGACAACCTGCACAATAGGCTGTCAACAGCGGATAGACCGTATTCTCAAAACTATCGTTTGCAGAAGTACCTACGTCAGTAGGATCCGCAGGGAAAGTACGTGCATCTTCAACACTGCGAATTGTTGGCGCAGTCAACACAATTTCGTTGGCTTCCGCACCTGAATCACTACCCCAAGCGGCAATGTAATTTGTAATGGTGTCAGCACAAACTGATGCTTCTGGTCGCCAGCAGTTATGTCCTTCGCCTACTTTTATCACCATTTCAGAAAGCACTGGAGCACTTAAATCCACAATAGTGTTAGCTGCTTGATATGCGAGATTAATATCATCCGCACGAACAAATTGAGGTTCTTGTCCGCCTTCAACATGACATTGACCACAGCGGTCTTCGCCCGCCAGGTTATCCCACAAATTAATTTTAAAATTTTGAACATCTTCAGTGGAAGGTGAAGGACCGTTATACACGATGCCGCTACCACCTTCTTCTTCACTGGTGTCTACATTAGATTGAACTTCCTGACCACTGCCTCCGCTACAACTGGCGAGAGCGAAAATTGAAAGTGTTAACAATGCTAAGGAAATTTTTCTCAATTCAATTTTTTCAATAAACGTCTTCATGATTAATTTCCTTTACAGTAGTCAGCCGCTTCAGCGAAAACATTTTTCATTGAATATGTGGCAGTAAAACTATTAACCATGCTGTTAATTTGGCTGCGATCAGCTGCATCGCCCGGGTCACGCAAACAAACAGCTTTAAAAGCTTTCTTAACCTGGCACTGCGCAAAAGCCTGACTGTGAGCAAGCTCAGTCAACATGGATTTAGCTCCGCTCCCACTGCCTGGTAAAGCAGGATCCCAACCAAGATTTTTGTTTTGACCTTCGCGCCAGTAGTTGGCCCAATCATCATCAGGTGTAACAAAACCTTGAGGGAAGGTTGCAGAGTTAATGTGATATTTCGCTTGTACGCGCGTGCCGGTATCCGCATCCAACTCACCCACTGAGTTATAACGAATTTGGCCGTTCTCACCCGTCAGGTCGGTGTCCGCGTCGTATTCATACTCGTAATAGGCAAAAGCCTGTGCGAGCGGGTCCATTCCAGCGTGACAACCCAAACAGTTATTCAAGAAAACGCGTGAATCCCCACCAGGGCTACGCGAAACATCTTGACGAATACGATCAGGTACACGTGTCACATCGTGAACTTGTTCCAGATCCATACAGAGGTGATTCATCAAGGTGTAACGGAAATTAGCGCGGTTAGTACCAGCACTAAAAAATGCTTTAGCTGCTGCGCGTGAGGTAATCACACCAGCGGTTGCTTCAGGCGGTAACTCAGCAACTAGAGAAGATTGGGTTTGCTGAACCAAAACAGATTGCAAGCTTGCGCCACTACTTTCAATTGCTTCGTAATGTGCATTGCTTGAACTTGAGTAAGCGGGAGATACGCCATTACCAACGTACAAAATATCTCCGTACAGAACCTGGCGGAAATCCAGATCATCTCGAATCACACCAATTACCGTAGCAATGTAGTCATTAAGGGGAACAAAAGCAGTGATCTCTTCGTTGGTCCAGGGAGCGACCCAATTTTTTAAGGTAACGTCATAAAAATTGTCATTTTCCATTGCCAACATGGCGGCACCAACACCATCGTCAGCTTCCAATAAAGTGCGCATTTCAACAAGCACGCTTTCACTTGGAGGAACACCTGCTATTCGGTCATGAATGCGCTTCGCTTGCTCCAGGGTGCCTGCATTAGCGACGCCGCCGCAAATTAGGATGCACACGCTGAATAACGAGGCAAACAAACGACACGCGAATTTTTGCTTAAGGCTTATACCTTTTAATACTAAGTGCTTATTCATCGCACGGCCCATCTCTATTTAGTCAGTGAATTACAATATTTTCTGACAAGCTTGGTTGTATGCTGCCAAAATTTGTCAGTTAATTTGGCTCTTGTTTTCCCGAGTCGCCCGGCAAAAATGTGAATTAGGTCTCAAAATCAAGGGCTTGGAAGCACAATTGCTTTAAACTCTAGACGACTCTCTCAATCTAAAAGATCCCTAACGCACAATCTGTTCCTGGTTTCTGTTCCAATCTTAAACAACGGCCCAAACTGGCAAAAAATGAGAATTGGTTCATGATTTGTTGCGGTATTGTGCGAAAAATCACAATTAATGAAGGCTAAATCAGGTGATTTGCGCTCCCAGTGATCAATAAGGCGCTGGATTGCGTCTTTATAAAAGTGAGAAGTAGGCCCGATTTTTTGAAACTTATAAAATCGAGTGCCATTAAATTCAGGTGCAAAACAATCGAATATAGACTTTAGCCTTTAAATAGCAACACAAGCGGAACTGCGATCCGGAAAAGTAGGCACAAGTCTTGTAGTGTGTTTTGCGTTTTCAAACATTATGAAAATCAAGTGGGATGCGGAAATGAAAACCTTGAGAACCAAATTTTGGCGCTCTAGCTACCTTACCCTGGCGTGCTTAACGATTATGACAGGCTGTGATGTCACACCTGACGACGGCAGCAGTGCCCTGGGAGGAAATGGGGGTGGCGGCCAATCGCCAGATCCGGTAGTTGT
>JBNKVX010000088.1:0-12857 GCA_050299435.1 Cellvibrionaceae bacterium | reverse complement strand
GACATGCTCGACTGACTTTCTCTGGCAACCAGCTTGAAGTGGAAGATCTTCGTTCTTCAAATGGCACCTATGTGAATGGCAAGGAAGTACAAAGATCGCTGTTGCGCGACGGGGATGAGCTGAGTTTTGACACTCTGACTTTTAAGGTAATTGGCCCGCAGGATGATTCTGACAGCACTATGCTGCGGCCTCAAAGTGATTTGGATAAAACCAATGTGAGGCCAGCTATTAAACCAGGGGAAATTAATAAAAACGGTGCAAACAAACAACGATCTGCGAAGCCGGCAAATAAACCAATTCAAAAATCAGCAGCTAATCCAAGCCCCTCACAGACAAGCAGTGATAGCGGCGGCATGAACCCGCTAGTGATAGGTGTTGTGGCGCTGGTTGTTGTGGTCGTGCTTGGTTACTTTTTATTTCTCGCTTGAATTCGGTTATTAATGACAACACTTCGACTGTTTACCACGGAAGGGTGCCATTTGTGTGATCAAGCCCTGGCCATTATCAAACAAGTGCGATTTAACGGTATTAAAGTTGAAGAAATTGAAATAGCAGAGAATGAAGAATTACTTAAGTGTTATGGGCTGAGAATACCGGTTGTACAAATGACCTCATCTCGGAGAGAGTTAGCGTGGCCCTTCGATTTGGATAGATTTCAAACCTGGTTAAGGGAAGAAATTACCGAGGACTAAGATTTCTCAAATTGGATCAATGTGTTTGCCCAACTTAGGCTTTCGAGATACCAACCATTTATCAATTCCGAATCTATTTTCTGCTTGTTGAGTTTTTGCCAATCTATTGCTTTCCAGTGGCCGCGTTCGTAGTTAATCGCAAGTTCGAGAATTTCTCCTTCTTCGCCGGCATAATCTGTTAGCGCTAATTTTATTGCACTTGCCAGGTTCAATTCAGACAAAATGTTGCTCATAGTGGAATCCAGAAAGGAGTCGAGGTTGGAAAGGAGACCAACAGTAAAACATTTCTGTCCAAATTTTTTGTCCGCAAACTGCATGCCCAAGTGTTCACAAAATTTTGCTCGACATAAACTGATAATGCTGAGTTCTTTAGGTTTGTTCCCCTGGTTAGCCATTAAAATATAGTTTGCCCAATTTTTTATTTTATCAAGCCCGAGCATGGCGATTGCCTGTGACAGTGATTCAATACTTTGACTCAAACCAATGGCTGGAGAATTCACAAGTTTAATAATTTTAAAACTTAAACCAGCATCGGAAGACACCGCGTCGACAATATCATCATGGCTCGCGCTTTCATCATTAATCAAGCTGATGAGACGCAAAACAGCGGTTGCATTGGCTGATATATTGGTTCCTCTTATAATTTCCGGTTTGCAGAGGAAATAACCCTGAAATAAATCAAAGCCCCAGTCCAGACAGCGTTCAAGCATGTCGTAATCTTCAATCTTTTCGGCCAATAGCGTCAAATTTAAGGGTTTCAAGTGATTAATATATTTTTTGATTTTTTTTTCACTGCTCGTCAAGACATCAATTTTAACGATGTTTGCGTAGCGCAACATTTTCTGAGTGTCGCGATTAATAAAAAAATCATCCAGAGCAATAGTAAAACCCTGCTTTCGCAGATTGTGCAAACCTAATAGCACCTGCTCATCAGCTTTAATATCTTCGAGCACTTCAATGACAATTTTTTCTTGTGGAATCGGAGGAGGGTTGATCAGAAGATTCTTTGTAAAATTTATGTAGGCACAATGACCACCGATAATGCTTTCAATGTTGTGGTGACCGAAGGCATTGAGCAGAACATGGGAGCTTGCTTGATCACCGTCAACAAAATCGCTGTAGTTCTCATCGCTGTGGCGAAAAAGTAATTCATAGGCGACGACGTCTTTGTGGGTATCGAAAATTGGCTGGCGCGCAAAAAGTGGTGTGTTAGATGACATGAGGCCGCGCTAGAAAAGTTCTATCTCATCGCCATCCCTGTCAATTGTGCCGCCGCCTTCATTAAAATGATGGCGGTAAGTATTTAGCGCGTCTTCAATGCTTGCACCGCGCATAATATGCTCAAACATGATGCGCTCAGCTTCCATGCTGTAACTGTTTTTAATGTCCTCTTGAATCTTTTCCCAAGCGACTTCGCTATTTCTCTCGCGCTCGTTGCCGACGATTCCCGCGACTTTTTGCAGACTATTTGCAATGTGATCGAGACGTTGACAAACACGATCATAGAATTGAAAAGCTTGCACCGATGCACTGATATTGCTGTGCATATCCTGAGCTGTGCATGCAAGATCGTTTTTAAATGATTCCAGCGCATTAGGATCACTAAGATTTTGAAGTTTGGAGGTCACTTGTGATGTATGGTTTGCAAGGTGAGTGAAGGAGTGGGTAAGCGTGTCGACACTTTTGTTGCTGTCGCTCATGGTGGCTTCAATTTGGCAGACAGCCAAATACAGCATGTTTACGGTTTCTTGAATATGGCGCCACTTGTCTTCCAAAACCTACTCTCCTTAAAAGCCTAAAGCCTTCATTCAAGCATAGTTTATGCGACTCAATTTGCTTCGGTTTCGGTAATCAGTGTGCCAGATTTGCCCATACGGTAGGCATAAATCAGAGAGTAGGACAGGACGTTTTGAACATAGCCACGAGTTTCTCGAAATGGAATTGTTTCAATCCAGACATCAAATGAAATGTTTCCACTTTCTTTTAACCATCTGTTTACGCGATGAGGTCCTGCATTGTAAGCAGCAGTTGCAAGTATGCGATTGCCGTTATATTTCTGAAGTAAAAAGTTTAAGTAATGACTGCCAAGCTGAATATTGTGTTCGGCATCAAACAAGTCTTTATTTTGGTGTTGAACGCCAACTTTACGTGCTGTTTGTTGCGCTGTCCCCGGCATCAATTGCATTAAGCCCATAGCGCCTGCTGACGAGCGGGCTTTTTCTGAAAATGCACTTTCCTGTCTGGCAATCGCGTATATCAGATTGGGTGCAAGCTTGGTTGAACTGGCGGCTTTTTCAACTTCGGTTTGATAAGCCAAAGGAAACCGAAGGGAAAGGTGATCCCACAGATTGCCGGTAATCGTGGCGTTGATACCGCCGTTATACCAACCCCATTGGCGTGCGAGAGAGGCCGCAGCCAACAGCTCTTGACTGCTCATTTCCCGAATTGAATAGGCCCATTCGGCTTGCGCTTCTTCATGATTGCCTGTGTACCACAGCTCGCGTGCCCGTCTCATGGCCGGCAAGGCAGAGACGGTTACCAGTGTGCTGGGGTTAATGTTTTCCGGCTCTGACTGCAGAGCGTACTCTGTTCCAAGCTTATCAGCGGCCAGAAAGCCATAAAAGCTGCGTTTAGCCGCCAGATCGGCGTAGATATCCACAAAGTGACCAAAAGGTCCCTCTACAATATCCAGTTCTGATTGTGCGCGTGCTCGCCAATAGAGCCAGCGATCAGTTTGTTGTTTTTCGTCACTCAGGGTATCGAGCCAACTCAGCACTTTTTGCCAGTTCTCTTCTCTCAACGCTTCACGTAATTGCTGTTCTATTACATCACTGGACTGTATTTCTGAACTCCCCTTAATCAAATTCTCCGCCA
Source organism: Cellvibrionaceae bacterium (assembly GCA_050299435.1). GTDB lineage: Bacteria > Pseudomonadota > Gammaproteobacteria > Pseudomonadales > Cellvibrionaceae > 1162T-S-0a-05. The sequence goes on along the minus strand of JBNKVX010000088.1, from coordinate 9,291 downwards.
GATCAGTATGGCCTTTGAATGTGAGTCGTTTGGCGAGATATATTTTTACGGGGCTGCTGATTTCGACTGGAAACAGTTGTTGTGCTTCATACAGCTCCCATTGTTTCAATGCATCGACTGGTTGCACGCGTGCATATCGTTTTATTCCAAGTGCAATGACCTCCTGCATTTCGCGGGACTGTTCGAGAAACTTCCCACGTTGACGAATTGTGTATGGATAGGCTCTGACTTTTAGCATTAACTCGGCATAACGCAGGTAACGGCCTTTCATGTGTGAGCGAACATAGCGCGCTAAACCAACGTTACCCGCTTCCATTGCGGCAGTGAAGCGCTGCCATGCAATTTCTGAAGTAAGTTTGTCTGCGGCTATCCAGGCTGAGAAGAGAGGGTCGCAAGTCTTTGGCAGTGATTTGCCCACAATCCAAACTGCTGCGATATCCTCATCAAGGTTTTCAGTATCGTTTCTTGAGAGACGTCCATAAAGCTGCAAACAACGCAATTCGGTTGTTGCAATCTCTTCACGATAATAGCTGTTAAAGGTTTCCCAGTTTTCTTTACTGCCCAACACATAGAGCAGATGTTGACGCAGTCTCGCTTCCAGAAAGGTGTCTTTGTTTGCGGCTAGAAAAAAATCAATTTTCTTATAATCGAGCTGCGAAAGTTCTGATTTAATTTTAATGTAATCGAGATAGGGCAGCAGCGGATAGTCGCCGAGCATGTCATAATAGCGCTCGAAATCGCTCCAATTCTTTGACTGCAAGGCATTTTTGGCCAATTCATAGTGAACACGTTGATCAGCGAGTTTGGCGTGTTTGGTTTCCAGCGTAGATAGTGAGTTTTCCGAGGGTGCGAGTGCCAGAGCTTTTGAATTACTCAAAAACGCAAAGAGAATAAGGGCTAAGCGAGTAAACTTCGAATACTTCATAACAACCGATTCGCTTGATTCAACTCCGATGATTAGCTCTATTGTTGATTAAAACTGCAGATCTCGCCAGAGGTATTTAGCGAAAGTGAGTAAAATTCTGCCGAATGCAGCACTTGGCTGGATAAACGTAGTACGCTTGAGTAATTTGTATACATGTCTTTGATTAAACTGGAAAATTTCTGCTTGCATTACGGCGAGCAAATCCTCTTCGACCATCTCAATTTGCAACTTGAACGCGGGCAGCGCGTCTGTGTTTTAGGGAGGAATGGCGTCGGTAAATCAACCCTGCTGGCGTGTATGGCGGGCCAGCGAGATGCAGATTCAGGTGACAGACGACTCCAAAAGGGAATACGCATTGCGACCCTGGATCAGGACCTTCCTGCAACCAATGAACAAACAGTCTACAGTTTTGTTTCTTCGGGTTTGGGTAAATTGGGCAAGACACTTGAGAGTTATCAAACTATCAGTCATCAAGCCAATCCTGACCTGGATCAACTGGCAGAACTTCAACAAATTATTGAAGCGAATGACGGTTGGTCTATCAATTCTCAAATAGAAACGGTTATCACGCGATTGCAGCTCGAAGCGGACGCGCCGATGAATTCGCTTTCAGGAGGCTGGCGCCGTCGCGCCGCGCTCGCCCAGGCTTTGGTATCCAAGCCAGATGTTCTATTACTTGATGAACCGACCAACCATCTTGATCTTGGTGCGATACGTTGGTTGGAAGAATTTCTTCTGAGTTATAAAGGTGCATTGGCATTCATTACGCACGATCGCACTTTTCTACAAAATGTGGCGAACAGTATTGCCGAATTGGACAGGGGTGAGTTGCGAATATGGGATGGCGATTATCAAGGTTTTTTACGTTTTCGTGATCAACAGCTGGCTAGCGAAGAGAAAGAGAATGCCTTGTTTGATAAGAAGCTCGCACAAGAGGAAATCTGGATTCGTCAGGGTATAAAAGCGCGACGTACACGCAATGAAGGTAGAGTGCGCGCATTGAAAGCGATGCGTGAAGAGCGTCGTCAACGAAGAGAGCGTTTGGGTACCGTAAAAATCGAAATAGATCGCCAAGAGCAATCGGGTAAGCGGGTTTTTGAACTTGAACACATCTCTTTGGATTTTAATGGCAAAACGATTATTCGGGATTTTTCTTGCAAAATAATGCGCGGTGATAGAGTTGGTTTAATTGGACCAAACGGCATCGGGAAGACCAGTCTACTGAAGATCTTGTTAGGAGAATTGCAAGCAAGCCGTGGTAAAGCGGTACGGGGCACAAAATTAAGCGTCGCGTACTTTGATCAAACGCGCGCGCAATTAGAGCTCGAAAAGAGTGCGCGAGACAATATTGCTGGCGGCCAGGATTTTATCGAAATAAATGGCAAGAGAAGACACGTCGTTTCTTATTTGCAGGATTTTCTCTTCTCTGGGGAGCGGGCCAATACAGCGATTAAAACTTTGTCGGGAGGAGAGCGAAATCGAATTTTATTGGCGAAACTATTTTGCCAGCCTTCAAATGTTTTGGTTTTGGATGAACCGACAAACGACCTCGATCTCGAAACCCTTGAGCTGCTGGAAGAGGTGCTTTTGCAATACGAGGGCACCTTGCTACTTGTCAGCCATGATAGAGAGTTTATGGAAAATGTGGTCACCAACACGATAGCTTTCGAAGGCAATGGCATTGTTAAAGAATATGTTGGAGCCTACAGTGATTGGTTGCACCAGGGAGGAAATTGGCCTGAATTAAACACAGATTCCGATTTAAAAACCCGGGATCACACCCACCAAACAGCTTCAAATGAAGCACTAAAACAGAATTCCAAACAGATTTCTAAAAATGTGCCAAAGAAGAAGCTGAGTTACAAGGATCAAAGAGAGTTCGATGCCTTACCAGATCGTATAGAGAATCTGGAAGAGGAGTTAAACGGCTTACAAGAGCAAATAAGTGCATCAAATTTTTATCAAAAATCCCAGGATGAAACGAGTCGCATTCTGGAGAAGTTAACTGAAATTGAAAATACACTCACGGCCCTTTATCAGCGTTGGGAAGAGCTTGAGGCAAAGCAACAGTGACTTGGGTAGCGGTGGTTGCGATATTATTTTCTGTCGCCATGTTAATGGGCCCGATTATGTTTATGAGGCCAACAAAAAGTCAGGCTCGACTTGCTCGAATTAGAGCCCATGCTCAAAACCTGGGTTGCCGTGTAAGGATGGGCCAAAACCCTTTTGCCAGTGAGAAATTTCCAATTGCCGTTTACTATTTACTTTGGGATGAAAAATATGCAAAGAAAATGGCTGGCGTTGAATTGATATTATTTAGGAAGCCCTATGCACACGATATTCATTTTAGCGATGATTGGGATTGGTTTAAAAAGAGCTTTCTAAGCCCTCAAATTTTCCAGGCGCTCAAGGCGATGTTGCAATCTTTTGATGACTCAATAGTTGGTGTTGAAGTTAATAAGTTGGGGGCTTCGATCTACTGGTTGGAAAAAACAATTGACAAAAGTGATGAAAAAACTGTTGAGGATATTGTTCAGAAATTAAAGAACCTTAGAGCATTGTTTCAGATTTGATCTTCTTTTGGGGCAACAGGGGTAGCAGAATCAGCACTGGGGTTGTAATCCGATTCAGGCATTAAGTCCAATGAAATTGCCTTGCGTTTTCCCTGCATAATCTCGCCTAATTCTTTTATAAAGCTATTTTTTCTCGGATCCGGATGTGTTGAGCTCAGCAATAATTGTTGTGCATTTTTATAATAGGCGTAGGCCTTAAGAACGTCTCCCCGGGTTATGGCTTGATGGCCTTCAGAAACCAGGGTCACGACTCCAATCATCATGTGTGCCCAAGCTAACTCGGAAATATACTGCTCAAGTTCAGTGTCATTTAACTCGCCCTGAGCATGGCGCTTCCTTAAAATCCGACCCGTTTCATTGAGGGCATATCGAGCTCGGGCGATAGCTGCATCGCTCGCTTGTACTCGCCACATCTCAATACGACTTTGTTGCCCCTGGACCTGACGCAAGCGTTCTTCTGCGGTAAGCAGATTCGCCTCTAAATAGTGACTGCTGGGATCAAGTGTCAAAGTGCGCTCAATCATTGCAATCAAGGCCTGGTTTAGGTGAATTGCAATATTTTGCGACTCGACAAGAGGTTCGATGAGTGAAAGTATTTCCTCTAATTCAACAACTCGACGTTTTAATTGGTCAACCTGACGTGCGATCAGACGTGCGCGCGTCTGGCGGCCATTCACATAGCTGACCACCACTAGAGAGAAAAAAGCAAATGCCAGGCAAATTGCCAGGGCTTCAATTGCCGACATGTTTGTAAAATTCCTCTTGCCTCACACTTTCAAGTTTAGTTCTGATTGGTAATTTTGGTGAAAGCAGTCTATTAATTTATAAAGTTTCAAGTAATAATAAAACATTAAAATATATTTAAAAAACAAATAGATAGAATCGATATCTAAAGCAATATATAACTACATGGAATCTAACTTAAGCCAGCTGAAAGCGCGACTGTGAAAAAAATTCGTCTCTTGACCTCAAAAGTCATAGGACTTATATATGCGCAGCTCAACAGGCCGGTACACGGTTGGTGTACAAATAACAGGCAAGAAATAAGAAGGGGTGTATGCAAAAATCCTTAGTCATTGTGGAGTCGCCTGCCAAAGCGAAGACAATTAACAAATACCTTGGCAGCCAATACATTGTTAAATCCAGTGTGGGTCATATTCGAGATTTACCCACGGCGGGGGGGCGTGCGCCTGTGGATCCCAAGGAGCGTGCCAGACAGGCCGCTCTGACGCGTAAAATGTCTCCTGAGGAGAAGGAGCTGCACAAGCAGAAAAAAGCCAAGCAGCAGCTAGTGAAGCGCATGGGGATCGACCCCAACAATAATTGGTCGGCTCACTATGAAATTCTTCCAAACAAAGAAAAAGTTGTAGAAGAGCTGAAACAACTCGCTGAAAAAGCCGAGACGATTTATCTCGCTACGGATTTGGATAGAGAAGGTGAAGCTATCGCTTGGCATTTACAACAGGCAATTGGAGGAGATGAATCCAGGTTTCGTCGCGTTGTGTTTAACGAAATTACCAAAAGTGCGATAAAGCAAGCCTTTGAAAATCCGGGTCAACTGGATATTAATCGAGTCAATGCACAACAGGCACGCCGATTTTTAGATCGGGTTGTCGGCTTCATGATATCGCCCTTGCTATGGGAAAAAATTGCACGAGGCTTATCTGCAGGACGCGTGCAATCGGTCGCAGTAAAGTTGGTCGTAGAAAGGGAGGCAGAAATTCGCGCATTTATCCCTGAAGAATATTGGGATGTCGTCGCGGAACTGGATACAGCGAAGAAGGAACGCGCAGCTTTCGAAGTTAAAAAATATCAGGGAAACGGCTTCAAGCCAGTGAATCAGGAGCAAGCTGAGACTGCAGTTAAAGATCTCACCAAGGCAGACTATGTCGTCAGCGCTCGAGAAGACAAACCCACTAAAGGTAAACCCTCAGCACCGTTCATCACCTCTACGTTACAGCAAGCCGCATCAACCCGTTTAAGTTTTGGCGTTAAGAAAACCATGATGATGGCGCAAAGACTTTATGAAGCTGGTTACATCACCTACATGCGTACAGACTCGACAAATTTAAGTGCAGAAGCAGTAACGAATTGCCGTGAATTCATTGAACAATCGTATGGGCCAAAATATCTGCCTGAAAATCCGAATGTGTATTCAAGTAAGGATGGTGCTCAGGAGGCGCATGAGGCAATACGTCCTTCTGATGTCAATTTAAAGCCCACACAGCTGGTAGGCATGGAGCGAGATGCAGAACGACTGTACACCTTAATTTGGCAACAGTTTGTTGCTTGCCAGATGACACCTGCCGAATATACCAGTAGCTCAATTGTGGTAAGCGCAGGTGATTATGAATTGCGTGCGCGAGGCAGGGTTATTCGATTTGATGGTTATACCAAGGTGATGCCTGCTATAGCGAAGAAAGACGAAGATAAAATTTTACCTGATGTAAAAGTGGGTGACGGACTCAAACTGCATGAATTGTTTCCCACGCAACACTTTACCAAACCGACGGCCAGATACACCGAAGCCAGTCTGGTAAAGGAAATGGAAAAACGCGGCATTGGTCGCCCATCCACTTATGCCGCCATCATTTCAACGATTCAGGACCGCGGTTATGTACATGTCGAGAACCGTCGATTCTACGCCAATAAAATGGGTGATATTGTCACTGAACGATTAGGTGAAAGTTTCAGTGATTTAATGGACTATAGCTTTACCGCAAACATGGAAGAGTCTTTAGATTCTATAGCTGAAGGCAAAAAGAATTGGCTAAAACTTCTGGATGAATTTTATAAAGATTTTTCCGGAAAAGTGGAAAAAGCACAGGACGCAGATAAAGGCATGCGTCGCAACCAGGCGGTAGAAACAAATATCGAATGCAGCAACTGCGGCCGCAATATGCAGATCAGAACCGGAAGTACCGGTGTATTTCTGGGTTGTTCAGGCTATGCCTTGCCACCGAAAGAGCGCTGTAAAAACACAATGAATCTCGTCAGTGGCGATGAAGCGGTTAATGTAGACGAAGATGAGGAAGCGGAATCAAAACAACTTCGAAAGCGACATCGTTGTAAGCAATGCAACACAGCGATGGACAGTTATTTATTGGATGAAAGTCGCAAGCTACACATATGCGGGCGCAACCCGGATTGTGCTGGTTATGAAATAGAAAAAGGCGTTTTTAAGATCAAAGGTTACGAAGGACCTGTAATTGAGTGTGACAAATGTGGCAATGATATGCAGCTCAAGTCAGGGCGCTTTGGTAAATATTTTGGTTGTAGTAACGAAGAATGTAAAAACACGCGAAAACTCCTGAGAAACGGAGAAGCGGCTCCGCCGAAAATGGACCCTGTCCCTATGCCAGAGCTGAGTTGCGATAAAGTAGAAGATCATTATGTGTTACGCGACGGAGCATCAGGAATATTTCTAGCCGCAAGTCAATTTCCAAAAAATCGAGAAACCCGGGCGCCCTTGGTGAAGGAAATTTTGCCGCATAAGGATGAAATTGATAGTAAATATACTTTTCTGTTTAGTGCGCCTGTTGAAGATGACAATGGTATTCCAAGCGTAATTAGGTTTAGTCGGAAAACCAAAGAGCAATACGTTCAGTCAGAGGTTGAAGGCAAAGCAACCGGTTGGAAGGCTTTCTACCAAAATGGAAAATGGGTAGAGAGTGGTGAAGCTAAATCCCCAACTAAAAAGGCCGCTGGGAAGAAAAAAGCAACGAAAAAGAAAAAGGCTAGCACTAAAAAAACTGCCGTAAAAAAGAAAGCGACAAGCAAAAAGTCGTAACTTATGCCCGGCTCCAAGACGCTGACTAATCAATATTTAAGTTTTGCTTTTGCGCAACTCAATATTCTTGAAGAAGAACGCGAGTTATTTCGGCAGCGTGCTATCAAGCACGCGCTGATCACTCAGAGCGTTTTTGCGCTTTTATCCTATCTAGAGGAGCTGGAACTGAAAGTGATTTACGATTCCTTTTCTTCTCCGCTGCTGACAATATTGAAAACGACCTTAGAAAAAGCAGAAAACGATTTTCGTATAGAAGATCTGAGTGCGGAACTGACACGAGATAAAAGTTGGTTACGACAATTATTGCAGTTGCATCAAGACAGTCATTCAGAAAAGAGAATCCAGCAAAAAAATGAAGCTGAGATTTCTGCAAATAATAATCTCATTCGGGTTCAGGATCTGGATGAACAGGAAAAAGTGGACTGGTGGAAAATACAAACCGCAGACTTATCCAAAATGTTAAAAGATATGCAAGCATTTATAGATCGCCAGCGATCTACGTCACATGAAGAGTAATTACCAAGCTGCAGTTTCTGGCCTGTGGCGCAAAAGCAAACCCTGGCTTTGACCTTTACACGCAGCAAGTTCCAGTTTTCTCAGATCTTCTGCACTTAGACTTTCATGACTGGCGACCACAGTGTCGCTATTCCCCATTGATAAGGCATCCCAGAGCATCCAGAGGGTTTCCTCGTCATTTGCAGTATAAACAATACGTAGCTTGTCGAGTGCAAAGCCAAAATCCTGTAACACTTTTCGGTTAATGCCGCGCGGTGCGATCCAGGTAAACCAACGGGTTTCGGACTGTCTACTGAGATGCGCCAGCATAGGCAAAACGAGCAGATATTCCTGAGTGCTTTCAGACGGAAGAACAATTTCCGTAATGCCCGAGTGTAAAAGTTTGTGTAAAGATGTTTGGAGACTATGAGGTGAATGCAAGGAAGACATTAGTTTAATCCTCGTCGAATAATGCCAACACTCAGTCCTTCGATAGCAAAATTTTCATCTCTGAGATCAACTTCAATCACATCAAAATCGGGATTTTCTGGCCAGAGCTGAATAACCGCATTGTTTCTTTCTCGACGAAAGCGTTTCACTGTCACTTCATCTTCAATGCGTGCAACAATAATGTCACCATTGCGAGCTTGATCGGTTTTATGAACAGCAAGTAAATCACCATCAAGGATTCCAGCATCCTTCATGCTCATACCGCGTACAGAAAGCAGGTAATCCGGGGTAGGGTAAAAGAATTGTTCGGGAAGCTCGACATACTCTTCGATATTCTCTTCCGCCAGAATCGGATTGCCTGCGGCAACACGGCCAATTAAGGGGATGCCCATTTGGGATTCTGGCAACCTTATACCACGCGATGCTCCGGGTACAATTTCAATAGCACCTTTGCGGGCCAGGGCTTTGAGGTGTTCTTCCGCCGCATTAGCCGATCGAAACCCAAGAATTTCCGAGATTTCGGCTCGGGTGGGTGGGTATCCGGTTTCGTCAATGTGAGACTTAATGAGATCCAATATTTGCTGCTGCCGTGCTGTTAACTTAAGCATGCTTGCCCCCAATTTCTGGATAAATATACAGTAGGTGTGATTATATACAGTAATTTGTTGAATGCAAGCCTTTAACACTGTCACCGCGAAGGCGCGGCCAGCAGTTTGGTTGAAAAAGGGAAACAGGGTAAGAGGCGCTTTAGACTGAAACTACTCTCTAAATCTCGTCAAAACCTTGAAACAAATCAGGCTCGATATACTCGAGAGGATTACTGAAGTCGTTGTTAAAGTTTTCTTCCTGCCAATGATCCTCGGCAGTAAATCCGTAACCGGCATTGCCGTCTTCCGGTGCCGCTGCAGCTTGATAGTTGGACATACCCCAAGCTTCCAATTCAATTTCGTCTATGTCACCGTCGCTGTACTGAATTTCTATGGTGCTGTTTTTCTCGTCCACGGCGACAACTTCAAAAAGACCTGAAGAGTTGACGTCTTGGTACCATTGTCCGGGAG
>JBNKVX010000087.1:0-12944 GCA_050299435.1 Cellvibrionaceae bacterium | reverse complement strand
TACCAATTTGGTCACCGCAGCAGATAAACCCGGCGTAGAACGTATGTTACGTGCCAAGTAACGGTTGAGTGGAGGAATAGAAAATGGCCCGAGTAAAACGCGGAGTAGTGGCACGCAGAAGCCACAAAAAAATACTGAAAGCAGCAAAAGGTTATTACGGAGCGCGTTCACGCGTATTTCGTGTAGCCAAACAAGCTGTGATAAAAGCAGGTCAATACGCCTATCGTGACCGTCGCAACAAAAAGCGTAACTTCCGCGCATTGTGGATTACGCGAATTAATGCGCAATCACGTGTGGAAGGCATGAGCTACAGCCGCTTAATTGCGGGACTGAAAAAAGCTGATGTTGTGCTGGACCGTCGTGTGTTGGCCGATTTGGCTGTACATGATAAACCTGCTTTTGCAGCGATAGTTTCTAAAGCTAAAGACGCTCTTGCTGCATAAATAAATTACTGAATTTCAGTGATTTAATTTTAAAAAGGGAAGAGCCCAGGCACTTCCCTTTTTTATTGTTTAAACCATGTTCTGAAAATAGGGTTCTGAAATTAAGAGTCCGAAAATAGGGGTCTGAACACAAGTAAAAAAATATGGAAAATCTGGAAAAACTAAAAATAGAAGCGATTAGCCTCGTAGAACAAGCAGATAGTTTACAGGCTTTGGACAAAGTGCGCGTAGATTTTTTGGGGAAAAAAGGTCAGATCACTGCCTTGCTTAAAACGCTGGGAAGTTATTCTGCCGATGAGCGCCCCAAAGCCGGAGCAAAAATTAACGAAGCCAAATTTCAAGTTGAAGACCAAATAAAAGTACGTAAAGCTGCGTTAGAAAAAGCGGCTATTGAAGCCAAACTTGCAGAAGAAACGCTGGACGTGACTCTGGACGGTAGGCGTGCTAACAGTGGTGGTCGTCACCCGATCACACGCACCATTCAACGCATCGAACATATTTTTAAATCCGTCGGTTATGGTGTAGAGGAAGGGCCGGAAATTGAAGATGATTTCCATAATTTTGAAGCCTTGAATATACCGGCGCATCACCCGGCGCGAGCCATGCACGATACATTTTATGTGGATGAAACCCACGTATTACGCACTCACACCTCACCGGTGCAAGTACGTACCATGCAAAATAAACAACCACCAATTCGTGTGATCTGTCCCGGACGTGTTTACCGCTGTGATTCGGATTTAACACACACACCGATGTTCCATCAGGTTGAAGGATTAGTGGTTGACAAAAATATCAGTTTTGCAGATCTAAAAGGTACAGTTGATCAATTCTTAAAATCTTTTTTTGAAGCCGATGTGCCCGTGCGTTTTCGCCCTTCGTATTTTCCTTTTACCGAACCTTCAGCTGAAGTGGATATTCAATGCACTAACTGCAGAGGTAAGGGCTGCCGTGTGTGTAAACAAACTGGCTGGCTAGAAATTATGGGCTGCGGCATGGTGCATCCGAATGTGTTTGATGCCTGCGGAATCGATAGTCAGGTTTACACCGGTTTTGCATTTGGCATGGGTGTAGAACGTTTAGCTATGTTGCGTTACGGCGTGAATGACTTACGTTTATTTTTCGAAAACGATTTGGATTTTCTAAAACAATTTTAATTTAAACCTATTTGTTGTAGACCGGGTTTTTAGACAAAAGCGGGAGAGCTTGCGTGAGAGTTTCAATTTTTGGTACGGGCTATGTGGGCTTGGTCACTGGATCATGTTTAGCTCATTCGGGTCACCACGTCATGTGCGTGGATGTAGACGAAGACAAAGTCAAAAAATTGCGGGAAGGTTTGATACCGATCTACGAGCCAGGTTTGGATTCCATCGTAAAGCAAGCAGTAAAAGAGGGGCGTTTACAATTTTCCACTGATGCGAAACAAGCTGTGGAATACGCAGAAATTGTTTTTATTGCAGTGGGTACTCCGCCTGATGAAGATGGCGCAGCTGATTTAAAATACGTACTGCAAGTGGCGCAATCCGTAGGCGAACATATGCAGGATTATCGCTTGGTGGTGAATAAATCTACCGTGCCCGTTGGCAGTGCCGATAAAGTTAAAGCGAAAATTGCTGAAACGCTGGCAGCGAGAAAAGCTGATATACCTTACGATGTCGCATCCAATCCGGAATTTTTGAAAGAGGGGGCTGCGATCAATGATTTTATGAAGCCGGATCGCATTGTAGTAGGAACGGATTCTGAACGCGTAGAAAAATTGATGCGTGAACTGTACGCACCCTTTAATCGAAATCATGACAAACTCATGTTTTTGGATGTGCGCTCTGCTGAACTTACCAAATATGCCGCTAACGCCATGTTAGCAACAAAAATTTCGTTTATGAATGAGCTGTCACGCTTAGCTGAAAAACTGGGGGCCGATATAGAATTGGTGCGCAAGGGCATCGGTTCCGATCCGCGCATTGGCTACAGTTTTATTTACCCTGGCTGTGGTTATGGTGGTTCCTGCTTTCCAAAAGATGTGAAAGCGCTGGTAAAAACGGCTCACGGCGTTGATGAACCTGCCGAGTTGCTCACAGCGGTGGAAGCCGTTAATGATTCACAAAAATTAGTTTTAGTCGAAAAACTGAAAAAACATTTCGGCGCGGAACTCAAAAATAAAACCATTGCTTTGTGGGGCCTGGCTTTTAAACCCAATACCGATGATATGCGCGAAGCACCAAGTCGCGTAGTCATGGAAAATTTATGGAACCTGGGTGCAAAAGTTGTGGCCTATGATCCCGAAGCGATGGAAGAAACAGCTCGAATATACGGTGAGCGTGAAGATTTAAAATTTGCCGAAAATGAATACGCAGCTTTGCAAAATGCAGATGCACTCGTTGTATGCACTGAATGGTCGGCTTTTCGTTCACCGGATTGGCAAAAAGCTGCGAGCTTGTTAAATGAAAAAATTGTTTTTGATGGTCGTAACTTGTACGAACCTGAATTAATGGCGGAAAAAGGTTACACACATTACGCAATAGGGCGTCCTGTTTATGAAATTTAGTGAATCCTGGTTAAGAGAATGGGTCAGTCCCAAACTCACGACACAAGAATTAGTTGATCAAATCACCATGGCCGGTCTGGAAGTGGATGCGGTAGAAGCTGTAGCGGGTGAGTTTTCAGGTGTTGTAGTCGGCGAAATTGTTTCGGTAGAACAACATCCCGATGCAGAAAAGTTGCGTGTTTGTAAAGTTGCGGGCTCACCGGACGGAGAATTGCAAGTGGTTTGTGGTGCGCCGAATGCGCGACCGGGAATCAAAATTCCCTTTGCGCTGGTTGGTGCGGAATTGCCGCCAGGCGAAGATGGCAAGAAATTTAAAATTAAAAAAGCCAAACTGCGTGGTGTAGAAAGTTTTGGCATGTTATGCGCGCAAACAGAACTGCAAGCGGGTGATGATGACGCTGGACTTTGGGAGTTGCCTGGCGATGCGCCCGTAGGAACAAACCTCGTTGAGTATTTAAAGTTGCAGGACAACATTATAGAAGTTGACCTGACACCGAATCGTGGTGATTGTTTAAGTGTAAAAGGGTTGGCGCGTGACGTGGGTGTGCTCAATGATATAGAAGTGAGTGCACCGCAAATTAATGAAGTTAAGGCATCAATCAAAGATACCCATAAAGTCGAACTGAAAGCCGGTGAAGCCTGTTCACGTTATGTTGGCCGCGTAATTAAGAATGTTAAAGTCAAAGCAGAATCTCCGCTGTGGCTTCAGGAAAAATTACGGCGCGCGGGTTTACGTTCAATTGATCCTGTTGTCGATATCACGAATTTTGTTTTGTTGGAATTGGGTCAACCCATGCATGCCTTTGACTTGGAAAAATTGCAGGGCAATATTCAGGTACGTATGGCTGAACAAAATGAAAAAATAACCCTGCTCGACGAACAGGAAATAAAACTTAAAGATAATACTTTGGTAATAGCAGATGACAGTGGAGCCATTGCCATCGCAGGGATTATGGGTGGCTTGAGTACGGCGGTATCTGAGACAACACAACACATCTTTTTTGAAAGTGCCTTCTTTCATCCTATCAGCATAGCGGGTCGCGCACGTTCTTATGGTTTGCATACTGACTCTTCTCACCGCTTTGAACGCGGCGTTGATTATGCTGGCGCAAAAGCTGCGCTTGAGCGTGCAACGGCTTTACTGCTAGAAATTTCGGGGGGAGAGCCAGGGCCGACTGTCGTTTATGAATTGGAAGAGCATATTCCTCAAACTCGAAATGTGACTTTGCAAAAAGCACGTATTGAAAGTGGTTTAGGCTTTGCCATTCCGGATGAGCAAGTCGTAAACATTTTATCTCGCTTGGGTTTAGAGCTAAAAACACAAAGTGCTGATGCTTGGGAATTTTCAGTTCCGTCCTGGCGTTTCGACATTGAAGTTCAGGAAGACCTTTTGGAAGAGCTGGCACGTATCTATGGCTACAACAACTTGCCGACAACCAGCTTAAATTTTGCGGCAACCTTGCCAGCAAGCAAAGAAGGTGAAAGGGCCGAGTCAGTTTTAATTCAGCATTTGGTCGCACGTGATTTTCAGGAAGCCATAACCTATAGCTTCATTGAGCCCAAGCTGCATCGCTTGTTCACACAAGATAGCCCAGCCGTTAAATTACTTAATCCTATCAGTGAAGATATGAGCATCATGCGTACGAGCCTTTTGCCTGGGCTTACGCAAACTTTGCTCAACAATTTGAACCGTCAGGCCTCGCGTGTGCGTCTATTTGAAAAAGGCATGGTGTTTAAGCCAGCTGATGCAGCGAACCCCACAAAGCAGCTGGATCAGAAAGCTTGCTTGGCCGGCTTGGTTTATGGGCCTGTGGCTGCGGTTGACTGGCACAGTGAAAAGCGCTGGGTGGATTTTTACGATCTAAAAGGCGATGTGGAATCGCTGCTGGATGAAAGTGGTTTGCAGGCGAGCTTTACTGCGGCTGTACATCCAGCTTTGCATCCGGGTCAATGCGCTGAGTTGTATCTTGCAGGCAATTCGCTTGGATATATAGGGGCACTTCATCCAGCCATAGCAGCGGAATTAGGTATAAAACAAAGCGTGTATGTTTTTGAGCTCGATTTGGAAGCAATGTGTGGCGCGATCACACCGCAATTCAGCCCTTTGTCGCGTTTTCCAGAAGTCAGCCGGGATTTGGCTATACTTGTAGATAAGGACGCCATTTGGGCTGATTTGAAAAAAGAAATCGTTTCAAAAGCAGGGGATTACCTTAAAAACTTAAAGGTATTTGACGTATATAGCGGCGAAGGTATTGATCCACAAAGAAAAAGTCTTGCTTTTAACTTGACCTTTCAGCATCCTTCGCGCACTCTTAATGAGGACGAGATCACTGCCTCGGTGAATGACGTTGTAAAACACTTAGAGGATAAATTTAACGCCAAACTCAGGTAAAACCATGTCCGAATCGCTGACCAAGGCCGATTTAGCTGAAAAACTCTATGAGGAGTTGGGTTTTAATAAACGCGAAGCCAAGGAGCTGGTAGAACTCTTCTTCGAAGAGATTCGAGACGCCTTAGAGAATAATGAGCAGGTCAAACTCTCGGGTTTTGGCAATTTTGACCTACGCGATAAAAAACAAAGGCCCGGAAGAAATCCCAAAACCGGCGAAGAGATCCCCATTACAGCCCGAAGAGTGGTAACATTTCGCCCTGGTCAGAAACTTAAGGCTCGTGTAGAGGCATATGCTGGAAGCAAGCAATAACGACGAACTTCCCGTAATTCCCGGCAAACGCTATTTCACCATTGGTGAAGTCAGCGAGCTTTGCGCCGTGAAGCCGCATGTGCTGCGTTATTGGGAGCAAGAGTTTCCGCAATTGAAGCCTGTCAAGCGCCGAGGCAATCGTCGCTATTATCAACGCCAGGATGTACTCACCATTCGCCAGATTCGAGCCTTACTCTACGATCAAGGATTTACCATTGGCGGTGCCCGTCAACAGATGAATGGAGAAGCCTCTATACCGGCTTCAGAAGAGAACAGTTTCGACGCGCTGGTGCGACAAATGATCAGAGAATTGGAAGAAGTACTGATCGTTTTAAAAACCTGATTTTCACTCATTTCCCTCTTGCAATAGCCCTTTCAATCCGTATGATTAGCGGCCTCTCGGTTCGAGAGATTCTTTATCGGAGTGTAGCGCAGCCTGGTAGCGCACCACACTGGGGGTGTGGTGGTCGTCGGTTCAAATCCGGCCACTCCGACCAATTTGATTCAGTCAGCTGGTCTTAAAATTTCAACTCACTAGCAATAATCAAATTGAAATCACTGCGGGGATAATTACCTGTCAATTATTTATACTCATCCGCTTTGTAGTAATAAATTCGCGCGCCACATTAGTCATTGGTTCGATAGATATAAATGGTCCAGTCATCATCGGCATTCGCCAGACCTGCCACCATCTCAGCATCGCAAGTATCTGCAAGACCTCCCGTTGTATAGTGCACCACATTTTCATACGAACAATGTCCTTTCCTATAGGGGGCGACGACAAAGTGACACCAAAAGTCTTACTGTTCGGAATATATACACAATGTACAAAAACATTGGAAATCAAAAAAATAAATTACGGCTATTTACATAAATTTAGAAATCTTACTGTGATGCTCATTTTACCAGGATCTATATAAATGTTATTTCGGTGTAAAACCAGACAAATCGTACCTGGTTTTGCGAAAGTTCTAGTTCGTTATAATTAAATGGAAAAACTATGAAAAAAATAATTGTAAAAAATCTGATAATTTTAATACCGGCCTTGTTCATGGTTAACTATGTTTATGCGGCCACCTGCAATGGCAAGGAGGCAACCATCCGCATTCGCAATGAGGAGGTAGTGCGAGGCACCAGTGGGGATGACGTTATCGTGGTAACAAATGTTGAACGTGTATATGGGAAAGCTGGCAACGATTCTATTTGCGTATGGGGCGCTGATGGTGCAGAGATTTATGGCGGTACAGGGAACGACTATATTTGGGCGACTGACTATGACGATATAATTGAGGGAGGTAGCGGACACGACCTCATTTATGCGCGCGATGGCGATGATTGGGTAGAAGGCGGAAGTGGTCACGACGAAATTTATGGCCAGGGAGGGTATGACACAATATACGGAAATTACGAAGACTACAGCGGCAAAGGGGAAAACTATATTAAAGGAGGGTCCGAAGGTGATTGGTTAGTGGGAGGTGATCAGTACGATTACATCAACGGTGGGTCGGGTAATGATATGATTCAATCTTTAGGGGGGGACGACAAGGTTCGTGGCGGCTCAGGCCATGACCGTATTAACTTGGGCTCTGGTAATGACCTCGGTGTGGGCGACTCAGGCGATGATGTAATCGTCGGAGGTACTGGTAAAGACGAATTGTTGGGAGGAGATGGGGACGACTGGTTGCATGGCTACAATGGTAATTTTGAAGATGAGTTATGGGGTCAGGATGGCGATGATGTACTAATAGGTATTACTTCCAAGGAGATTGACACTGTGATGATGGGAGGCAGCGGGAACGATCTATGTAAATCATTTAACCTCAATAAGAATGTTTCTTGCGATGATGACTGAGTAGGAAAAATAAACCGATATTTTTCCTCGCAATTTATTTACAAACCCAATCAATGGCGTTTTTGAGGGGCGTACTTAACGCCCTTTTAATGTAATAGCTCTAAAATCGATTTTTCGGTTTTCAAAATAGACTTGGTTGCTTTTATCTAAAACGAAAACCGCCGTGTTAGAACGAGAATCGGTTACTGGTGGAACATTTTCGCTTCAGAGATTTATAGTTCATAAAGCTGGCTGTCGCGATAAAAAATATCAGCAAAATAAATACGACATCCAGCATCGGTGTGAGATCAAGAGTTTCAATTTGTTCTAATGTGTTTCTATTCCTCTTCATAAGCGCCGCTCGCTAAGTAATTAAACTACTATTTAATTAACGATCAGCTTACATTAGGTTATCCAGGTTCAGGTTCGTATTATTGTGAGCGGCATATCTTCATTATGAACAGTCAAGTTACGTGATATATGCCGATCACAAACCAGCGTTTTATTTACGATTTACTGTACTGAGCAAGCACAGTATTAATAATGAAAACTTAGTAAGATGTCGACCACATTAAGTTGATGCTGGTTTTCTGGTCGCCGCTAAAATAGTTCACAAAATTAATTCCAAAAGCGCCAGCCTTTGGTGTGTTTTTCAAAACCCCTATCTTGGCAAAGCCACCGGAGTTGATATCGATGTCTTCTTCATAACAGTCTGAACAGGAGGGAATGCTTCGAGTAGATGCAAAAATAACCCCGAGACCGGCTTGCGTAAACACAGTCACATCCTGATTCTTACCCAACAGCCAGTGGGGGCCAAGCGCAAAACTCATTTGCACGGCGCTAGCATCAGAATCACTAGTTTGCCTGTTGCCAAAACCGTTTATTGTTTGCTGTTGAAAACTGGCTTCGTCGCTATAGCTGATTAGTGCCATACCGAAACTGGTGAGCCAGCGGCCATTGCGAAAATCAGCCGAGCCTCCAATATTCCAAGCGGAATCTTCAATATATTCTTGATAGGCAGTATCTGAATCAAAGTTTTCTGTACCAATATGAAGACTAAACTCCCAACTTCCTCTGATGCTATTTTCCTGTGAAAAGGAAATTTGACTAAGTAAAATGGCACAGACAAAAATTACTACACTATTAAAACGCATATTGTGAATGATCCTTAATATATTCATGCTGATTCCCTTGTTTATTGTTTTAACTGCTCAAATGTTAAATTCTGACTGAAAAACGGTACAACATATTTTTGCATTCGTTCGGCGACGCGATTCACATGGTCGCCTTCGTACACTTCGAATTTATTTTCAATCCCCGACTCACTCAAGATGCGGCTGAATTCCATTGCACCACTTTTTAATCCATCTTTATCACCCACATCAATTGCGATGGCTTTGTACTTTTTTAGCTTGTAAATGTATTGGCTCGCCATCGCTAAGGGCGCGTTTGCAGCCCATTTAGCTAGCACTATTTTGACTTCCTCTTCGCTTCCAATCGGCAGGTCTGCAAAAAAGGGTGGTTTTGGGGTTGGGTGACCAGGCAGCTGCTACCGCGAGTGTGGCGCGTTCAAGAAAACCCAGAGAAGTGGATTGTTCGGCTGTTTCAAGATTTTGGATTTTTTCGAGTATTGCTGCTGGCGGAGCACCACGCGCTTCCATACAGCAGGGGCTCATAATGTACATTGCTGAAAAAACATCGGGCCTTTTCATACCAATACGCGCAGTGCCATAGCCACCCATTGAATGGCCGGCCAAGCCGCGACTATCTCGATGTTTGATGGTGCGATAATGTGCATCGATATAGTTAACCAGATCGTCAGCAATAAAGCTTTCCCAGTCACCAATTGTAATCGAACTGGAATACATAGAACCGTTGTGTATGGTTTGTGAATTGGGAAGCACAATAATCATTTCTTTCGCATCGCTTGCAAAGGCAGCTGCAAAACTTTCCGGTGCATTAATTTCTTTTGACCATATTTCGTTATTGATTGTGTAGCCGTGTAGGGCATACAGCACGGGGTAGCGTTTTTTTGTTGATTTTTTATAACTGGGTGGCAAGTAAACATAGACGCTGCGATCAGCACTGTTCCCTTCAAGGTTGCCTTCCAGTGAGGGGCTGTGAATTGTGATTTGCTCCATGCTCTGAAGTTTTTTCTCACCGGCGTGCAATGTTTGCTGAGCGAAAGCGAAAAAAAGACAAAGACTGAGAGAAACAATTAAAAGAAGTTTTTGTGTGCCTGACTTAATCATGTGTTGCGCCTTATTTTTATTTGTTTCAATTTAAATACTGTAAGTTATCCTGCCAACATTGGAAACAATCCCTTCAAACCATTCGCAATGTATTCGATGGCAATTGCGGCAAGAACCAAGCCCATTATGCGTGTAAAAATATTAATGCCTGTGGCGCTAATACGTGCAGAAATCCAGGGTGCGATTCTTAATGTTAACCACACAATAAAACTTAACACAGTAATGCCAATGGCGATGGCGGCATAGTCGGTAAAGGAGCTGGAGCGATGCGCAGCCAAAATCGCCGCGCTGATTGCACCTGGCCCAGCAAGTAATGGCATGGCCAAGGGGACGATGGCCACAGATTCCTTTTCTAAAGACTCATGGGCTTCTTCTTCCGTTTGCTTTAATAAACTGGTTTTGGCTTGCAGCATGGAAATCGCCATCAATAAAACCAAAATGCCACCACCAACGCGAAATGAATCGATGGATATACCGAAAAAACGCAGTAGGCTTTCGCCAAAAAAGAGTGCGACAAGTAACACGCATAAAACGCCCAAGGCAGTGAGATTAACGGTTTTTTGCCGATGTTGAGTGCTTTCATTCGTGGTAAGACTGATAAATACGGGAATGGCGCCGATGGGATTGATAATGGCCAATAAGCCAATAATGACTTTCAGGTATTCGGCAATATCTGGCATTGACCTTCTCCATCTGTCTCTGGATTGCGAAGGGCAATTATAAGTTTATTTTTTAAAAGATTGCTGGGACTTTTAATTCTGGGATAGCAATATCAAGATATCAAGTACCCGAGCAATCACTTAGCGAAGTTATCCAATCACTGATGAGGGTGATCCCCTGATTATCAGTTTCAGTGCTGCCAAGTGGCGGCATTTGTTGGGCATTACCGCGTCGACTCATGCGTTCAACAATCATGGAAAGTCCTGGATTCCCTGGCATAAGTCGCTGTATACCGCTGATTCGCAAATCACCGTTTACCGGAGGCTGATTGCAAATATTCATTTGATCAAATGCGGTGGAATAGCGTAGATCCATATTAATGTTGGCAGCACCACCAGGGCGATGACATTGTGCACAGTTGGTATGCAACCAAGCGCGCGCGCGCTGCCCGAGATCTGCACTCGAGTCATAAGGATCTGCCAGGGCACTTCCATCTGTTGATCCCACCAGCACGCCAATACTGGTCAAGGTGTCGATTTGATTGGCCGTAATTCCAGTAGAAGGATAGGTGAAACTTTTATTCATTTGTGCCGTTTCAGGGCCGAGCACTCGACCAGCTGCGCTTGTATGGCATTGCAGACATTGACCGCCACTGGGATAGACCCAATCCTGCCCATCAATTTCGACAACTTGACCACCCACAACGAGGTCGGCATCTGTTCCGGCTCCGTTCCAACGATAGCTGTAGCCCGCCCAACTGCCATCGTCGTGATGTTTTAGCAAACGTGTTTCTATTAAGTTCCCATTCAGCTCGAAAGATTTCATTAACACGCTGCCGATAGGGAAGTCCCAATCTTGATCGGTGTTTACGCTGATACTTGTATTGTTAGGCAGCGCCAGCCAACGTTGTTTCACCGCGCCATCAGACCAGAACAACGCATTGATGTCGTAAGGAATTAAACCCATGGCTGGCTGGGTAGGATCATTTTCATCCACACAGCCCGTTTCAGAGAGCAATTCGGGCACATTGCTGCTGGCGCCACTGTTATCAATAAATCGCCGAATCTGTTGGCCATCACTGCCACTGAAACTGATGAAGTACAACTCGTCGTTTTGGTCGGCTGCGAAACTGGCGATAGCGTAGCCACTACCGTTGCTAATGGGATCGATTTCCCAGCCACCGTTGCCATCTTCCATCAGTGAATAAATACGTGTGGTGACAAAATCGCCATATACATAGCGGCCTACCAAATTGGGAATCGCGTTGCCTCGATATACCATTCCGCCGGTGACAGACTGAAATTCGCTGCGCAGCATTTCCGCAACGGGATCAATCAAGCCCGATGTTGTGCAGCCAGTGGAAGGGTTATAGCAGTGCATGCCTTCACGTATCCGCCAACCGTAATTTCCACCGAGTTCAATAACATTTATTTCTTCCCAGTTATTCTGGCCAACGTCGCCTAACCAAATGTCTCCGGTTGCAGAATCAAAGGACCAGCGCCAGGGGTTACGTAAACCCCAGGCAAAAATTTCTGGGCAGTTTGCATCAGCAATTTCTTTGCTATTCATGTTGGCATCAGAGTTACAAAGTAAAGCGGCTTCGGAAGAAAAAGGATTGGATGCGGGAATGCTGTAAGGCGAGCCACTATCTACGTCAATACGAATCATGCTGCCCCAAAGATTACTGGTATTTTGCGCGCGATTATCCGGGTCTCCGCCGGAGCCGCCGTCACCAATGCTCAAATACAACAAACCTTCATCATCAAAACCGAGATGTCCACCAAAATGATTTTCGTTGAAGTAGGGGTTGGTAAATTCAATCAAGACCAACTCAGAGTTGCTATCTAAAGTCTGTCCACCGTCATTTGAGGTAAATCGACTCAAGCGAGAAAGGCAGCATTCGTCCTGAATGGGTGGCGTGCTGTCTTCAGAGGCTTGATAAAAAAGATAAATAAAACCGTTACTTGAAAAGTTGGGATGAAAAGCCATGGAAAGCAAGCCCGATTCGTTGAGGTTCGCGCTGTCATCAACGAGATCTTGAAGATCTGCCACAACATCATAGCTGCTCACACTGGGATTATTGTTGAATCTCAAAATCCTCCCGCGTTGCTCCAGGACATACCAGTAATTGTTGTTACCTGGTTCTTGAATCAGCAAGGTTGGGTTTTCAAAACCTGCTAGTAATGGAAAGGCGGCTTCGGTATCCACATCCGCGTCGCTTATTGGCGCTTCGCCCGCTAAACAACTTTGATTATCTGGTCGCACACTCAATCCACTCATTCCACTTGAGGAGGATGCAGCACTGCTTGAGGAACTCGAACTACTGCTCGAACTGGATGTAGAGGAAGAAGTACTTGAGCTACTGGCTGAAGAGCTGGAACTTGAGCTAGAACTGGAACTGGAGCTAGAACTGGCACCAGAGAAATTAGATCCAGAACTTCCACCACAGGATGCAAGAGAGAAACAAATGGCTACTGTGATTACTTTTATTGCTGTTTTAATTGTCGTTGT
>JBNKVX010000086.1:0-13100 GCA_050299435.1 Cellvibrionaceae bacterium | reverse complement strand
CAAGTTCTGAGACACCGCAAAAATACACTGAAGGTTTGAAATGGATTGGCAGCGAAGTGGAACCGGGTGTGTTTAATATTTCATTCAAATAATTCTGCGTTGTGAGGTTAAGGTTTTGTACCTTTCTAAAACAAATATTTTAATTCTTGTTTTCAGCGCAGTTTTTGCCTTAGATGCAGCTGCAAAAGACGAAAATCTCCGCACTTGGAAAAATGAAGGCTGGTTGTATGCCGAAGCTGAAGCGATGGGTACGCGTATTGGCGTTACACTTTGGCATGAAGATGAAAATATCGCGCAACGCGGTGTTGAAGCTGTTGTTGCTGAAATGCAACGCATTGATCAGCAACTTTCACCCTGGATAGAAACGAGCGAACTCGCGCAACTCAATGCAAGTGCCGCCAAACATCCCGTTGAGCTCACTGATGAACTTTATCTGCTCATCGAAAAATCACTCTGGTACAGCGAAAAAACTGCAGGCGCCTTTGATATCACCTTCGCCTCTGTCGGTTGGTTTTACGACTACCGCGAGAAAAAGCAACCCAGTGCAGCGCAGCGCGAGAAGCTTCTCCCTGCAGTGAATTACAAGGGGTTGCGTTTGGATAAGGCTAAGAAGCGTTTATTTTATGAACACCCGGATATTCGAATCGATCTCGGTGGCATCGCTAAAGGTTATGCCGTTGATAACAGTATTACACTCTTACAAAAATTAGGCGTGCAACACGCCATGGTCAGTGCCGGTGGCGATAGCCGTGTTCTCGGCGATAAACGCGGCCGACCGTGGTTGGTTGGAATTAAAAATCCGCGTGCTGAGCATAAGCAAAAAAGTGAACCCGTTATCTATTTACCGCTTGAAAACACCGCTGTTTCAACTTCCGGGGATTATGAGCGGTATTTTATCGACGAAAGTAGTGGAAAACGTGTGCATCACATCATTAATCCGAAAACAGGTGAATCCGCAAACGGGGTAATTAGCGTCACTGTATTAGCGGACTTTGGACTCGATTCTGATCCACTTTCAACAAGTGTTTTCGTCTTAGGTGTTGAGAAAGGCTTGAACTTGGTCAATGGTTTGCAAGGGGTGGACTGTATCCTCATAGATGCGAGTGGCAAAGTGCATTACAGTGAGGGCTTAACGCCGCCAGAACCCTAAAAACCGGCGAATTATTAATCTAAATTTTAGAGTCGACAGAATAAACCGCATTAGTTTTTGACCTGTGTCACATAACTCAAAATATTCTTGTTTACTCAAAAGACTGAGCCCGCATTGCTTAGACAAGGCTAAACTTAATTAACATGTTAATGGAGAGTGACTGTGAGTGTTAAATTGTGCCAATTTTTGGCAAGCTTTTTTGTCAGACTCATAGCTGACAAATATCTGCATGCTCTGATATTGGCGGCTTCTCTGGCCTTGCCAAGCTTCGCCCAGGATGTCGAACAAGAGATCCCCGATGAGGAAGCCATCAATAGCGAAGATGCGCGCACACCACTTTCTGATGAAGTGGAGGATTTAAAAAAAGCGGCACTGGAACTGAACCGTGACCTGCTTATTCTTGAAGAGGAACTGCTTTTCCCCGCCAATACTCAAATCATGGTTTTTCTTTCACTGGATGTCGGCGAATTTTTCCGGCTCGATGCGGTAAAAATTTCCATTGACGACAAGCTCGTCGCTAGCCACCTTTACACCGCACGCCAGAATGACGCTTTGATTCGCGGTGGCATACAGCGTCTGTATGTCGGGAACCTGAAAACAGGCAATCACGAAATCACTGCCATATTCACTGGAGAAGGACCCGACAATCGTAACTACAAGCGCGGCACTACCATCATGCTCGACAAAGATGACGATCCCAAAATGCTGGAGTTACGTATCAAGGATTCCACTGCAAACATGCAACCGGATTTTGACTTCAAAGAATGGGAACTCTGAAATTCAGTCTTCTAGCGTTCGCGCTGTTGGCTCTGAGTATCTCGCCAGCGCACGCAAGAAAAAAAGATGAGCCAAGATCAACCGTCGCTGATTTGCGTTATGGCGTCGCGTTGTATCACTACTACCAGGAAGAATATCTCGACGCCCTGACTGAACTGATGGTCGCCAAAGAACGCGGTGGTATTCAGGGCCACGGTGACAATCCTGAAATTATGGAAGGTGGGTTTGCCCTTGCATATGGACTACAAAAGCATTCGGGAGAAATTTTCGATCGTTTACTCGAAAGCAATCGCTCAGTTGAAGCTCGCGATGCCGCCTGGTTTTTTATCGCACGCTTGCGTTATTACCAGGAAGATTACGTGGGTGTGGACGATGCAATTTCTCATATCAGTGAAAAACCCAAAGATCGTGTTCGCAATGAACTTACTGTTCTTAAAATACATCAAGCCATAAAGCAAAACCGTCTCGATGAAGCCGGCGTGCTTATGCACGAAGAAAAAATAGATGAATCTTGGGTTCCTTACGTCGTTTTCAACATGGCCTCAGCGCTGGCACGCAATGATCGTTGCAATGAGGCCCTGGAATACTATGAATATTTTTGGGAAGAAGATTTTTTCAAGACAGAACACATCGCCTTATTTGATAAAGCGATGACAGCGGCGGGTTACTGCCATTTGCTTAATGATGAACCTGAAAAAGCCATAGACCGTTTTTCCTACGTGCGCCGCGACAGCAAACACGCAACACGTGCATTACTGGGATACGGTTGGGCCGCTGCCGATATGGGCGATTATAAAACAGCATTAAAACCCTGGTCCTTTCTTGCGCGTAGCTCGTTGCTTGATGAAAACAGTTTAGAGTCCCTTGTGGCCGTTCCTTATGCTTATGAAAAACTGGGTGCAGAAAACCTGGCGCTGGAAAATTTTAAAGTTGCCGAGGCGCGTTTTGTTGAAGAAGTTTTTGTTCTTGAAGAAGTAATCGCAAATATTGAGGGTGATAGTATTCTCGAAGCGCTGCAAATTGAAAAAAGCGAAGGGTTAAATTGGTTGCATTACGCAGAGGAAAATCAACTTGCCCCACAATTAAGTTATCTCATTAAATTATTTGCGACCGAACAATTTCAAAGTTCTGTACAAGAGTTGCGAGATTTATTGGCTGCGCAAGAAATGTTGTACGACTGGCGAGAAAAACTCGGTTTTTATCAGGATATGCTTGATGAACGTGAATTCAGTCGCACCACAAAAAACGAATACATTGCTGAAACTGAGCTCAAAAGTAAAATTGAAGATATGCAGACGCAGCGCTCGAAGCTCGCTCAGCAGATTGAAACAATTACCGCCAGCCGTGATTATTTTGCATTGCTTTCCGACGATCAACAGGATTTGTATGACCGGGTTGTGCGTTCAGAAAAAACCGTAGACGCCTTAAAAGATAGCGACCCTTTTGCTGATGAATATGTTGAATCTATGCGTCGCTACAGAGGTTTATTGTTATGGGATGCCAGCGAAAGTTATGCAACACGCATGTGGCGAATTGTTAAAAGCCTGAATCAACTTGATAACACTATTACTGACTTAAAGCGCAATCACCAAAGTGTGGTGAATATTTTAAATAATGCACCGGATATGAACGGTTACCGTCGGCGCATTGCATTAGCGAATCAAAAATTAGATGATCAAATTCTCGCGACCGACAATACCGTAAATCTTGCTAAAACGGAACTGCGTAATCAGGTTGCGGGAGTACTTTTGGCGCAACGTAACCGACTTAACCATTACCTCTCTCAAAGCCGTTTATCCATTGCACGAATTTACGATAAAGCGCGTATTGAACATTTGGAAGCGCAACAAAAACAATACCAGGATGACATGGAAGCCGAAAAAGCAGCTGCCGAAGAAGCGGGGGCGGGTGAAGATCAAGACGAAAATACAGAAAATAATACTGTTGAAGAAACCGAAGCTTCTCAGGAGCAGGTGAATGGATCTGAGGAGGTTGAAGAGTGAGATTAGCACTTCTACTTTTTCTTTTCTCCCTCATTAGCGCCTGTGGTTTTTATCAGGCGCGTGGTCCTAATTACGGACCAAACCTCGCTGACCTTGAAGAAGCAGAAATTCCTGACGATCCCATGCCCGTGCCGCAAGTGCCTCTGGACGTGATCGAAGACAGTTATCGTGCAGCCTTGCAGGTTGCCAACGACCCTGACACACGACATCGTATTCTAATACGCCTTGCGGATATCGAAATGGCTCGCAGTGAAAACCGCCAGCTCGAAGCGATGGAGCAAGGCGAATATTTTAAAGATGCGATCACCATGTACGAGGAATTGGTGGAGCTGAATTCCGAACGTCAAGGCGAGGATGGTGTGCCTTCAAACGAGCGTTTGTTGTATCAGCTTTCTAAAGCTTACGCCTTGGGTGGTGATTTAAAAAAATCGAATAACGTGCTCGATGAACTGGTTGAAAAATTTCCCGGTTCAAATTTCGCTGCTGAAGCAGAGTTCCGTCGCGCAGAACAAGCTTTCAGTGATGGCGACTATAAATTGGCAGAACAACTTTATGCGGAAGTGGCAGAAAAAGGTCAGGGTACACCTTTTCACATGAATGCGGTTTACATGGAAGGCTGGGCCAAATTCAAACGCGGACGTTATCGCGCTGCGATTTATTCCTTTACTGAAGTGCTGGACACAGTATTAGTAGAAGGCCAGTCGCTGGAAGATTTGAACAACAGTCAGCGTAACCTGGTGGCAGATACTTTACGTGTTTGCAGTATTTCATTTTCCTATCTCGATGGTGCAGAAAGTATTTCTGAAATATATTCGAGCCCGCCATTAGCTGAAACGGGCCCACGTCATTACGAGTACATGCTTTACATGAATCTCGGTGATTTGTATCTTGAGAAAAAACGTTATCGCGATAGTGCCGACGTCTATCGACATTACGTGAAAAACTTTCCCACTACTGACCAGGCACCGTCGTTTAGCTCTAAAGCAATCAAAGTGTATGACGAAGGAAATTTCCCCAGTTTGATTCTTCCTGCTAAAGAAGAATATGTACGTACCTACGGTATTAACAGCGAGTTTTGGCGCATACGCGATGAGAAAGCGCGCAGTATTATCCGTCCTACGCTAAAAATTTATCTTGATGAATTAAGTAGTTACTACCATGCGCGCGCACAAAGTATTGAAGAACAGAAAGATAAAAAAGACGCACCGAAAGAAAACCCCGTCACGTTTTATCTCACCGCTGCAGATTTGTATAACCAATACGTTTTAACCTTCCCGAAAGATGCGCGCACACCAGAAATGACGTTCTTGATGGGTGAGGCTTATTATTCGGCAGGCAAACGCGATTCCGCTGTGGACGCCTATGAAGCAGTGGCTTACAACTATCTCGATAAAAAGCGTGGTGGTGAAGCAGGTTATGCTGCCATTCTCACAATGGAAGAAATTATGACTACCGCTACGCCGGAACAATTGGAGTACTGGCGTAAGCGGCGCATCGAAAGCGGAATCAGTTTTGCGGACTATTATCCATTACATAAAGAAGCGCCGGCCGTATTAACCAAAGCAGCTCAAGATATTTTTGAGCAGGGTGATATTCCGCGTGCAGCCAATATCGCAACACGCATGACCGAGTGGCAACCCCAACCCGAACGTGATTTGTTGAAAACGTCCTGGTTGATCCTGGGTCACAGCAAATTTGATTTAAAAGAATACGAAGCGGCAGAAACCGCCTATCGTAAAGTGCTGACTTATATGGATGCGAAAGATCCCGATAAGAAGCAGGTTGAAGAACGTATAGCCGCGTGTATGTATCGCTCGTCTGAATCGCAATTGGCAACCGGTGACAAACAGGGAGCAATTCAACGTTTATTGGCGATACGCAATATTTCTCCGGGCAGTGATGCGGCTATCAGCGGTCAGTTTGATGCGGCAAATTACATGATGGAACTCAAGCAGTGGAATGAAGCCGAAAGCACCTTGCTGGACTTCCGCAAACGCTATCCGAATCATTCCTTAACCGCGAGTATTCCTGCAAAGCTTGCGGTGATTTACCAGGAAAGTGAACAGTGGGGCAAAGCCGCAGGTGTGCTTCAGTCCATGGCGGCAAGCACGACTGATCCCAACATGCGCCGACAATCACACTATCTCTCAGCGGAATTGTATGAAAAATCTGGTCGCACGAATGATGCAATCGAACAATACAAGGAATACGCAAACAAATATCCAGAACCCTTTGATATTGCTACCGAAGCGCGTGCAAAACTTGTTGAGCTGTATGGTAAAACCGGTGATATTGGCAAGCGAAATTACTGGTTACAAAAACTGATCGATGAAGACAAGCGTGCGGGCAGCAAAGGTACAGCACGGTCACGTTATTTGGCAGCATCAGCCAGCATTAAATTTGCCAATGAGGATTTTTCACGCTACAGCGCAATCAAATTGACCTTGCCACTTAAAACCAGTTTGAAAAAGAAAAAATCAGCGTTAGACAAAACGCTCGCATCCTATAAACGTGTGCTGGATTTTGGTGTGGCAGAATTTTCGACTGAGGCCAATCATCGTATTGGCACCATCTATGCGCAGTTGAGTAAAGATTTAATCAATTCCCAACGCCCCAAAGGATTGGATGATTTAGCTTTAGAGCAATATGAGATTCTTTTGGAAGAGCAGGCTTTTCCCTTTGAAGAAAAAGCCATTGAACTTTTAGAAGCCAATTCGGCGCGTTCTCACGACGGCATATATGACGACTGGGTTAAACGCAGCTTTGATGAACTGGGCAAATTACTTCCGGCTCGCTACGGTAAAAAAGAAAAGAGGTTAGAAAGCAGCGATGCGATTTACTAGGTTAATACGATTTTTTATTTTAGTTGGAGTGCTAGCGCTAATTGCAAACTGCGGCGGCTCGCCTACCAAAAAGCCGAGGAAAGCAGATCAGAAAGCGCAAGCTGAGAGTAGCGCTAGCGCTAAGGAAGAAGAATTAACGCCTATTGAGTTAATTCCTAATCCTTACCTGGAAAATCAAGTAAATGTTCCCGGCAAGGCAAAACAGGAATTTGCACGGGCACAGGCCGCAATGGCTGCAAAACAGTACAAACAAGCGGTCGGTTTATGGACCTTGATGACCGAGACTTATCCGAAACTGTCCGGGCCCTATGTAAATCTCGGCTTGGCTAACTGGAGTTTAGGCAATTTAGAAGAGGCGGAAAGCGCATTTAAGTTTGCGATTCAAACGAATAAGTACAATATGGATGCTTACTCTCAGCTTGGAATTTTGTATCGGGAACAAGGCAAATTTGCTGAAGCGGAACAAACCTACAAAAGCGCTTTGGAGGCTTGGCCGCATCATCGGGAATCTGTTTTGAATTTGGGCATGTTGTATGACTTGTACATGGGTCGTTATGAAGACGCCTTAAACAATTACAAGCTCAGCCAAAGATTATTACCTAAGCCCGATAAAAAAGTGCGTGGTTGGATTATTGACCTGGAACGACGTATTCAAACAAATTGATATTGAGTAACTAATAATGAATTTACTTGCTGGTTATACAAAACAATCGTTCAAAACACTCATTTTCATGATTTTTGCGACTATTGGTTCAATGTGGGCACAGACTACCTTGGCACAAGATGGTCCTGTTGTTACTTTGAGTACTACAGTGACAGGTAACCAGGAACAACCCAAGGTCTTGTATATCGTGCCTTGGCAGCAAGCAGAAGATAATACTTTGCTGTACCAGGCACTCAATCGTCACAGTGCAGACAGCATATTTGGGCATATTGAGCGCAGTGAACATCAACGAGAAATAGAATTTTTAAGCGACATAGAATAGTTGTTTAACTTGTTAAATATCTCGTTGGGATCTTTACTTTTAATTTGGAAACCTTTTTACAACAAAATTTAGACAAAGCATAAACCTGGAGGCCTTGCTTTATGAATAACATTGTAAGTTTCTTTCAAAACGGCGGTACATTTATGTATCCCATCGCCTTGGTGTTGGTAGTGGGTGTCGCCCTCGCTATCGAACGCTGGGTATTTTTGACAGCCGCGAAAGCGTCCAACCGGCGCGCCTTTGATCGTATCCTGCCTATGTTGCGCAAGAAAGATTTTGGTGGCGTGGTGGATTTGGCGCGTTCAACACGTGCTCCCATAGGCAGGATCGTGGCAGCGGGTGTGGCGCGTATGCAACAAACGCCTCGTCGCGATGAAATTGAATATGCGATGGAAGAAGGTGTGATGGAAGCCGTACCTCGCCTTGAAAAGCGAACGTCGTACCTTGCAACGCTTGCCAACATTGCTACCTTGCTCGGTCTGTTAGGAACCATTATGGGTTTGATTGCTGCGTTTACCGCGGTTGCAAACGCAGACCCTTCAGAAAAGGCAAGCTTGCTATCGCAAAGTATTTCTGTCGCGATGAATACGACGGCCTTTGGTTTGATGTCAGCGATTCCGTTGCTGCTTGCTCACGCTACATTACAAAACAAAACCACAGAAATTGTGGACAGTTTAGAAATGGCGGGAGTGAAGTGTTTGAATATTATGAGTGCGGCTAATGCCTTTGCTGCAAAAACTCGAAACTCAGACCGATAAGCGCAACGAAACCTTTGAAATAAACCAAATAGCTCGGCGGCTGCTATGCGAAAAAGTAGATTTAGACAACAGGAAGCAGAACTCGACATCACTTCTTTTATGAATTTGATGATCATTCTGGTGCCGGTATTGTTAATGAGCATGGTGTTTTCTCACATCACCGTACTCGATCTGACCTTGCCGGATATATCCTCCAGTTCAACGCCAAATGATGATCCGAAAAAAGAAACGCTGGAATTAGTGATAGAAGAGAATCAGCTTCTGATTAATTATCCCGCGGGTGCGCCATTGCGTCGCATCCCAAAAATCGAAGACGAAGAGAGCGGGGAAATGGTTCACGACTTCAGCATGCTTTCCAAAGTGTTGCAGGAAGTGAAACGTTTGTTAAAAGATAAAGATATTGATAAAGATGATATTTTAATTCTTTCCCAACCCAATACCGACTACCAAACAATTGTAAAATCAATGGACACGGTTCGCAGTTTTAAAGCCGTTGTTGCTGCTTCAGTTGTTGATGCTGAATTGTTTCCGGTAATTTCTCTCGGAGATGCACCGGTTAAAAATGGAGGGGCAAAATAATGAAGCAGTCCATCCATGCAAAACGAATGGCTCGACATCACAAACGTTTAGCGAGTCAATCCAAACTTAACCTTGTGTCTTTGATGGATATTTTTACCATTCTGGTTTTTTTCCTTCTTGTGAATTCTTCCGATGTTGAAGTTTTGCAAAGCAACAAAGATATTAAATTGCCGGAATCGGTTGCAGAGAAAAAACCTGAAGATAATTTAATTGTTATGGTAAGTAACGACGCAGTTACTATTGCCGGACGAAAAATTGCTGATGTAAAAGCTATACTGAACTCCAAAGACAGTGACATTCAACCGCTAATCAAAGAATTGGAATATCGCGCAGAACGAAAGCTTGCGCGCATGACTGATGAAGAAAAACAACTCGGGCTGGATGTTACCATTATGGGTGACCACGCTATTCCCTATACACTCTTGAAAAAAATCATGACCACCTGTGCAAAAACGGAATACCGCAATATATCTCTTGCGGTGAGCCAGGTGCCTGATGAAGCAGAAGCGACGTTGAAAGCGTCCATGGGAGGTGAATAGTGGCATTCATCTCTGGACCGAATTTACAACTGCCCTGGTCTTCAACACGGGAAGATGACAAGCGTTATTGGAAGATATTTTTTATTCTTCTTATTCCTTTCATGTTGATCAGCTTTATTATCCCATTTCTCAAAGTACCTGAGCCAACGCGTGAAGAGCTGGAAGAGCTACCCCCGCAACTTGCGCGTGTAGTATTGGAGCAACAGGAAATTCCTGAGCCTCCACCGCCACCTGAACCTGAGCCGGAACCTGAGCCGGACAATGAACCGGAACCTGAGCCCGAGCCGGAACCCGAGCCGGAACCGGAACCCAAACCTGAGCCCGAACCCGAACCTGTTCAATTGGTAGACAAAGCGCGAGAAGCCGCTGAGGCAGAGATAAATCAATTTGCTGATGCGCTTACGGATATGCGTGATTCCTTTGATCTAAGCGATGTGAACGCTAACGATCTCACGCAATCTACAGGTGAAGCGGCACAGATAGACCGGGCAATTATTGGTAAGCAGGCGTCTGCCGGTAGTGGCGGGATTAATACTGCGAATATGAGCCGAAATACCGGTGGCGTTGCGCTTTCTGGCAAGGAAAATACGCGCGTAACCAGCAAATTGGCAACAGCGAAAGGTAAGGGAGACGCAGCAAGTTCCTCGGCTGGCGGTAATTCTTCCTCACGCAGCAGTGAAGACATTCGCAAAATTATGGATCAAAACAAAGCCGCGATATTCAGTGTGTATAACCGTGCGCTTCGCAAAAACCCAAGCCTGGAAGGTAAGGTTGTGTTCAAGATTGTGATTGAACCCAGCGGCAAAGTTAGCAGCGTGAGCATCGTCTCTTCTGATTTAAACGATAGTGATCTGGAACGCAGACTCATCTCAAGGATTAAACTGATTAATTTTGGCACGCGCAGTGTTTCGCAAACGACTCTAAATTATTCATTTGATTTCTTGCCGGGATAAACCGAAATTTATCTTTTACCTTTAAATCAAGGCCACGTAAGTGGCCTTTTTTATACTGCTTGCTCGTAAATTAATATTGGCTTAGCGCGACAAATGGAATAGGTTTTTGAGGGTTCCTTTATTTGGTCAAAGGGACTGACAACCGCGTTACCACCCATTTGTAAAACGTGAGTATATATTTGTGTTGTTCGTAAATCTGAATGACCAAGTTGATCCTGAACCGTACGAATATCCGCACCGCGAGCCAGTAAATGTGTTGCAAAGGAATGGCGCAGTGTATGCGCGGTTACTTGTTTTTTAATATGCGCCTCTCGAGCCGCTTTGCGGATAGCACGTTGAACGGCACTTTCATCCAAATGATGGCGGCGCCATACATGGTCTTCCGGGTCGATACTTAACTTCTGCGACGGAAACAAATACTGCCAGCGAAGAGTTTTATTTTCATTTTGCCACTTACGCCGCAAAGCATAAGGCAAATAAACACCGTCAAAATCGGGATTACTTAAATCTATTTGTAAATAGTCACTAACACTATTGATTTGATTTCGCAGAGTGGAAAGTAATTCATTTGCGAGTGTGACAGTGCGATGCTTTCCGCCTTTTCCATTAAAGACTCGAATGCATCGATAATCGAAATCGATATCCTGTACGCGAAGCCGTACAGACTCCATCAAACGTAATCCTGAGCCATACATCAAAGCGGTGACAAGAAAATACCTGGGAGGCACTTTAGAGAAAAACGCCCGCACTTCGCCTTCAGTTAAAACGATGGGAAGCTTGCGGGGAGTGTGACTTTTTATAAACTCAAGTTTTAAATCCAGAGGCCTCCGCACAATGTTTTTGTAGAGAAAAGCCAATGCATTCAAGGCCATTGTTTGAGTACCGGGAGCAACTTTTCGGTCAACAGATAAATAATTCAAAAACTGCTCTACATCGGGTTGGGAGAGTGCATTGGGATGTGCTTTATTATGAAACTGAATAAAATAACGGATCCAATATAAGTAAGATTCAATAGTTCGCTTGGAATAGTTCCTTTTGAACATAAATTCCGATATAGAGGTAAGGTATTGAGATTTAGCCATGCCAGTTTCACGCGATATTTTAATACTGTATATATATACAGTTTTTTAGGCCATCCGTCTAGTTGCAACTAGGAGGCTTTTGCCTTGTTTCTACAAGTACAAAAAACAACCAGCCTGAAGCCCTTGGTTTGTATGACTTTGGGGATGTGGTATAAATGGGCTGATGGATTAAAAATGCAAAATGTCGGATTAAACACGGTGTTTTGCAACCTAATAATATTGTTAGGCAGAACCACATGAAACTCATAATAGCTGGAATTTTTATCTCCTTTTCGATGAATGTATTTTCTTGCGCCGGAATAGCTATGCGTCCTGAGTTGAACGCATTAATTAAACTAGAAAAGCTGGAACAGAAAAACAAATACCGCGTAACTGCACCAACATATATTGAAAAGTTACCTGATAGTGCTGTTATCTACCTCGTTTACTCCACTGACGAATCACAGGGATTGCATGTAGATGATGAATACATGGAATTAAAATCTTCTGATATAGGCGGTAAAACATCAGTAGAGTTCTATGTTGCAAAAATGGTAGCAAAGCCGTTTATTTTGGTGGACTGGAGTACGGAAACCTCCGGCGTATGTAACGGTATAGGTATTACGAGGTTTATCGAAGTAGAATGAAGCCTAACAAACGGGTAAACCGCGACATTTTGGCTTACTTTTCGCTTTGCGAATGCCTACGGCATTTTATCGCAAAGCTACAATCCACCCAAAATGCGCGTTACTCCGGGCGTTATGCATGGTTTACCTTAGGAGGTTTTGTGAAAAAAATTCTATTTTTATTTTTATTTTTATTTGTAAATTCTACTGTGTTTGGAGCAACAGTCGCTGATAACGTAACAATCACAGAAATGTCAATATCAAAGAGTTATGGTGATTACGTCTTTATTAAAGTAAGTGCTGAACCAAGTAGAATAGCATGTGCAACTAATGGCTATTGGCACTTTACTTTACCGCTATCAACCGAAACCGATAAAGCTATATACTCAACTTTACTTTCAGCATATATGTCTAAATCAAAAATTCGTATTGACGGCTATAGCAACGCAGGGTGTAATGAATTCGGGACGATAGAATCAATGTCAGGGTTTACACTTAAATAAAAATTAGAAAAGCATAACAAAGCAAGCCAAAATCGCGCCTTTGGCGCTGGACTCGCTAGCGCTCGCCTTTGCTTGCGGCGTTAAATGTACGGAAATTTAAAATGAAATTTGAATATCCACTCGAATCCAATGAATCGGGCTGCTTTTATCCAAAATCTGGTGGCTGTGGATTCTGTGGGAAATCAAACCATGGGAAATTTGTCGTTATTACGATGAGTACTATGGAGAAAATTGGAAATTCAAACGCTTACGTCCCGGCCGAAGCTGAAACTAGCTTACAATTAATTGATCACGGTGTAACTGAAACCGGTAGGGGTATAAC
>JBNKVX010000085.1:0-13398 GCA_050299435.1 Cellvibrionaceae bacterium | reverse complement strand
ATTTATCGTCGGGTCAGGCTCGCCACCCAAGCTGGAACAGTTCCTACGCTCACCCCGCTCTGCTTGAAAGTCGTCTGCTCACTATGACTTACATCACGAGACGGCAATGCTCTCTTCTTCATCCGGCACGATTGGCACCACTTGTGAGCCCATATTTTTATCTTTAACCAAGGTCGATAAGTAGCGAACAAAGGCCATGGTTGTTGAAATTTCGCGATCACCCGTAGATTTAAGTAGGGCTTTAAAGGTATCAAGCTCCGGCACTTTCAAAGCGTCAAAATCCGACACACGTGAAGGCAAGTAGCCATTTAGTGTCTTGCGTCTCTCGTGCATATACACCATTTCTGGCGCATCAGCCGCGGGACGGTAATAGGGCACATTTTTTAATTCATCGTCTGAAACAGGGATACCAAAACGGTCACGGAATTCCTTAAGACTTTCTAAATCCAGCTTTTTCACTGAGTGAGTCTTGTTGGCAGATTCGCCTGCGTCACCCATTGCGTAGCCTTTTACTGTCTGCGCAAGAATCACCGTAGGCTGACCTTTATGTGCATAGGCCTCAGCATAAGCGGCATACACTTTTTGAGCATCATGACCACCACGATTGAGGTGATAGATTTCTTCATCCGTCAGATGTTCAACCAATTTTTCAGTTTCAGGGTATTTGCCAAAGAAATGTTTGCGTGTGTAAGCACCGCCATTGGCTTTAAAATTTTGCAGTTCGCCGTCTACAACTTCATTCATCACTTGCTTTAATTTTCCTGAGGTATCGGCCTCGAGGATTGGGTCCCACTTGCCTCCCCAAATGACTTTGATGACGTTCCATCCTGCCCCGCGGAATATGCCTTCAAGTTCCTGAATGATTTTGCCGTTGCCACGAACAGGCCCATCCAAACGTTGCAAATTACAGTTGATAACAAATATTAAGTTTTCAAGTTGCTCGCGTCCGGCCAGAGAAATCGCACCCAGTGTTTCTGGTTCATCGCATTCACCGTCACCGAGGAAGGCCCACACTTTTCGATCACCGCGACTGCACAATCCCCGCGCACTCATATAACGCATAAAGTTGGCTTGGTATATGGCCTGCAACGGTCCCAAGCCCATTGAGACGGTCGGAAATTGCCAGTAATTCGGCATTAACCAAGGGTGAGGATAGGAAGAAAGCCCTTTGCCATCGACCTCTCTTCGGAAATTATCCAGGTGCTCTTCAGTGAGGCGCCCTTCCAGGAAGGATCGCGCATAAATTCCGGGTGAAATGTGACCCTGAAAATAAACAAGATCACCACGTTGCTCGCCGTCGTCACCGCGGAAAAAATGGTTAAAACCGACTTCATAGAGCGTCGCAGAGGATGAAAAAGAGGCAATATGACCACCCAAACCTTCATTGTTGTCATTGGCGCGCATCACCATAGCCATCGCATTCCAGCGAATAATGCTTCGAATACGTCGCTCGAGGTGTTGATCACCAGGAATACGCTTTTCGTCTTTTACCGGAATAGTGTTTATGTAGGGTGTAGTGATGGCAGAGGGCAAACGCACTCCCGCTTGAGTTGCTGCTTTCGCGAGCTCTATCAGGAGGTAGGACGCACGGTCTGCACCTCCATGGCGAATAACAGATTCCAAAGCTTCCAGCCACTCCTGGGTCTCAAGAGCATCAATTTCCTCGTGCATTAAAAGCCTCCTTAATGCTGCCGCTGAGGGTAGTCAGCGTATCGGTCACAATCATTCCACGCTTTCGTCGGATTACGACGAATACGTTTTATAGTTTTATCTTTCACTTCATTGAGTGTAGCGAAAGCAATAGCGCTTTAACCGTATTGCCTGCTTGTTAAGGCATGTACTTTGGCGGAAAAGCTTGAGTTTTCGGCGGCTCTTCTATGAGCACTGGCCCCAGATAATGAAGCCACAAAGTGCGACGATTCTACACATATAGCCAAAATATTTCTACTTTTCATAAGCTTATGCCGCTTAGTTCACGTACAGCTATAAGCCTACATATAGGAAGGCTTTGTGTTTCCCAGCCATTAATCGGCTGCTATTTCCTCCTCGTTCTGAGCTTTTGGTTCCGTCAGCACCTCCGGCCTCGTGGGCCAAGCGTTGATAATGGCTTTGACAAGTGTCGCTAAAGGAATAGCAAAAAACACGCCCCAAAATCCCCACAAGCCACCGAAAACCAACACCGCCAATATAATTACCACCGGATGCATTTTAACTGCTTCGGAAAAGAGCAAGGGAACAAGGGCATTCCCATCCAGGGCCTGAATGACTGCATAGGCAAGCAGGACATAGAAAAATTCATTGGTCCAACCCCACTGAAAAAATGCAATCAATGCAACTGGCAGCGTGACAACTGCTGCACCAATGTAGGGGACCAGCACCGAAAAACCCACCAATATTCCCAACAATAGCGCGTAGCGCAGGTCGAGAAAGCTAAAGGTCACGCTGCTAACACCCGCCACAATGACAATTTCAATGACTTTACCGCGAACATAATTGGCAATTTGTTGATTCATTTCTTTCCAGATTTGTCGCATCACAGGACGTCGACGGGGCAACACCCCCGCCAGCCATCCCATCATGGCCTCGGCATCTTTCAGAAAGAAGAACACCAATATGGGTACAAGTACCAAATAAATCAGAATCCCTATCA
This sequence comes from Cellvibrionaceae bacterium, assembly GCA_050299435.1. GTDB lineage: Bacteria > Pseudomonadota > Gammaproteobacteria > Pseudomonadales > Cellvibrionaceae > 1162T-S-0a-05. The sequence goes on along the minus strand of JBNKVX010000085.1, from coordinate 10,748 downwards.
ACACAGGAAGTTGAGCCAAAGAAAAAGAAACGACATTCTGCCCCCACTGACCCACATCAGCGCGTAAACCGGCAATAAGTTCCTTTACTTGAACCTCGGTGATAAGTGAGGGATATTTTTGAGGCAAAAGCAGCAGCAAATCTTGACCTTCCCGCAGCATTCTCGGCGTTTCTGTTACAAGGTTAGTCATCTGCTTCCACAATGCAGGCAAGATCCACAACAAGCTCACCGCGATACCTCCAGCAAGTACCAGAAACGCACTACTCACGGCAACCTTGTGGGAAATACCCCAGGATTTCAGTCTTACAACCATGCCCTGCATCAGGAAAGCTATGATCATCGCCGCTATCATGGGTGCAAGCACCACGCCGAGCGTTATGACAATAGCAAGACCCAGTATAAGAATGACCAGTACCAATACGGCTTCTTCGTCAGCAAGATAACGCTCCATCCAACGTTGAAAAATATTAATCATCTCGGTCGGCCTCTCCTCGTTGTAACACGTACAAATAGTGGTCCTCTTGCTCTTTAAATTCTAATAGGGTGTGCACGGAAAGCTGCATAAAACGTTGTATATCTTTGATGGAGCCTGGATCGGTTGCTAATAATTGAACGATTTCACCTGGCGCAATTTTACTTAGCGCCTGTTTTGCTTTGAGTAGCGGCATCGGGCAGTTCAAACCGCGTGCATCTACCAGATTGGGTGTACAATTGCTCACTTGCAGCATGATTTTTTTAAAAGAATTGAACTAGGGGGCTATTTTACACGTCCAAGTCGCTATCTTGCTTAACTTTTTATTTTATAAGCATACGCAATGAATTATTAATTACACTATGAAATCTTGTTTTACGCTGGCCTTTTACATATTAGTTACGCTTTTTTTGCCCCCTGCAATTGCTGCGGATCTTGACCTGCCTGATTTGGGCGATGCCAGCGGCGGCCTGATTTCTCCAGCTAAAGAGTACGATCTTGGTCAGCAATGGTTAATGGCTTATCGCGGTCAAGTTCCCACCTCGCACGATCCTTTTATTCAAACTTATGTTGAGCAATTGGTAGGACGCTTGGCCACATTCAGTGATTTACAAGATTTGCGCCTGGATATACTGGTTGTCGAAAATCCTACCCTCAACGCGTTCGCTGTTCCAGGCGGAGTGATCGGCGTCAATACCGGTTTGTTTCGCTTCGCTTTAGATGAGCAGCAGTTTTCTTCCGTTATTGCTCACGAAATCGCTCACTTAAGCCAAAGACACTACGCCCGCAAAGTTCAGGAACAGCAGAAAAATCAGCTTGGTTACTTGACTGCATTGCTGGCAAGTATTGCTATCGCCGCCACAACGGATGGCGATGCTGGAATTGCGGCCATATCCGCCACACAAGCCGCTGTTATTGATGCACAACTTCGATTTAGTCGGCACATGGAAACAGAAGCTGATCGCATTGGTATGGAAACGATGATTCGGGCGCAAATGAATCCTTACGCAATGCCCGCGATGTTTGAAGAAATGTTAAATGCAACGCGCTACCAAAGACGTCCCCCCGAATTCTTATTGACTCACCCCGTTACAGAATCGCGTATATCCGATTCAAAACTGCGCGCTCAACAATATCAAAGAAAATATTATGCGCCCAATCTGGAATACCAATTGGTAAGAGTTCGCGCAGAACTTATTCATACGAAAAACTTTAAAGAAACAGAACGTGCTTTTCGCGCAGCCATCGAAAACTCCGACAATTTTAATCAAGTGGCAAATTACGGCTTAGCGTTAGCGCTGACGAAACAAAGGCAGCTCAACGAAGCGCGCGCGGTCCTTAAACAATTGTTGCGTTTTGATGCTGACAACTTGTATTACCTGATTGCGCTGGCAGAAGTGGATGCAGAACGTGGTGAATATTCCAATGCAATAAATTTACTCAAAGACAAGTTGCGAAGCTACCCCAACCATCACGCACTCAATATAAAACTCGCTGAAATTTATATGAAGAACTCTCGCTACGAAGAATGCGAAGCGCTCCTTAAAGCACACGTTAATCGTAGACCAAAAGATGAATACGTTTGGTATTTGCTCGCGGAAGTTCACGGACTGGCAGGCAACATTCTCGACGTGCATTTGGCTCGCGCAGAATATTTCGTATTAAACGGTGTTTTTCAGAAAGCAGAAATTCAGTTGGTAAATGCTTTGGAAAGAGCAAAAGATGATCGTCATTTAAAAGCAAAAGTTGAACAGCGTTTGTCAGAAGTGCGCAAAATGCAACGCGAAATGAAAATTTAGCGCGTTAAATCACGCCATTTTCTTCAGCTTTTCTTAAATCCATCATCCACTCACTGGCTTCATCCGCACTCATAGGCTTGGACACATAGTATCCCTGTGCACAATCACAGCCGAGCTTTTGTAGATCCGCAAACACTTCTTCCGTTTCCACACACTCCGCGACAACCCGCAAACCCAGATTGTGAGCTAGTTGAATAGTAGAGTTAACAATAATTCTATCCTGTTCATCTTCCAACATCCCCTGGATAAATGATCCATCAATCTTCAACATTTGAACGGGCAAACGTTTTAAGTATGCCAGAGAGGAATAACCTGTTCCGAAATCATCAATAGCGAGTTTCACACCCAATGTGTTTATTTTTTCCAGGGCCAAACGTGCACGAGTCGGATCTGACATCAACATACTTTCTGTAATTTCCATTTCTAGATAATTGCCATCAACTTCATACATCCTCAATAATCTCGACAACTCATCAACGATGCGCTCATCTAACAAATTTCGCGTAGATAAATTCATTGCAACGCGCGCACTTAATCCCTGCTTAATCCACTCTGCTACTTGTTTAATACTTTGCTCCAAAACCCAAATCGTCAAAACATGAATCAAGTTGGAAGTTTCCGCCAAAGGAATAAATTCGCCAGGCGGAATATACCCAAACTCTGGATGTTTCCAACGCAACAAAGCCTCGAACCCTTCAAGTTCATAATTGTGTAGACACAACTTCGGCTGAAAAGCGAGTTGAAATTGATTTTCTCGTATTGCACGACCTAAAGCACTTACCAGCCCCAAGCGCTTTTCAGAATTTGGATCCAAATTGGGATCATAAATTTCTACGCCCTTTAAACCGGTTTTTGCGTTGTACATCGCCACATCGGCATAGCGTAAAAGTTCTGTTGTATTCTGTGCTTGGTCGGGATAAATCGCTACGCCGATACTGGCGCTAATCTCGGTGTAATACCCTTCCAAATCAAAAACCTGACTTATCGCGTCCAGAAAACGATGACCCATAACTGCGGCTTGTGGTGCATTACGAATATTCGGGAGAAAAATGGCAAACTCGTCCCCGCCCAAGCGGGCCACCATACCTGGCACATCACCCATTTCTGTTTCCAACCTGGGGCCTATTTGTTTCAATACCTTGTCACCCGCCAAATGACCCAATGTGTCATTGATTTCTTTAAATCGATCGAGATCAATTAATAACAACGCAAGTTTTTGACCTTCCTTGCGATTCAACAAGGCCTCTTCCATGGTCCGATAAAGCAAACTGCGATTGGGCAAGGAAGTGAGCGCATCGTGATTCGCAAGATATTGCATACGATCCAGATAGCGCTTTTTATCAGTAATATCTCGAGTGCTACCCCACGCACGCATTAAAAATCCATTTTCAACAATTCCGATAGCGGACGATTGCAAAAAGGTTTTGTTTCCAAAATTATCTATGCGGGTAAACTCCAGATCTTCCATTTTATAGGAATTTTCAACGAAGCTTTTTATATCTTGCTTATTGGTAATGCTTCCATTTCGATGAAGAGGCAAACCAATAATTTCCCTAATACAACTGACACCGAAAAGCCGAGCCATTTTTTCGTTAGCTTCCGCCAGTTCTGCGCGCTTTAAGATTTGATCGACCTGAACATTGTTTGGCAAGCTTATATCGATAGGTGGAAAAATGTCGTAACGCCAAATTGCGTCTGTACTGTTTGCTATAAATGCACGATAACGGGCTTCACTTTCCTCCAACTTTTGTGCATGCCTCACGCTTTCGGTCATATCGGATAACACAAACATGACCGAACTGACCTTTTTCTTAACGTCGAGCACGGGGATTTTATCTATGGCGTAAAAAAGTTGTTCGTTTTTTAATTGAAGGTATTCGCGCGAATCCAAGCTGGACTTGCCATTTCTAAAAATATCCTGAAGTTGTTGAAGGCGCAATTCAGGCTCGTCCCAGATATCTAATAGGGAGGTGAAATTAGTGGATTGAATATTTGGATACCATCTTTCGGCGCGTTGATTCGCAAGCGTAATTACTAGCGACGAATCCACACAGAAAATGATGGATCTCAAAGAGTTCAACAACTGCAAAAAATCACTGTTTTTTTCCAGTGCTGCGAAACTCGCCCCGCCAAAGTCAGTTGCAGGCTTTAACTTAAATTTTGACGCCATTCTGGCCCTGATTTAATTTTTCTAAAGAAATAACATTCTTTCGCAAACTAAATCAGTATAGACCAGACTTTAGTCGCCGTATTGATAGTGAACTAAAAAGTTAAACGACGGATTCACCACAATGTTTGCAATAAATGGCGTCAGAATCATGACCACCTTTACCACATTGCTGGCACATGCGGGCCGAACGTTCGCGCGCCATTTCGTTGTGAAGCTCTGCGGTGAGAATGCCCGTCGGCACGGCAATGATGGAATACCCCGTCAACATCGCCATTGAGGCGACAATTTGTCCCAATACTGTTTGTGGTGTGATATCTCCATAACCGACAGTAGTGATTGTCACAATAGTCCAGTAAATACTTTTGGGGATACTGCTAAAACCGTGTTCAGGCCCTTCCACTACATACATTACTGCGCCAAACACCGTGGACAAAACCAGAACCGCCATAAAAAACACTGAGATTTTTCTGCGCGCCATCCTCATCGATCTCAATAGCACATTTGCTTCTGACAAATATCGCACCAGCTTCAAGACACGGAATACGCGAAGAACACGCAGCAAGCGAATTATGAGCAGGTAGTTAGCTCCCGCAAAAATCAGCCCAAGATAAGTAGGAATCACAGACAATAAGTCAATTACCCCGTAAAAGCTCCGCATATAACGCCATGGATACTGAGAGACGTAGATGCGCACTCCATATTCAAGGGTAAAAATAAGAGTAAATAACCACTCAAACACGTAGAGCCAAAAGTGCCAACGAGCGCTAAAGTCCTCAACGGAATCTAACATTAACGCGCCGACACTTAACAAAATAGCCAGCAACAAGATCAGATCAAACATTTTCCCGGCCGGTGTTTCCGTTCCAAATATCACTTCGTGAAGTTTTTCTTTTCGAATTCTGGCTTTTTCGTTATTCATTGTTACGTTCTTAAGTCCTGTGGTCGCCAAATCTGGCGTTTCACTCACCCTTAGTATTGGGTAAACAATCTATTGAAATTTGTACGGCAAGGCAAGATATTGCTACGCCCGCTCCACTTCATTCGCACAGCGAACAGGCGAAGACCACGCAATGCGTTTCACCTGATTATCTTTTACAAGCTAGTTGACCCCCTAAATCAAGAGTCGCAAAATACCTCTTATCAAACAACACTGTCGCTTGGAGCACAATGAAAAACTCTAAACTCGTCTACTCGACTGATCTCGGCAGAATAAAAGCCTCTGAACCTGCTAAAACAGCCAAGCAGGCAGGTGACGGAATTGTGCGCTTACGCCGCGAAACCAAGGGACGTAAAGGTGCGGGTGTTGTGCTAGTCGATGGTTTACAACTCGAAGAAGATGAAATCAAAATCCTCGCAAAAAAGCTAAAACAATTGTGTGGCTCCGGCGGATCGGTCAAGAACGGCCAAATCGAGATACAGGGAAATCAGCGTGATAAAATCGCTCAGTATTTAGAGAACCAAGGGTTTACCGTTAAAATCGCAGGCGGCTAGATTTCACACATTGGCTTATTTTTTGCCCCCTTTCCCCTAAGTGATGGTTATTCGTCAATTTTCTGACTTAGGGAGCATTGTGGATGGAAATCGACAATTATTTGTTTTATCTCGACACTTCGTTCAAAGTTTTATTGGGCGCGGGAATCGCTTTGATTTGTTTGTGGCTCAGTGGAAGATTTAAAGATAAAGGCTTAATTACAAAACTTGACCCAAAACGCCATCGATTGAATTTATTGGAAGAAATCTCCGCCAAAGTTGGCCACGTTAACCACAGTTTCGCACGCTATTCCTCACTGGTAATTGAATCGACGCGCTTTGGTAAACGTTGGCCCGCCGAACGCAAGCAGGAATTAGATCGGGTCAACATGGAATTGGTGCGGGAGTTTGAAAAGCTGTCAGACGCCGAAGCCAAGCTTCTTATGCTCGGCGAGAAAACAATGGAGAAAACACTAAGATTGTATGCAGCGCGAATTGCAGTTTTTCGCAAACAAGTTTACGTGGGACGACAAGACATCAGCGAACAGGAAATTGCTGACTTGAAAACGGCGATCATGCAATTGCGTGAACAATTTTATGAAATTCTAAGCAGGCGTTATGATAAATTATTGGCCGCGGCTTAATCAGTACCCAAAATTTCAGTGTTGGGGAAAGTCACCCGCAAATTTTTGAACCCATTCCTCAGCAGCTTCTTCACTGCTGAGCACACGCCCTTCTAATTTTTCCACTTCATTGCGGTAGTGCTCTATGTGACACACCTGCTCAATCATCCTCAAAGAGAACGCGGTTGAATCACTGACAAATTCCACACCCACTGCATAGTGATCATCTTCAGCCTTGCACCAGGCAACAACGCCATCAGCTTCAAACCCCGGGGGCTCGATCGGAATCTTAATATGAACACTTTCACCTTGCGGCAAAGGTTTTTCAGAAGAAAAACAGAGACCGCCGCTGCTCACGTCTTTCAAAGTACGCTGTGCAGCACTACTGTCACCCAAGCTATAAGAGATGGGATAATCTGAAGGATGGCGGATAAAACGTCTCACGACTTCGTTCCCTTCTGTATCTGAGATTGGCGAATTCATTTCGAATGTGTCCATATTCGCTTTATAGTCTATTTCTAAAACTAATTCTGCAATGAAGGCTTACTTACCGACAAAAGGTCTTTAACAGGAGCAAAAGACCTCCTGTGAATGGGGCTCGGACCGAATTGCTTTAATGCTTCCAGATGTAGACGTGTTGGATAACCTTTATGTTGGGCCAAACCATAATTAGGATATTTATTATCCAACTCTATGAGTTCTCTATCACGCGTGACTTTTGCCAAAATAGATGCCGCACTAATTTCTTCAATCTTGCCATCACCTTGCACAATCGCTTCTGAACGGAAGGACCAATCGGGCAACTTATTGCCATCCACCAAAACAAATTCAGGTGAAACTTTTAATCCATCAACTGCTCGCTTCATTGCTAACAAACTTGCCTGTAAAATATTTAAAGTGTCGATTTCCGCAACACTGGCTCGAGCAACACAAAAAGCAATGGCTTTTTCCTGAATCAAATCAAAAAGAACGTTTCGTTTTTTTTCACTCAACTTCTTTGAATCTGCAAGATCGGTAATCCCGTGGTTTTCACCGAGTATTACTGCGGCTGCAACAACATCCCCTGCAAGTGGGCCGCGCCCTACTTCATCCACTCCTGCTAGCGAATTTTTATTATGGCTCATGACTATTTGTCTCGATGAAACCTATTACAGCATCTGCCGCACTTTTGTTTGCATCACGCCGCAAATATTGGTGCATTTTGTTGAATTCTTCAATTAAAAGCGTGTTATCTACGTGAAGCAGTTTTTCAATAGATGCGGCCAGCTTTTCAGGCGTTGCTTCATCTTGCAACAGCTCCGGCATCAGCTCACGGTTTGCCAACAAGTTTGGCAAACCAACAAATTCTATTGTCGCCATACTTTTAATAATTTTGAAGGCAAGTCCTGACATCTTGTAAGAAATGACACTGGGCTTTTTTAAAAGCATCGCTTCCAAGGCAGTAGTTCCTGAAGCAATAAGTAGCACATTACTCGCAGCCATTGCTTCGTGAGAATGTTTGAGAACCAGTTTTATGGGTAATTGTGAGAATTCTTTTATCACCGCGTTAATTTCATCGTAACGCTGTTGATTTGCCGCCGGTATAAGAAACTTTAGTTGTTTATTATTTTGATAAATCTTATTTGCAGCAAGCAAGAATAGCCGGGTATGCAGGCGAACTTCAGATGCGCGACTCCCCGGCAAAATCCCTAGTATCTGATCATGATCTTCAAGAGCATTTTCCTGCAACAGCGCATTGATCTCAGTTCGCGCTCCGACACGATCAACACTTAAAGGAATAATATCGGCAAGTGTATGTCCCACACACTTTACTGGCACTTTATGACGCAGATAAAAATCTTCTTCAAATGGAAATAAGGCAAGAATTAAATCCACCGCGCGAGCGATTTTCTTAATTCGTCCCTGACGCCAAGCCCAAACGGAAGGACTGACATAATGTACAACCTTGACGCCTTGTTCGCGCAACTTCAATTCCAGGCCCAAATTAAAATCCGGTGAATCTATACCAACAAAAACATCGGGCGGATCCGCGATGAGGCGATCTCTAATTGACTTGCGCATTGCCAGCAATTCAAAAATGCGTTTAAAGGGCTCAATCAAACCCATCACTGACAAGCGATCCATTGGATACCAGGATTCAAAACCCAGAGCCAGCATGTTTTCTCCTCCCACACCAAAAAACTCTGAAGAAGGAATACTTTTTTTTATTTCAGAAATTAAACCTGCACCAAGAATATCTCCCGAAGCTTCTCCAGCTACGATTGCAATTCTCAGGGGCTTGCTCATGGTGAATGGTATTTAGACATTAGCGCACAATGCCGCGCTTTGATGATTTTAAAGACTGAACGAAAAGCTGAATGGGTTTAGAATCACTGTGTTGAATTTCTTCAATTGCTTCTTCCAGAGTTAAGCCTTTGCGATAAAGTGTTTTATACGCTCGGTTAAGCTCGGATATTTCATCTTTAGTGAAATTTCTTCTCTTTAAACCTTCGATATTAATGCTGCGAGCTTCCGCAGGAGCGCCAGTCACCATAACAAAAGCAGGCACGTCTTTGCCAATTGCGCTGCCCATCCCAGTAAAACAATGTGCTCCAATATGGCAAAATTGATGAACCAATGTAAACCCGCCCAGAATAGCATAGTCATCAATTTGAACATGCCCTGCCAAGGCAGCGTTATTCACCAATATACAATGATTATTCACCACGCTGTCATGACCTATATGCACATAAGCCATAATCAAATTATGATTCCCAATGGTGGTTTCAAATCTGTCCTGTACCGTACCTCGGTGAATAGTGACACCTTCTCGAATGACGTTATTGTCACCGATAACTAAGCGCGTTGGCTCACCCTGGTATTTTAAATCTGGCGTATCGCCGCCAATTGAAGAAAACTGATAAATTTTATTTTTTTTACCAATCTGGGTAGGTCCTTCAATTACCACATGAGAAGCAACATGAGTACCCGCACCAATTTTTACATCAGGTCCAATTATTGACCACGGGCCTACACTGACGTCTTCAGCAAGCTCTGCAGACGAATCGACAATTGCTGTTTCATGTACAAGCGTTTGACTCATTGAATTTTTATTAGCTGACTTTGCGATCTGCACACATGATCACAGCTTTGGTAACCAGTTCATCATCAACTCGGGCTTCGCACTCAAACTTCCAAATACCGCGTTTGTCAGAGATCTTTTTAGCTTCAATATAAACGCGATCTCCAGGCACCACTTGCCGTTTAAATCGCACCTCATCAATCCCGGCAAACAGATATATTGAACCGTCGTCCGGAGTCTTTTCCATCGTTTTGAATCCCAAGACACCGCAGGCCTGGGCCATCGCTTCTATTATCATTACGCCAGGAAACACTGGAAAATTAGGGAAGTGCCCTTCAAAAACACCCTCATTAATGCTGATATTTTTGTAAGCCAGAATACGTTTTCCCAATTCAAGCTCAACCACACGATCGATTAATAGAAACGGATACCGATGCGGTAAATACTTTTTAATCTCCAAAATATCCATCATAGTTACAAACCCCAAGTAATACTCAATTCTTTTTTATTCAGGTTTTTCCTGATTTTTTTCCAGCGCAGCAATTCGATCAACCCACTCATCTAATTGGCGGTATCTCACCGAATTCCTGCGCCATTTCTTTACCTCTGTCATCGGTGGAGCAGAAGCAAACGTCGCAGCTTCCTTGTTTCCTCGAGTCACAATGGTTCCGCCAAGAAAATGAGAGTTGTCGGCAATTTCAAGATGACCTGCAAAACCCACCATACCTGCCACGGTGCAGTTTTTACCCAATTTGACACTGCCTGCGAATCCCGCACACCCCGCAATCGCAGAGCCCTCACCAATTATTACATTATGTGCAATATGCACCAGATTATCGATGATGACATCATCTTCAATAATCGTATTTTCTAAAGCCCCACGATCGATGGAGCAATTTGCCCCAATTTCAACATTATCGCCAACCATTACCGAACCGAGCTGATGTATTTTGAGCCACTTTTTATTGTTCGGCGCAAAACCAAAACCATCGGAACCGATTACCGTGCCACTGTGAATAACACAATTTTTCCCAATGCTAACCTCATGATAAATACTGACATTGGCAAAAATTAAAGCATTGTTGCCTATTTTAACTTTTTCACCAATATAAGTGCCTGGATAAATCTCACTTTCATCACCAATCTCTGCGCC
>JBNKVX010000084.1:0-13504 GCA_050299435.1 Cellvibrionaceae bacterium | reverse complement strand
TTCAATAAACTCGCGGGTCAACAAATTTTTCCCGCGAGTTTATATGAGATTAAGCTAATCAATAATCTAGATAATTAAGCTGAGCACAAAAAGTGTTGTAATTGCGGAACCACCCAGTATCAATGTGCCAAGACTGTGTGTTCGATAACCCGTCTTGACATCCATGCCTGTCATTTGAGTCACCACCCAGAAAAAACTGTCATTTGCATGTGAGATCACCGCCGAGCCTGCACCGATCGCAATCACCACCATCGCTTTATCCATTCCTGTGGTAAAACCAAGCGTGTCCATCAAAGGCGAAATAATCGATGCTGTGGTAATCAAGGCCACGGTGGAAGAACCCTGAGCTGTTTTGATTGCTGCCGCCAGTAGGAAAGGCAACCAAATGCCTAAGCTATAGCCATCTAACAAATCTCCCATCACATTAGCAATACCGGAGTTCTGCAAAACCTTTCCAAATATTCCTCCCGCACCAGTAATCAAAATAATTGATGCGGCGCTAGATAAGGCTTTACCAGCCCAACCGTTGGTGGACAACATGTCAGTGTTTAATTTTTTTGGCAACAGGAGCGATAAAAACACACCAATAAATAAGGCCACGAAGGGTTCGCCCAAGAATAAAATTGCATCGATAAACCAACCGTTTAAATTTGGAATATTTTTAACAATTGATTTGCTGACTATCAATAAGATAGGAACAAGTATTGGAATACTTGCTACCGCAGCGGATGGTGCATTTTTAGTTAACTGCTGAAGTTGCTCATCAGTTAAATCCGGATCCGGATCAATTTGAATTTTTGCGACAACTTTACAGGCGAAAATTATCCCAAAAGTCAAAGCAATAATACTGATTGGTATGCCAATCAATAGGACCAAACCCAAGTCAGCGCCCAAGATGCCAGCAGCTGCAATTGGGCCCGGCGTTGGAGGCACCATAGTGTGCGAGGCCGTCAGGCCTAAAGCCAATGCAATTGCTGATCCAGCCAAAGATATTTTGGCTTTCTTTGATAAAGATTTATTTAAAGGAGAAAGCAGCAAGAATCCACTATCACCAAATACGGGAATAGAAACAACCCAACCCATACTGCCCATCGCAATAGGCACACGTTTTTTGCCAACGATCCCCAGCACTTTTTCAGCTATCGCATAGGCACCACCGGAGTTCTCCAGAAACGCGCCGATAATGACACCCAAAATAATGATTAAGCCTATTCCACCCAGGGTTTTCCCAAATCCTTCATTCACTGAGGCAATGATTTTATCGGCCGGCATGCCTGCACAAAATCCGTAAACGATCGCGACAAGCAACAAGGCGATAAAAGGATGTACTTTCAGTTTGACTGTTAAGAGTATGATGAATACGACACTTAACAACAGTAATAATATAAGCATTATTTTCTTCCCCTACTGTATTATTATTTTTTTTTTGTTAGCCCAGCATAAGCGTGAGCAATTTTATATAAAGTAATTTAAAGCGTTTAAATCAAGCCACGCGAAACAAGGTTTTTAAACAGCGCGTTTGTACCAAAAGTCCAGGGTGGAATTTCGTCGGAATAATTCATCCAATTCACCAATTTACCCAGCTTGGGACTCGAAATACTGACACGATCACCGATTTTATGTGAAAACCCCTTGCCCTGCTCCTCACGATCGTCAACCGGCGCAAACATCGTCCCCAAAAATAACACGAACCCATCAGGATACTGGTGAAAATTTCCGATGGTTTGTGAAACCAAATTTTGTGGACTGCGACTAATTTTGCTCATTGAGCTAAGCCCACTCATCACAAAACCATCTTCACCTTCTACACTGAGTGCAATATCTGCATTTGCAACATCATCCAGACTGAATTTTTCATCAAAGAGTCGAATGAAAGGGCCGATTGCACAGGAACCATTATTGTCCTTTGCCTTTCCCAACAACAAAGCAGAACGCCCTTCAATATCACGCAAGTTCACATCATTACCCAAACTCGCCCCTCTAATTTGTGCTTTGGAATTCACAACAAGCACAACTTCAGGCTCGGGATTATTCCATTGCGAAGCGCGATACAATCCCAGCTCATTACCAATCCCCAAAGAAGACATGGGTTGGCTCTTGGAAAAAATTTCAGCAAAGGGCCCTATTCCCACTTCAAGATATTGCGACCACACACCTTTGCTCATTAAAACTTCTTTCAAGCGTTGCGCCGAATCAGAACCGGGTTCAATGGTAGAAAGCTCATCACCGATGACAGCCGTAATTTCCTTTCTCATGTCATTGGCTTTATTTAAGTCGCCTGCAGCACGCTCTTCAATTACACGTTCCAACATGCTTGCAGCAAAAGTAACACCGCTTGCCTTAATGGCTTGTAAATCAATTGGCGTGAGCAGGTAATCTTTTGTGTTATCACGCTTAAAGAACATCGAATTGTTTAAGGCTGCCTCCAGGGAACAGATGCTTGGAAAGCTTCCTGAAGTTAATTTACTGACCAAGTCATCCTCTTCCATTAAATCGCTGACTGTTGGTCCGAGTGAACTGATATCCAGTAAATCTCCATTCTTGAGATAAACCGGTGTAGGACCGTTTGCACTGGCTTGCCAGATACGCCCAATCAATACTGCTTGCTTGCTGTCTTCGGGCAATATCTCGTTTAAATCCGGGGTAGATTTTAATTTACTCATAACGCTTGGTTGTACCTGATTTATTTTTTGAACTAGTGATTATTTCGAGGCAGTTTGTCCGCCAAATTTCGATATTCGGTCGCCATATCCATGCAGGCCCCGGTATCGAGTTGGCCCGCCGTTTCGCGATAAATATACTGCCACGGCGTTTGATTTTCGAGCTTTGCCAAAGGAGTATTTTCAATTCGAGCTTGCCATTCCTCATCAGGAACCAATGCATTAACCTGGCATTTTTTTAAATCAATTCGAATGGTATCGCCTGTTTGCACATAAGCCAATCCTCCGCCTGCAGCAGCTTCCGGAGAAGTATTGAGGATGGCAGGACAGGCAGAGGTACCCGATTGCCGACCATCTCCTATTACGGGCAAAGTAGTAATCCCTTTTTCAATTAAGGCATCGGGTGGTTGCATATTCACAACTTCTGCAGAACCGGGATACCCCAAGGGACCACAACCGCGAATGATCAAGACACAATACTCATCGATGTTCAGATCGGGATCATTGATACGGTGATGGTAATCTTCGGGCCCTTCAAATACGATGGCACGCACTTCAAAGGCTTCAGGATCTTTGGCATTAGATAAATACTTTTTGAAGAAATCTTCGCTAATGACGCTGGTTTTCATAATGCCAGAATCAAACAGATTACCTGACATATTGAGAAATCCTGCTTTGCTTTTTAAAGCTTTTTCTTTGGAGCGAATAACATCTGCATTAAAATTTTCCGCATTAAGATAATTTTCTCCAATTGATTTGCCATTTACCGTTAAAGCCTCTTCATCAAGTAATTTTAATTTTAACAATTCAGCGCCGACCGCAGGCAAACCTCCAGCCTTGTAAAACGCTTCGCCCAAATACTTACCTGCAGGCTGACAATTCACTAAAAGCGGAACTTCATAACCATAGTTTTGCCAATCATCCATACTCAGCTCAATACCCACATGTCGGGCAATAGCGTTGAGATGGACTGGAGCATTAGATGATCCTCCCAGTGCGGAGTTGAAAACAATAGCGTTTTTAAATGCAGATTTGGTTAAAACATCTGAAGGTTTACGATCGGCCTCCACCATTTCAACAATGGCTTTGCCTGTGTAATACGCCATTTGCGCCCTCTGTTTGTAGGGCGCGGGAATGGCTGCACAACCTGGCAAGCTCATCCCGAGCGCTTCGGCTAAGCTGTTCATCGTCAACGCGGTGCCCATGGTATTGCAGTGCCCCGGACTGGGTGCCGCCGACGCGATAATTTCCACAAATTCATCTTCATTGATTTCGCCTGCCGCGTACCGTTGCCGGCATTCCCAATTGATAGCACCGGAACCCAAGCTACGTTCACGGTAAAAGCCATCTAGCATTGGTCCACCCGAAAGCATTATCGCGGGTATATTTACCGCGGCAGCGGCCATCAGCTGTGAAGGAACTGTCTTGTCACAACCGCCCGTTAAAACCACGCCATCCAGTGGGTAGCCATGCAGTATTTCAACCAAACCCAGAAACGCCAGATTTCGATCCAGAGCCGCCGTAGGACGTTTCCCCGTTTCTTGTATTGGATGCACCGGAAAACTAATGGGAATACCGCCCATGTCACGTATGCCATCACGCACACGCTTTTCGAGCTCAATGTGAATTCGGTTACAGGGTGATAAATCACTTCCCGATTGGGCTATTCCAATGATAGGCTTGCCGGTCTTGAGCTCCTCAAGTGTGAGGCCAAAATTAAAATAGCGTTCGAGGTAAATGGCGGTCATGCCAGGGTCAGCCGGATTATTAAACCAGGCTTCACTACGTCTAGGTTTTTTCTTTGACATTGGGGACTACTTAATCTCTAAAGGGTTGTCATTTACTGATTCTTTTCTGAGGGTGCGCTACTATACCATTTGCTCTTTTCTTGTATACAAGACGAGCATAATAACTCAAACATCTCGCTTTAAATAATAAATCAAAATACTGTTAGGTTTTACATTAGTTATGAAAAATATCTGTTTGTTTTCTAAACATTTTGTTGCTGTTTTTTGTCTTTTTTTGCTCTCTTGTTCAAATGATACAAGTAAAAATGAAAACGTTTTAAAAAATACACCTTTACCTTACTTAAATCCAGACCTTCCTGTCGAACAACGTGTCGACGATCTCGTTAAACGAATGACTTTGGAAGAAAAAGCCTACCAAATGATCAATGATGCTCCCGCTATTGAGCGTCTCGGCATCCCCGAATATAACTGGTGGTCTGAAGGCCTTCACGGTGTGGCGAGAGCCGGTCTGGCGACAGTATTTCCACAAGCAATTGGTCTTTCCGCGACCTGGGATGAAGACCTGTTATTTCAGGTTTCCACCGCTATCTCTGACGAAGCAAGAGCCAAGCATCATGATTTTGCCTCTAAAGATAAACGCTTTATTTATCAAGGGCTGACGCTTTGGTCTCCCAATATCAACATCTTCCGTGATCCACGTTGGGGTCGCGGCCAGGAAACTTATGGTGAAGATCCCTATCTGTCCGGCAAGCTTGCCATTCAGTTTATTAAGGGTTTGCAAGGCGATGATCCAAAATATTTAAAAACTGTTGCAACTGTAAAACATTATGCTGTTCACAATGGTCCTGAACCACAACGTCATGAGTTTGATGCGAAAGCATCAGCAAAAGATTTGTGGGAAACCTACTTACCACAATTCGAAATGGGCATCGTGGAGGGTGGGGCCTATTCTTTGATGTGTGCATACAATCGCTATAATGGTGAAGCAACCTGTGCTCATGATTTACTGGAAAAACAAATTCTTCGTGACCAATGGAAATTTGACGGCTTTGTCGTGTCTGATTGTGGCGCTATCAATGATATTAACGCACACCACAAAATTACCAAGACAGTTGAAGAAAGTGCGGCACTTGCTGTTAAAACCGGCACCGATTTGAACTGTGGTATCAATATTTATCCTTACGCACATTTGCCAGCAGCAGTTGAACAAGGACTAATTACGGAAAGTGAAATTGATGTCAGCATCAAGCGTTTATTTACCGCAAGAATGAAACTCGGTATGTTTGATCCCGCAGAGCAAGTTTCTTATGCGCAAATTCCTTATTCTGTGGTGGATAGCGATGAACATAAAGCACTGAGCTTATTAAGCGCGCAAAAATCTATCGTATTGTTAAAAAATGAAAATAATACGCTGCCATTGAAAAAAGATTTGAAAAAAATCGCGGTAATTGGGCCCAATTCAGATCAATGGCTGATGTTGTTGGGCAACTACAATGGTGTGCCTTCTGATCCCGTTACGCCACTGCGTGGAATACGTGAAGCTGTATCTAAAAACACTGAAGTAGTTTTTGCTCAAGGTTCGGAACTGGCCCCTGGATTACCCATGCTCTACCCCATTCCTGCAGCAGTGCTGAGTCAAGAGGATGGGCGTAAAGGACTTATGGTTGATTACTTTTCTAATGCTGAGCTCAGCGGTGAGCCGCTTTATAGTGAAATTCAATCCAATGTGGATATTAACTGGAGCGATAGAGCCCCTCGTACCGACATGGATGACGACAATTTTGGTGTTCGTTGGAAAGGTGTGCTGACGCCAACTATTTCAGGCGAATACCAAATTGGTGTAATCAGTACGTGTAACACCAAAGTTAAACTCAATGGCGAGTTGATAGCGAGTACGCCCTATCATTTTCGCGATGAATATGGCGATCCGCGCACCAAGAAATCAGAATGGATTTCTTTAAAAGCAGGCGAAGCCTACACACTTGAGGTCACTGCTGGAGAAACCTATGCTGACGCACAAGTGCAACTTGTGTGGGCGGAGCCTAAACCCAATTTGAAAGAAAATGCGATCGCGGCAGCAAAAGATGCCGACGCTGTGGTGATGGTAATGGGTTTAACTGCTCGCATGGAAGGCGAAGAAATGGATATCGAAGTTGATGGTTTTCATGGAGGCGATCGAACCAAACTGAGTTTGCCAGAAAATCAAATTGAGCTAATGAAAAGCATTCATGCTTTAGGCAAACCAACTGTATTGGTTTTATTAAATGGTAGTGCTTTGGCAATTAACTGGGAAAACGAAAATATTCCGGCAATCATTGAAGCCTGGTATCCTGGTCAAGACGCGGGAACGGCAGTCGCGAGCGTTTTGTTCGGCGACTATAATCCTGCCGGGCGTTTGCCGGTCACCTTTTACAAATCTGTAAAAGAATTACCGGCTTTTGAAGATTACAATATGACTAACCAGACTTATCGTTTCTTCAAAAATGAACCGCTTTATCCCTTTGGTTACGGCTTAAGTTACAGCACTTTTGAATACAGCGACCTGGATCTTCCCGCTAAAGGCAAGCTTGAAGAAAGTATCACCATAAGTGCAAAAGTTACCAATACAAGCTCAATTGATGGTGAAGAAGTTGTACAAGTTTACGTTGCCAATCGCACCTCAGGACTGGACGCGCCCATTCGTGAGCTTAAAGCCTTTAAGCGAATCACACTCAAAGCGGGTGAAAGCCAGGAAGTCAGTTTTACTTTGCCGCCTGAAACATTTCGTTATGTTGAAGAATCCGGGGAGCGCGTTTACCATCCGGGAGATTTTGAAATTTCTATTGGTGGCGGCCAACCTCACCAGAAAATTTCTGCAACCTCTAACGTGTTGCTAGCCACTACAAAATTACAATAAAAGCCCGAAACGTAGACAAAAAAATCCCGGCATTCAGGCCGGGATTTTTTTATTAATTACTAAAGGCTTTGAGTAGCGGCATATTTGATGCTTTCCAAGCAGGAAAAACACCACCGATTAAACCAATAATTACCGCAAGTTTAATTCCGCTCACAAATGCATTCGCAGAGACATTAAAATCAAAAACAACCTGGGTAAAACTTCCACCCATCGTAGAAGTGCTAATTCCATCGAACAACAAAAACGCGATTAATGTTCCTAAAACGCCACCGATGATTGCCAATATCATGGATTCAACCAATGTGCCGACAAACGCAGAAATGCCTTTAAAACCAATCGCACGCAGGGTTGCAATTTCCACCGCCTTACTTTCAACCGAAGTGTACATGGTGTTTAAAGCGCCCGCTAAAGCACCCATCGCCATGAAAATAGCCAAGCCCCAGCCCATGTATATTAAACGCCCCATATCGCGGCTTTGATCAGAAAAATAAGCTTGTTCCGTCATCACATCCAGGTTTATTCTCGGGTCGTCTTCAACAAATTTTTTCAATTTCTCCAAGCCTGCTTCACCGTCTAAACGTACGCGAATAGATTGATAGGAGTTCCCACGATTAAACTGAGCCTGTAATGTCCTGACATCCGTAAGCAACTCACTTCCAAATACCGAACCACCAGCGTCAAACACGCCGACTACAGTCCATTCAGTGGATCCGAAATTCATCTTTTTCCCCAGTTCAAAACCACTAAACTGACTGAGCACGCTGGAGCCAACAATAATTTCTGTTTTTCCTTCTTCAAACATTCGTCCTTCTGTCAGCGTAACATTTTTGCGTAAGGAAAATCCTGCTGGACCAATGCCTCTCAAGGGTAAGTTGGCATCGGTTTGTGACGATTTCTTTAAGCCGTCAACCACCACGTATAATTCGCCGGAAATGATGGGGCCATTTTCATCCTGAGCAATACCGGGGGCACTTGAGACGGTACTAAGCACATCTCCTCCCAAGCCACTGTTTAACTCAGCTTGTGAACCGCCTCGTAACATGATGGCCACATCGCTAGAACCGGAACCTTCCATTGTTTTTTTAAAACCTTCACCCATCGCCATAAAGGCAAGTAACACCGTCACGACAATGGCTACTGCTAATAGCGTTGTTAAAGACGAGCCAATGCGTTTGGGAAGACTCAAGATATTCATTTTAATTACGGCAATAATTTGAGCTAATACAGGTCCCATAATCTATCTCCTATTTAGCGCGTCGATGGTGTTGAGCTTCATCGCCTGCCACGCGGGCACAATGCCTGTTATAAAACCCAGCGCGAGGATAAAAACAATTCCCGACAACACAACACTTTGCCCCAGCACTAGCGCGGGCAAAAAATTCTGAGTTATTGGTACTAAGGCTTTGATAGCGAGCCAGGATGCAAACAAACCAAGTGCCCCACCAATTCCAGCCAACAGGAATGATTCCGCCAACACCATTGAAAAAACTTTATTAGCGGTGTAACCCAGAGTTTTAAGCACGGCAATTTCGTTTGTCCGCTCTTGAATTGACTGCCACATCGAATTACCCACTATCAGTAAAATTGTAAAAAACGCGGCTAAAACAACGGACATAATAATTAAACCTATATCGCCCATTTGTTCAATAAAGGCTTTACTAAACTGCGCTTCCGTTGAAGTTTCTGTTTCTGCAGGTGAATTTGCAAACATTTCATCTATTGCCCTGGATACTGTCTCATTCAACTCAGAATCCTGCGTGGTAATAGGCAACCAGCCAATCCAGTCTCCACCCCAAATTTGCGTTTCCATAAAATATTTGTAATGGATCAAGGTATAACTGGTATCAGTCTGCGGATTTTCGGGTCGAAAAATTCCCGAAACATTAAATTCCCATGTACTACTTCCGTCGTGCTTGGAAAAAATGTTGGATGAAAGAGGAATGCGATCACCCACTTTCCAGCCGCGCGCATTCGCCACGCGCTCGCCAATAATAATACCCTGCCTATCTTTCAACCATGCATCTAACTCTTCTTCAGAAACCAGCACATCGTCATAAACTTTGAAGTAAGTTTCCGGGTCGACTGCAAAAGTCATAACTTGATTTCTTGGCTCCTGGTAATAACCCCCAAACCAATTAGCATAAGTCACGTCTTTTACCCCTTCCACAGACTTAATTTTGTTGGCGTAAGCCAAGGGTAAGGTTTGCGTAAAATTTATTTTGTTCACCACGACCAAACGATCATCCGCGGATAGCTCAACACCCGATTCAAATGCATTCTTAATTGCACCCAAGGCACCAAATAAGAGAAAAGCAATAAAAATTGCAAAGCAATTCAATATCAAACGCAACTTATTTCGCGTTAGATTTTTTCGAATTAGGGTTAAATTATTCATGCGGCACCCGCCTGCTGCGATTGCTCGATAAATTCACCTTTATCGAGATGCAAGGCGACATTGGCAAAGCTGGCAGCAACGGGGTCATGCGTCACCATTACGATGGTTTTACCGAACTCCTTGTTCAGCAACTGTAAAGTCTCCAGAATTTCTGTTGCGGTTGCACGATCCAGGTCTCCAGTTGGCTCATCACACAAGAGTAAATCTGGATCGCTCACAATTGCTCTTGCAATTGCCACACGCTGTTGTTGTCCACCTGACAACTCTTTGGGTAAGTGACGTGCACGATCACTTAAGCCGACAAGTTTCAAGGCGGCCTCAATACTTTTTTTGCGTTGAGCATTCGATAAGCTTTTTAGCAATAGCGGAAGTTCAACATTGTTTTCCGCATTGAGCATCGGCATTAAATTGTAAAACTGAAAAATAAAACCCACATGGTCTGCTCGCCATTTTGCAAGCTCACCTTCACTTAAATTTTGTATCGGACGACCGTCAAATAAAATTTCTCCACTGCTTGGACGGTCGACACCACCCAGCATGTTTAACAAAGTAGTTTTACCTGAACCCGATGGACCCATGATTGAAACAAAAGTACCTTTTTTTATTTCCAGATTCAGATTGTCAAAAATACTGATACTTTCCTTTCCGCGAATAAAATGTTTATCAACATTCTTCAGTACAAATAAATTCTCTTCACTCATTGTCCCTCTCCTCCGCTCATTTTTAAAAACGCTACTTTAACCCCCATATTGGGCAGGATTTTTTCGTCTTTGGTTTCAATTTTGATCCGTACGCGCACTGTCGCTTTTGCTCGATCAGCTGTAGGAATGATGGCCAGCACACTAGCCGGTATATCCCAGGAGGGATAAGCATCTAAATTTGCCTTTACAGATTGGCCAAATTTTACCCTTCCGATATACGCCTCATTGACATCCACTTCAATCTCCAGTGAATCCATATCGACGATGGTGCAAATACCTGTTCGAGTAAAACCCCCGCCTGCTGCGGCTGGCGCAACTATTTCACCGGGTTGGGCATTCTTGATGGTGACCACCCCGGAAAAAGGCGCACGAATAGTATGGTTATCTAGCAATTCTTGTTGCTGCTTGACTTGCAGCTGGGCAGTTTTGATATCAGCTCTTGATGCAGATAATAAAGCCCGTAATTTGTCTACATCTGCCTGAGCACGGGTCAATTGTGAATCACTGATAAAGCTGTCCTTGCCGAGAGCTTTCATCCTCTCTAAAACACGCTGAGCTTCACCCAAATCAGTTTCAATACTATTTATACTTGTTTTTAGTGACGTGACACGCGCCTTGGCGAGATCAAGGTTCACTTGGGCAAGAGAGTCATCGAGGGTGGCGAGAATTTGCCCTTCTTCCACCTCCATACCCTCTTCCACCTGAACCGATTTAATTAGCCCCATGGTTTCTGCGGATACAGTCGCCAAACGTCGAGCGGTGATATATCCCGATGCATTCAACACTTCCTCGCTGTTAGCAAAAGGGGTGTTCTTACTTCCTGGTTTTTCTGGTTCAAGACTACTTGTGGATTCCGCTACTTTCTGAGCCGGTTTTAGCACCTCTTTAGTCTCTTCTGGTTCATCACCACCAACAAGCCATATCGTTAGCAGTAAAGTAACTATACTGGTAAGTACAGAGGCACCTATAATTTGATAACCGCTAAAGCCCTTCAACACCGGCTCTTCCCGGCTTAATTTCAACTCGCTTAGCAGCGCACTTTTGTCCTCTAGAGACGCCATGTATTCCCCCAATTTGTTTTCATTTTTTTTGCAACCATCTTAGTGCGCCAAGGTCAAACACACAAACCATTTAGGGTTATCTTATAAGTTCGTTGGCTGTTCTCACCAGTGACAAAAGTAAGCATATCGAAATACGATAGTCACCCCTTGAAAATGCTTGAAACGCCCGCAGATCTCGTTATGATATTTGGCAGTTCTGACTAATACGGAGAGAAGCAATGCAAGAATTGTATACAGAGCAAACAAACACGAGCAGTGGCTTAAGCTCTATTGAAATCAGTAAAGTATTGCGTAATACCTATGCACTTTTGGCGATGACTATCGCGTTCAGCGCGCTGGTTTCCACAGTTGCAATCATGATTAACGCGCCCTACCTCGGCCCATGGATTACACTTGGCGTCTATATCGGGACTGTGATTGCTGTAGAAAAGACCAAAAACAGCACTTGGGGCCTCTTTTGGGTGTTTGCACTTACTGGCTGGCTAGGATTTACACTCGGTCCCATTCTAAATTACTACCTGCACGTTTCTGGTTTCGAACCCATTTTGATGGCCTTGGGTGGAACGGCAATTATTTTCTTTGGGCTTTCTGGATATATTCTGGTTACCCGAAAAAATATGAGTTTTGCTACAGGGTTTTTAATGACAGGAATATTGGTGGCATTTATTGCCGGAATTGCAAACTTGTTTTTGAACATCAGTGGTCTGGCCATGGCGGTAAATGTGATGTTTTTGTTTTTGTCATCTGGCATTATCATGTGGCAAACGAGTGAAATTATTCATGGCGGAGAGCGCAATTACATTAGCGCAACGGTCACCCTCTATGTGATGCTGTACAACATATTTACGATTCTATTGAGCTTCCTTGGCGGCGACGATTAATCTTTTAGCGACTTATGTAATAGCCCCGCTTTATGCGGGGCTATTTTTTTACACGAAATGAAATTTTTCCTAAACATTACTTGCCCTCCTGATTCACCTTTCTCCTATATCGCCCTGGAATTTGCCAAAAGTCTTATCAACCAGGGTCATTATTTACACGGCATATTTTTCTCGTTACATGCCGTAGAATTGTTTTCAGCTAGTGATAGCCCGATTAAATCAGACTGGCACAAATTTTTTAAAGAAAACCATCTCACTGCTTTAGTTTGCTCATCTGCAATATCAAAATACCTTTCACAAAAACAGTTGCCGGCCTGCGTCGAAATCGCAGGACTGGGACAGTTTGCTGAACTCAGTGATGAAGCAGATAAAGTTGTTTCGTTTGGAGCCTGACCTTGAGTGCCGCTAAGGATCTTGCATTACTGGTTTTGATTAATAGGAATCCTTCTGCAGCCGCACTCGACTATGCCTTGGATTTTGCACTGGTAGCGGCAATTTTCGGAAAAAGTGTAGGCGTTTTTATTCAATCTGAAATTAACACCCTAGACATATCAAAGGTGTCTGAACTTGAGCTTAAACTCGATCAATTGAGAGAAGCTAATTGTCCTGTTTATGTTGGCTCTGACAGCTCTTCGCTTAGCGCCCTGCTTTCAGAAGCTCGGCAGGTACTTACATTCTAAATATGCGACTACACCTAGTACACATCATTGGAGATAGGCTGGATGCACTGAATAATTGTCTGGCGCATACAGACCAAAACGACACCCTTGTCTTGATCATTGCATGTGCACAATCTGACCTAACGAGAGTAATACAAACAAACCATGGTTCCTTAGCGCGCTCTTATTTTCTCGCAGCTGATGAAACTACCAAAAAAGTACTGTTGGATACATCTGGCAAGGTTCAGAAGATTGATGTTAATGATTTGGTAAAGCTAAGCGTCAGTGCTGATAAAGTTATTAGTTGGTATCGGTAAGCATGGATCATTTTAATTTTTTACCTGGCAAGGCCTATCCCGACTTATACGAAGAACAACTTAAACATAAAATTTCAGAGCTTCACGCTACATTTGACACCATTACGTTGCCTGACATTGAAGTATTTAAATCGCCACCGCAAAATTATCGTATGCGCGCAGAATTTAAAGTCTGGCATAAAAATG
>JBNKVX010000083.1:0-13977 GCA_050299435.1 Cellvibrionaceae bacterium | reverse complement strand
CAACTGATTGGTTTGCCAAAACAGTTCCGGCTCAAACCATCCGTTAAAGTATTGGCGACAAATCTCGTCACGCACACGCTCTTCATTCGAAGTTGTCGCTAACTCTCGCGCATCCACCAGGGATTGCTCGTTTACACCGTAGCCATGCAAGTTGTAGTACGCCATGGTATATTCACGAGACACTGTTTTGAGGTCTTGCAAGATGCGCCACGCTTCAGCCCCAAGTGCCACAATGGTTTCGTGATCTTCTTCCTCTGCGGCTATCATTCGGTCCCGATTACTTGGCTTAAGGTCATCCCACTTACTGGTATCTTCAACAACTTCATCATTAATCTGATTCAAAACCTGAGTGGGAATATTTTTATAAGCGTGAAGCAACAACGCAGGCAAATCGTTGACATATTTTTTTGCTTCTACCCCCGATCTTAAACTCTCTTCTGCCTCACTGTAGGCATGTCGGCACTGATAAGTATTTTTAAAGTGCGCAACAAAATTTCGGGTACCAGCCACATTAGCAAAATAATTGTCAGCGCGGTAACAGTGCAATCGGCTAGTTGCTGCGCTCACCAAACGAACCAAAATCAGGAAAGGAAAGGCAAACCAGGAAGACAGAGTCAGAATTGGCTGATATAGACTCGTGAGAATCTTCGAAATAATGGCATACCTGGACTCTCCAATATTTTCAAGCACATCATGCCAGTTATCACGATTTTGATAAGCATTTTCCAGTCGCTGATTCATTTCGCGAATTAAAAACAGCATATACATACCGGTTTTGTCGTCAAATCGTGAAAGCGCCGAGGAGACTGCGCCCGCAAAGGTAGGAATATCCATTACCATCATCATCGGTAAACCAACACGAAGCTGAATGCGACCCTCTTTAATATCCTGTAAACCTGGTTTAAATTCTGCGGTGCAACTAAATTCATCAGTGATTAGAATGTCATCCGGCCTCGGCGAACCTACCATGGTTGAAATTTGCTTAACGAAGTTTTGTAGGTTTCGTTCTTTACTAGCATTAATTTCCAAGCGCTCTGCACGCATTTTCCATGACAACACAGGCCGCAACATTAAGCCACAAACCAGAACTGCGATTACACACGGAAATAGATAAATAAAACTTGCAGTAAAAACACTACTCGCTTCGTTAAAAAAGAAAAAAGAAACCAGACGTTCCAGGGCAAAATAAGCCGCTGTGACAAATAATCCGACATAAAAAACCAGGCAGACTAACAAGGCCGAGCTGGATACCACTAAAGCCAACTGCTGAATCATGCTCGCCGTCTTGTGCTGTAAGACCCCCTTAAAGATGTTGCTGTCCGGAGTTTTCGGATCCTCTTTTTGCGTTTTATTTTTAACTTGACGTTCTGGCTCCGCTACACGTTTCACCGCTGGCTTTCTTTCAGTTTTTCTTTCACCAAACAGCTTTTTACGCGCATCCCGAATATCTAAAATCTTTGCGGACTTCTTGTTTTCAACGACCTTCGATTTTTTGGGCGGCAGCTTGGATTTAGTCCCGGTTTGGCTTGATTTAAGCGAAGCTGCTTTGGCTCCTTGCGCTTTTGCAGCGCTTGAATTTCGCCCCACATCTGAAAGAATGCCATGTGAAGCCAAAAGCAGTTTATATTTTAAGGCCTGTTCGCGTGTAACCTGCTTCTTGATTGTCTTTGCTTTGCCCTTCAAGAGTCCAGCTGCTTGTGCAGGACTGGCATTCAATAACTTGGCTAAAGCGTGAACAGCCTTGTTTTGATCAAAACCCTCCATAACTTTGCCAGAAAGTATGACATTGAAGGTATTATTAGAGTCGTCATTAGACATCGTATTGCCCAATTAAATGAAATTGAAAAATCAAATTAGTTAACGTGATAATTAGTTGATCTGAGCCTTAATAATAGTCTCTAGGCCCATGCAGGGAGCGTGAAATATGGCAGGTTTTACGCACCCAGCATAGCCAGGGTGCGCAAAGTGAGAACCAGTCTTCTCGATATAAAACTTTTCAGTCTTAAATAATGCTGGTTAAGCGTTAGTAGTTATAAGACACCTATTTTCGTATGCCCTCGATGGATAGGGTTAATTCAACCGTATCTACGGTGGGACTCATATCAACCCCGAAGTCAGCGGGTTTAATGCTTGTTTTTCCTTCAAATCCAACGCGATAACCATTCCAGGGATCTGGGCCCTCACCTATTTTTACCACATCAATTGTGATGTCTTTTGTCGTATTAAATAAGGTCAATTTACCTTTTAACTCATAGGTGTTCTCACCGCTTGCTTTAAATGAGCTACTGGTAAAGCTAGCATCCGGGTATTTTTCGACGTTCAGGTAATCAGAGCTTCGCAGATGCTTATCGCGCTCAGCATGGTTACTAGCCAAACTGGCTGTTTTCAGTGTAACGGCTACCTTGCTGGCTTCTGGCTTATCGGCATCATAGGAAAACTCACCCTGAAAATCAGTAAACCGACCGTATAACCAACTAAAGCCTATGTGTTTGGTACGAAATTGAACAAATGCGTGCGCACCTTTTGTATCAATCACATAATCTGCTGCGAGACTTTGCTGACTGAGAAAAAATAAAGCCACGAATACAAATAATCCAATTGCACTTATAAAGTTTTTCAAGCTACTCATTTGTGATCTCCAGTTTTTAACATGCGAATTAGTGTTGAATCCTTATCCAGAAAATGGTGTTTCAGTGCTGCCAACATGTGCAAAACCACCAATAGAATTAATGTGTAAGCCAAAAATTCATGTACTTCTCCTGCCATATCTTCCAAATTAGCTATACCGGTAATACTCGCCGGCAAGCTAAACCAGGAAAATACCTCCAAAGCAGCACCTTCTGCAGTCGTAATTAAATAACCCGAAATAAACATTCCGATTATTAATAGGTAAAAGATGTAATGAACCGTTTTGGCTATCGTCACTTCCCATGGTTTATGCGAAGCTAAAGCACGAGGTTGGATGTTAATTACTCGCCAGATGAATCGAATAACGAAAAGCAAAACAAGCAAAACACCAATACTTTTGTGCAAATGAGGCGCCGCCCGATAATATTTGTCGTAGTACCCCAAGCCATCCATCCAAAGTCCAAGAGAAAATAAAAATATGACACCACATGCAGCAAGCCAATGAAACAGGATCGCTACGCCACCATAACTATTTTCTGTATTTTTTATTCCCATAACAAAAAGCTTAGAGCACCCCGTGTGAAACTCAGGTTAAACTTTTACTGACTACTTCATACACATCAGGCGACAGCCTTTCTTCGCCTTTTATTTGTTCAAGTACACTTTTCATCTGATCCCTTCTTTGATCGTCATACTTTTTCCACTTGGTAAGCGGTGTCAGTAAACGCGCTGCAATTTGGGGGTTCTGTTTATTCAAAGCTAGAATCTGTCGCGCAAGAAAAGCATACCCACTGCCACTTCTATCATGAAAATTAATCGGGTTACGCATCGCAAAACCACCCACCACTGATCTGAGCTTATTTGGATTGTTGAAATCAAACGCTTCGTGTTGCATCAGTGCTTCCACGCGCGCTAGCGCACCGGGACGAGGATCACTGGCCTGGATAGAAAACCATTGGTTTACAACCAAAGCCTCGTGCTTCCATTTTTCATAAAAATTGTTTAGACACTCCTGCCCAAGCTGTCTTGCCTCATCACCACCGGTGTGCACAATATGAGACAGCGCTGCAGATGTATCCGTCATATTATCTGCAATATAAAACTGCTGCTTGGCTAATTCCAAAGCTTCGCTTTTACCGCTTTGCAATAAGTAATGCAGCGCCAGATTTTTTAGACTGCGGTTAGCAATACTCTTTGCATCGGGACTATACGCTTCTTGCGTATTGAGGCGCTGATACACCGTCAAGAAAATTGAATACAGACTTTGCGACAACTTTCGCTTTACCCTTTTGCGTCCGTAGTGGATGCTTTCAACCTCAATGGTGCTCGCCAACTCGGATATATAGTCTTCCGTAGGTAATTGCAGCATTAAGGCAAGCATTGCCGGATCGAGGCTTTCGTCAGACAAAACCGATTGGTAAGCTTCTATCAGGCGTTCATCCACATTCGGAGAAGGATCCGATTTCAAGGCTTCCATAACTTCTTGTATAACTTGCAAGGCCAATTGCTGACTGGCATCCCAGCGACAAAACCCATCTGAATCACTTTTAATTAGTTTGGCTAAATCATCACGACTATAGTTGTAACGCAGTTTTACTGGTGCGGAAAATTCACGCAACAATGAAGGCACCGGTTTTTCATTAACATTTTCAAAAATAAATTTATGTTCTTCCTCATGAAGCTCAAGCACGATTGAGGTATTGTCTTCGGGTAAGTCCTTTTGAGTATGCCCACGCAAAGTTAAGGGTAATGAGCCCGCCTCTCCAACCAAACCCATTCGCAAAGGAATATGGTAAGGCTTTTTATCAGCACACTCTGGCGTGGGCGGACAACTTTGCTTGACTGTTAACGAGAAGGTTTTCTCTTCAGCATCATATTCACCCCGCACTTTTAACAAGGGCGTGCCCGCTTGTCGGTACCAATTCATAAATTGCGTGAAATCACGACCAGACACATCTGTCATAGCTGCAACAAAGTTTTCTATCGTGACAGCCTGACCATCATGCCGTTCAAAGTAAAGATCGGAACCCTTTCTAAACATTTCAGGCCCAAGGAGTGTATGAATCATTCGTACAACTTCCGCGCCCTTTTCGTAGATGGTTAAGGTGTAGAAATTAGAAATTTCGATAAAAGATGAAGGTTGTACCGGGTGAGCCATAGGACCTGCATCTTCGGCAAACTGCATCGTACGCAACAAAGAGACATCTTCAATGCGTTTTACCGTTCGCGAATTTAAGTCTGCGGAAAACTCAGAATCACGAAAAACAGTGAAACCTTCCTTAAGACTCAACTGAAACCAATCCCGGCAAGTTACGCGATTCCCAGACCAATTGTGAAAATATTCATGTGCCACCACCGCTTCAACGCGTTGAAACGATGCGTCTGTGGTCGTTTCTTTATTTGCCAACACACAGGAAGTATTGAAAATATTTAAACCTTTATTTTCCATGGCACCCATATTGAAATCATCGACTGCGACGATCATGAAAATATCCAGATCGTATTCGCGACCGTAAACTTCCTCATCCCAACGCATAGCATTTTTCAGGGAACGCATTGCGTGCTCCACCTTGTCTGTATCTTTTTCTTCAACAAAAATACGCAACAATACCTCGCGACCTGAAAGTGTTGTAAAAGTATCGTCAATATTCGATAGCTTGCCTGCAACCAAAGCAAAAAGATAAGAAGGTTTCTTAAAAGGATCTTGCCATTTCACCCAGTGACGATTGTTTTCTGCATCACCGCTTTCTATGAGATTGCCATTAGAAAGTAAAACTGGATATTGGATTTTGTCGGCCTCAATGCGCGTCGTAAACTCACTCATTACATCTGGGCGATCAAGATAATAAGTAATCTTTCTGAAACCTTCCGCTTCGCATTGTGTGCAGTACATGGTGCGTGAACGATACAAACCTTCCAGAGAAGTATTTTCCTGAGGCTTTATTTTGCTAACACAATGAAATTCAAATTTATCGGGTACTTTAGCAACTGTCAGCAATTCATCTGTAAGGTGGTATTCACTCTCTGTTAAGTACTCACCATCAATTGCAACCTCCAACAATGCAATATCTTGACCGTGCAGCACTAAAGGTGCCTGTTTGTCAGCATTATTATTTCTTTCAAACAACAATGTAGAACGCACTTCAGTAAACTCATCAAACAGTTGGAATTCCAGATCGGTCTTGCGAATCCAGAAGTCAGGCTCACTGTAATCCTTTAAATAAATAGACTTGGGCTGAGCATCTCTCATGATTTATTCTCTTCGTCTTGCCACTTTAACGGGCGATCTTCGTGCTTAACTTCACGCTCTGGCATTGAACATGGGTCGTTTTTAGGCGGCACATAGCCGGTGCGTTCTTCTTCGGGACAATGAAGGTATTCATAAGCGATTACTGTTTGCATACAAATTTCTTTTTGCTCATCAGTTAAGGCCTGACCATCTGGCCACTTCCCAATCTCTATTGCGCGTTTAAAACTTTCAATCACTTCGGGTTTCAGGTTTTCGGCAAGCTCTCTGGAAATCATTCAAACACCCTACTACATCAACGCTGAATCTTACTTTTTAAAGTAATGATCAAACCTTTATGAAAATAGATCAAACCCAAAAACAAACCCATCAACAAGCCCCCCAAATGCGCCGCATTTCCTACTTTTCCCGCAACCAGAAAATCAAGCACACCCAAATAACCTAAAGCGAGAAAAACTAACATAAATACAAAGATTCCATCGGCGATTCTCAATACAGGGTGCGCTTGAGCAAAGCGTGCAATTAAAAGAAAGCCCACAAGCCCGTAAACCACGCCGGAAAGCCCACCGAAATTATTACTATTTGCAGCATAAAATTGCAATGTATTCGCGGCCAGCGCCAGCAAGAGAAAAATTAGCAAGTAATGCAAACGACCAAAATAAAATTCGACGCGTCGTCCAAGTTCCCACATCCAAAGACCGTTAAACAAGATATGCATTTCGCCAAAATGTAGAAAAGCGGGGCTGATAAGGCGCCAATAATCGCCCGTTTCAACAATCGTAAGCGGCGGATAGTAAAACCATGCATAATAATTTAGGCCAAGTCTCGGAAGTAAATAACCGATTAAACCAAGCAATAAAATCGCAATGGTCACAGGCCAAATTTTAAGTGCTCTTCCAAAGCGGCTGTTAAAAAAACCGGACATCAAAATAAACCTTATAAGTCCTGGTCAGACTGCCCTTGAGTTTTTCCCAGAGCCAGTCCGGGAGTAAGATGGCTGGCCCACCCAAGTTTAGAACGACAGGTTTCGTAAAAATTGTGGTCTTCCGGGTGGATTAATTCGACTTCTTTGGTCGCCTTCTTAACCTGTACCTCATCGCCTTCTTGTGTCACAACATGCGTTTGGCCGTCGCAACTCATATGCGGGTTAATTTGCTTATCCAGAATTTTAAGTTTAATTTCACTGTCTCCATGAACAATGATGGGTCGACTAGTCAGTGTATGGGGGTTCATGGGCACCAATACAATGGCATCCAAGTTGGGATGCATAATTGAACCACCACAACTTAAGGCATAGGCAGTGGAACCGGTTGGAGTCGAAATAATCAAACCATCCGATCTCTGGCGATACACATATTCACCATTGATATACAAATCAAACTCTATCATTCGAATAAACTGCCCAGGGTGAATCACCACATCATTCAAAGCCAGGTTGTTTGATACATTTTCACCATTTCTGATCAGTTCAGCTGAAAGTAAAAAACGTTTTTCACTCAAATATTTCCCTTCCAGTACCGCAGACACTTTTGCTTCAATTTCTTCTGGGCTAATGTCAGTTAAGAATCCCAAACGCCCGCGGTTGATCCCCAACAATTTGACTTTATTCCCGGCAAAAGACCTCGCCGCAGACAAAATACTGCCGTCGCCTCCGACAACAATAATGAGATCACATTTTTTTCCCAACAGTTTGCGCGAGACGATGTCTACATCAGAATCATCTAATACCGAGGAAGTTTCTTCATCCAACAAGACATTAACATTGCGGCTGGACAAAAAATCGAGAAGATTTTTGAGGGCATATTGTGTGCTTTCGTTGGCGATACGACCAACGAGACCCACGCAAGAAAACTGGCTATTCATTCAAAGACCGCAAGTTTCGATAGGCTCGCCATTATAGGCTTTCGACAAGAACTTGTCAGGATAAGAGGCTTAGAGAAAGAAGCGATTATTGGCCGCTAACCAATTCGCCATCGCGCAAAATATAACCAGATTCGTGAACCAGGCTATCTCCCATGCCGGCTCCCTGGAATCCACCGCGCAAAGCATACACATTGTATCCCTCTTTACCCAGCAGCCAAGCTGCTGCACGACTTCTTCTGCCGGTGTCGCAATAAAAAACATAACTTCTGCCAGGCGAAAGCAAACGTTTCTTGATGCTCAATAAACTGAGAGGAATGTTAGCTGAAAATGCCAGGTGCCCTTCGCTGTATTCTTCGTCGGAACGTACATCAACGAATACGGGAGACTCAATCAGCTCGGCAATGTCATTTTCATCGAGTTCTTCCACCACAGGTTCACGCAACAAGAGGAAAAAATCGCTTTTTTCCAATCGCATCAAGACGCCATCTGTACGCATTCTGACTGTAGCATTGCGCACTGTTTCGTTGACGAGCGAATCTTCTCCAATACAGCGACCAGGACCAACTTCGTTGACCTTTTCAGGCATTGAAGTTTCATTGCTTCGCACTAGAATATCGGCCGCCCCTTCCTTAATGAAATAACAACAGTCCCCAATTTCACCCTGACGAATAATCACTTCATCCGCCAACACAACCATCGGTGTCAATCGGCTAAAAATTTGATTGGCATTCATTGGAGGCACTTTCAAAAAGAGGTTAGAATTTAAGACTGTTTGCATCCATTCACTGTCTTCGTCGAGATCGCGTTCCATTGATATTTCAGACATCAAATAATCAGCAATTTGACTCCAACTGAGCGTGCGATCAACACGGTCACTATCAAGGCGTAAAATACTGCAGTCATTTTTTGCCAGAGCACGGCAGGGGCGTGGCTGCTGATGCGCCAGAGGAAAAACCTGGTCACGGCCTTTCACCAATTCTGTTGAACCATTGGAGTAAACCAACTCAACATCTCCGTGAAGTAGATAAATATGCTGATAATCAAAGGCGCCGTTTTCAAAAATTACCTGTCCAGCAAAGACTGTTTGCACCGCCGAGTGATGAAATAGGTCCTCGAGGAAAGGCTTCCTCAAGATTTTCAAAGGGGAAAGTGTTTGTGCGGTATCGATGGCATCCGCCATGAGTATTCCGCTTTCTTGAATTTCCGAACTGATCAACGCAGCGACTTCCTTTATCTTCCTTAACTCATTGAATTATGAATAGAATTTGACGTGTTTTCAGTGTCAAAACAAGCCCAACCCCGACGACCCTGCAAACCTCCAGAGTGAATGGCGACAATATGCGTGCCTGCGCGCCACCTTCCCTGTTCGGCGTGCTGCGTTAATCCATACATCAATTTCGCTGTGTAAATTGGATCTAGCGCAACACCCGTATCACGTTCGAACTTTTCCATAAAAGAACACAAATACCCAGGAAGTTTAGCATAACCACCACAATGCCAATCTGTGACTAATTCCCAAGGGCAAGCAACAATGTGAGAACGCAACAGTTCTCGCACCTCATTCTCAATAAAACCTGCACCTTTTAAGACAGCAAAGCCGATCACCAACGTATCGGACTCACATCCTGCAATAATGCCTGCCAAACTGGCGCCGGTACCGCATGCATGCGCAATCACATCAACCTTGGCACCACTTAGTGTGAAAATGCCTCGTGCCAAACTGGGCAAGGCCAACAAACTTTCTTTACCACCACCCCCTTCTGGCACCCAATAATGCTCACCTCGTTTCTTATTGATTTTCTCTTGGAAGAGTCTGCCCGACTCACTGTTTTTCTGCCTATAATGCGCTCGATCCAAATATTCAAACTTCATTCCCTGAGCGCGCGCGTCTGAAATCATCGCCGTTTCAAAATCAGATTTTTGCCCTCTCACTAACCCGAGAGTTTGAAATCCGAGTTGCTTTCCGGCCGTTGCCAAGGCCAATAAATGATTCGACCAGGCCCCACCGTAACTAGCAATTTTCTCGATTCCTAATTGCTGTGCTTTTTTTAGATGGCCATACAGCTTGTAAATTTTGTTGCCACCCAATTGATAACCCAGCAAATCTTCGCGCTTCAGACTTAATCGCAATCCACGAGTTTCAAAAGGCGCCCACTTTATTGTTTGCAAGGGAGCTAATACAGCCAAATCTTTAGGCTGCATGTTCAACCAATCTGCGGGTAATAATTCAGGGTTTGGCGGATACCACGGTGAGATGCGCACCTTTTAATTCCTTATGCTGCTCGCAGCGATCACCTATTCCGATGTGGAAGTCAGCAGGAGAACTGACACGTTCAATATTCTCACCACACGATTGCTTGTTTTCATCAAGACGATTACAAACAGGCGCTTGATAATGTTCCAACCATGCACTGTAGTGTTCTTCATTTACACCACAAGATTGTGCCGCATAGGCAACGGGATTCTCCATAAAGCGCGGAATTTCACCCGCCGGTACGGTGATATGACCTGCGCCAGGCTGATAGGTTACAAAACTGATGCCTTTTGCGAGCATTTTTTGCAGTAATTTATCGCCGGTATTGCCGGTTAGCTCTTGCATCTCATTACGTAAGCGGGTGATTTCTTCGTGCAACTGAGATTCACGTTCATTTCGATACAACAACTCTACTTCACGCATTTGTAACAATTGTTTTAATTCAGTGGTCGCAGCCTCAATTTTTGCTTCTAATTCTGCATTGTAATTTTCGCGTAGCATTTGCAATTCTTCTAATTCCTGCCCCTGGCTTTTTTCAAGTTTATGCTCAAAATATTCGCGAAGGCCTTCAATTTTCTTCGCTTGACCATCGATAGTGATTTGCATCATTTGGTTACGCGTCTCAGCCTCTTTGAGCTCCGCTTCTTTTTGCTGCAAAATTTTTCGGTAGGCATCCATTTGATTGGCATGCTCGATTTTTAGCGCTTTAATCTCGTCAGCCGATTCATTAGCAGCAACGGTATCTTTTAATCGATTTTCCTTAATTAGTTGCGCCATTTGTTTGCGCATTTCTTCGGTGTAATCACGGCGCATTTGTTCTGCAAATGCGTTCATATCCGGCACAGCCGCATTCGCAGTAGAAGAAGCACTTTCCGCTTTTCTATGATCTTCAGGAGGGTCACGAAATTGTATGGATAAGCGATTAGTTTTAATGACTTTTTTAATTAATGAGAGCGGCCCCCGATTTTTTCTTAAATCCGGATCCCATAAATAATCACGGTAATGCATAATGGGGCACTGGCTGGCACAAGCCAATTTAATGGGACCTGCTCCCAGATCCGGGCCTTCTGAAGAAGCCCTCACAATCGCATCGAGAGGGAGATTCCAATTTGGATCAATTTCTCCATTCTCAGTAAAAGCAACTTTAAAAAAAATAGTGGAATGAACGAGGTACTCAGAATCCATTTCTACAAATGCCGCTTTTAACTCCCTGTTGCGCCAATCTTTTAAAGGCACATAGCCATCCAGAATCGCTTCAAATTCTGAACTGTGCATTTCTTTGCAGATCTTCCCGTCAGAGTCAAAAAATAAAATCGCTCTACCGAGTTCATCGTAATCAAATATCACATGTGCGCCCTGGTATCTGGTTTTAGAATATTAAATCCTTGATATATATGCTAAATATTGTCCTATTTTACTGATTTCGCCAATATAATCTTCTCATCCTGTGATCCACCGCGAACTTCGGACAAGAAAATTAACTACTCATAATAATGATTAATGCGCCAAACAGCAGGCTGGCACTGTTAATTTGGCGGGAGTAGAATTCTCTTATGAACCTCGAACTCTTGTTTTGTTTTGTCCTTGCCTTGCTCTTAATCCAGACCGCATTCCTGGTTTTCATTTTTCTTAAAAAAAGAAGACAAGAAATGATCTACTACAAAAGAAGAAGTGGCGAGTCACAAGCCCACCCGGACCAAGGTAATCTAGCGCTCACAAAAAAACAACTCTACAGAGAGATAGAAAGGCATCAGGAAACAGAAATTGCACTTCAAGAAACACAAACCTACCTACAGGGATTTCTTGACTCCATGCCATCCATACTTATTGGTGTATCTCCGGATGGCTGCATTACTCATTGGAACAAATTTGCTGAAAATGCCGCAGGCTTAAAATCAGACGAAGTATTTGGGCGCAAACTTAAAAGCGTATTCCCCGCCCTACCTGTAACCAAAAAAGATATTCAAAAGACGGTATCTACTGGTGAAGCTCAATATCGAAAAAATATCAAACAGGGCCACGGCTCCAACGCACACTATACAGACATCGTGATTTATCCACTCATCATTTCAGATCAAGTGGAAGAAGCGGTAGTAATGGCAACGGATGTCAGTCAACGAGTGCATATGGAAAATCGCTTAATTCAAAACGATAAAATGCAGGGCTTGGGCGAGATGGCT
The DNA here is from genome assembly GCA_050299435.1 of Cellvibrionaceae bacterium. Classification (GTDB taxonomy): domain Bacteria; phylum Pseudomonadota; class Gammaproteobacteria; order Pseudomonadales; family Cellvibrionaceae; genus 1162T-S-0a-05. Next base: position 1,805 of record JBNKVX010000083.1, on the reverse strand, counting down.
GCCGGGCTCGCGCATGAAATTAACAATCCTTTAGCTGGCATTGTGCATCACGTTCAAAATATAAAGCGCCGTACTTCTATTAACCTCAAAGCTAACAGAGAATGTGCTGAAGAACTGGGAATAAAAATTGAAGATGTGCACAAATATCTTTATCAACGCAATATTTTGTCTTTTATTGATAACATCAAAATTTCAGGAGACCGCGCCTCGCAAATCGTAACAAATATGCTGAATTTCTCACGTAGCAGCTCGGTTACCAAAGTATCAACCGACTTGAAGGAACTTATCAATCACACAATTGAACTTACCTTAAACAGCGTTAAACCTTCACAGTTTCCAAGCAAGGAAATCCCTAATATTGAATTGGATGTTGCCAGTGATCTTAAATCCGTTGAATGTGCTCCCGTTGAAATTCAACAGGTGCTCATCAATTTAATTCGCAATGCCCTGCAATCGTTTGAAAGTGAGTATTATGAAAACTCTTTCAATGCAAAAGTGACCGTCAGTGCCCACAACGCAGGCCAATCCGTAAAGATTTTAATCCGTGACAACGGCCCGGGCATAGACGCGCAAGCAAGAGAACATATCTTTGAACCTTTTTTTACAACCAAAAAAACAGGGCTGGGCACCGGCCTTGGTTTAAGCGTGTGTTATTTTATTATCAGCGAACACCATGAAGGTGAAATTGATTTGGAAAGCGAACCAGGCAAAGGGGCTTGTTTTACTATCACCTTGCCTATCCTAAATAATCCCCATTTAGATAAATCAGTGGGTCAACAGGATTTGAGCCCGCAAGAACAGCGCGAATATCACCAAGAAATATAGAGTGCGTTCCGTGCTCTATTTCATTAACTAACTCGCAAATAAATACAGCTTGAGCACCTTTTAAAAAATGTAAGCCTGTATTTTCATCCCGCTCCCACTCACCAAAGGTAAAACGATCTTTTTCACTCACGGATGACGCACAATGCACGCTAATATCCTTCTGATCTCGGGAAAGTAAATTAATACAGAACACACGTGTGCCGCGAATAGCGTCAACCAAATAGGAATTTTGATGAATGCACACCAATAGGGATGGCGGCTCATCGGAAATAGACGTGACACTCGAAGCCGTCATGGCCAATCGATTATTCGCCTCATCCTTGGCGGTCACGATACTCACACCGGACGCAAGGCGACGCATCCCCAGTCGCATTTGATCAGCTAATTCTCTTTCCATTTATATCACTATAGATTTTATTAAATTGTTTCAGTCAGCGGAAATACTGCGGTTAAGGTAATACCTCGCTATAAAAGTAAGATACCTGCCCAAACTACCGCCCACAGAATAAGGGTTAACATCACCGCTGCTGACGCCATATCTTTTGCCCGCCCAGCCAATTCATGTTCTTCCATTCCCACTCTGTCGACTACGGCTTCAATTCCACTATTTAAAAGTTCCACAATGAGCACAAGCAGTGTGACTGCAATTAATGCAATTTTTTCATTGCTGCTGGCCGGTAAAAAAAAGCTCAGGGGAATCGCGATACAGGCAAGAAACAGCTCCTGACGAAATGCCTCTTCATTGTGAAATGCAGATTTCAGCCCTTTCCAGGAATATTGTGCTGCGCGAATAGCTCTAATGGGGCCGCGATTTTCTTTTGGCATGCTATTTAATCCTCAGAAGAATTTAATCTTCAAGCTCGCTTACATCGCAATCCAATGCAAACTCCTCACATATTTGCTTGCACCATTGGTTAAGTCGTGCCGCTGTCAGCGCTGCTTGCTGATCTTCGTCCAGTCCCAGGCCTACAAACTTGCCC
>JBNKVX010000082.1:0-14050 GCA_050299435.1 Cellvibrionaceae bacterium | reverse complement strand
CCCTCTCCTGTTTCTCACGGTCGTCTTCTCCGTTCAATCCTAACACTGTGTAAACTTGCTCCTCACTTGCAAATTCAAGTCCGCCTTCATCATCTAACTTGTCATCAATTTGAATCTTGTTCTTGAATAAGTAAGATTTATCGCCTTCAGAGGTGATAGAAATGAGATCTAGTGTCTGCATTTCTCTATGAATGAGCCAGAAGCCAGCGCTGGTAGATTGGTCGAAAAATTTGAGAGACTCTTCAAGTAGCACATTGGCCAGACCATCGACCGAGGTCTCCTGATTTATCAGGTTGACAATTTTGTCTAACGATTCCAAAGCATTGTGGGCTTCGATTAATGTTTTGGTTCTTTCATTGACCAGCTCTTCGAGATCACGCGTGAACTCAAGAAGCTGTAAGTGTGTTTTGGCGCGCGTCAATAATTCATTCTTTGATACTGGTTTGACCAGAAAGTCGTTTCCCCCGGACATAAAGGCCTCGGCGAGATCGGCGGCCAAATGTTTTGCGGTAATAAAAATAATCGGTAAGTCGTGGACGGACTTTTGTTCTCGAATAATTCGGGCAACTTCGTAGCCTGTCATTTTTGGCATCATGACATCCAGTAGCACCAAATCGATTTTATTTTCTTTGTTGAAGACCTTGGTGAGAGCTTCTTCTCCAGTGCTTGCTTCGCTGAGCCGATAGTCATGTAGTGATAATTGCGACAATAATACCTGACGATTAATTTCGTCGTCGTCAACCACCAAGATATGGAATCTTCGTGCCTCCAGGTTGGGGGAGTCAATTACTACTTCTTCCTTTTCGTCGGTATTAACTATTTCAATTACTTTGTTGATCCGGTCCGAGTGTTCCTGGTCCCGCGAAGCAACGGGCTTTTTGTCTGATATGGGCAAAGTAAAGACGAAAGTGGAACCTTTTCCCGGCTCGGAGCAAACTGATATTTGTCCGTGGTGTAATTCCACCAGATTTTTTGCTACAGACAGACCCAAGCCTGTTCCTTCGTGTTCGCGATTAGCACTTCCATAGGCTTGGCTAAAAGAATCAAATATTTTTTCCTGGGCTTCGGATGGAATACCAATGCCGGAATCTTCTATCGAGATACTAACAAATTCCTCGTCGGCTGAGGCATAAATACGGATATAGCCGCTATCCGTAAATTTAATTGCGTTTCCAATTAAATTATAAAGAATTTGTTGTAGGCGATCTTCGTCAGCGACTACTGGAGGTAAGTTATCGGGAACTTCATAAACTAGGTTAATATTTTTTTGATCAGCCAAAGGTGCCGTTAGTATAACGACAGAGCGGCAAATCGGGTTCAGTTGAAGCGATTGCAGATCAAGCACTAAGCCGTTGCTTTTTATTTTGGAAAAATCAAGTATGTCGTTAATTAGACTGGATAAACGTCTTCCACTTGCAGCGATAGTTTTTAGTTGGTGCCGCGCAAGCTCACTGATTTGTCCGGTCGTATCATCAATTAAAACTTCGGTGAGGCCGATAATGCCATTAAGCGGAGTGCGTAACTCGTGAGAGGTGTTAGCAAGAAATTCATCCTTAATCTTATCTATAGACTTTAAACGGCTAACTTGCTTTTTTTCCTGCTCAAGTGCAATTTTCTTTCTTTGACTTCGTAAAAACTGCCATAAAATAAAAACAAATGTTAATACATAGCCGAGTTTCGCTAGAGGTGTTTCCCAGGGTGAAGGTAGAATCTTAATGTCTAGTGAAACGGGTTGTTCCTGCCAAATACCGTCGTTATTTGAACCGATAAATTTAAAGGTGTATTGACCCGAGTTGAGATTGGTATAAGTCGCACTATGTTCATTTCCCGCATCAACCCAATCTTGATCAAACCCCTCCAGTTTGTATTTATATTGATTGAGTTCCGGACTTTGATAGTTGAGTGCTGCGAATTCAATTGTGAACATGGAATGATCATAATTTAAGGTGATTTTTTTTGTTAGGCTGATATCTTTTTCTAAAATATTAAATTCATCGCCGGGATGAACTACTTCGTTGTAAATTTTGAATCCTGTAATTTGTAACGGGGGGACTTTCTTGTTTTCAATAATGGTATCGGGTTTAAGAATAGTTATACCTTGCGTACTGCCAACAAAGAGTTCCCCATTATCACTGAAATAGCTTGCGTCCTTGTTCATAATATTTCCAGCGAGCCCATTCACATAGTAGTAGTTGAGAAAAGTAAGCGTGTCTGGGTTGAAGCGACTTATTCCATTTAGGGTCGACAGCCACAGTCGCCCATTATTATCTTCTTGTATGCTGGTTACAGTGTTGTTGGGTAAGCCGTCTTTAACAGTAAAGTTGGTAAAGCGACCGGTATTTCTATCAAGATGACTCAATCCACTTTGTGTGCCTAACCAAAGCTGTTTATTAGAATCTTCCAAAATTGCCATGACATAGTTGTTTACAAGAGAAAGGGAATCTTTTGGATTATTTAGATAACGATAAAAAGTATTGCTTTCGCGATTGTATCTATTTAAACCTACTAATGAACCGATCCACACGGTGCCCGAATGATCTTCGGTAATTGTGCGTATAAATTGTTGGCCAAGACCATTTGGGTTGTTTGGATCCGATTTATATGTTTTGAACATTTTTGTTTTTGGATTGTAGGTGTCAATGTACCCCTCTTGACTGCCAATCCAGAGTATGCCGTGACTGTCAGAGTGCAGAGCCCATATATAAATTCCAGAAACGGTGTTGCCATCATTGTCATTCGGCATAAATCGCGTAAAGGAATCTGTCAGGGGGTCGTATCTATTTAAGCCTCCTGACCAGGTTCCAAACCAAAAATCACCTTCGCTATCTTCTTCAATAGCAAGCACGGCATTGGCGCCGATGCTGGTTGGATCCGCCGGATTATGTACGTAGTGTTTAAAAGTCTGTTTGTTTCTGTCGTAAAGGTTCAATCCACCTTCTGTCCCTATCCAAATCATTCCATCTTTATACGGTCGAATTGCTGTGATGGCATTGTGATTCAGTGAGTTTTCGTCTGAAGGAATGTTGCGTAATATTTCAAAAGAAGAGGTAGAGCGATTGACATAGTCTACACCTGAAGGAAACACCGCAATCCAATAATTCCCGTTTGAATCTTCCATAACATCGCGTACTTGGTCACTGCTGATGCTAGAGTTGTTGTAAGGTGTGTGTCGATGGTGAATAAAACTGTCGCGTTTACGATCGTAAACATTTAAACCACCTTGGTCAGTGGCTATCCACAGGGTATCGTCGCTGTCGAGATACATGCTCCATATTCTGTCGTTGCTTAGACTGTCTGGTTTGTCTGGGTCGTGAGCGTAATACTGATAACTCTCTTTCTCTGGATTAAATTTATGTAGGCCATTATTACTGGAAAACCAGATGTCACCAGAGTGGTCTTGTTCAATATCTCTGATGCCTTTGATTGGATCCGTGTTGTTTAGAGGGTAAGATACCAATGAGTTGCTTTTACGGTCTATAAAATTGAGCCCTTCATTTTCTGTGCCGACCCAAATGTTTCCTTTACTGTCTTCAAAAATACTAATTACACTTCTTTGACTGTGGTGAACATTTTTCTTATTTTCATAATTAATTTGATTAATTTTTTTTGTGGATTTATCAAAAGTTTGTAATCCGATTCTTGTGCCGAGCCAGAATACGCCCTGCGAATCTTCATAAATCGTGTAAACATCGTTGCTTGCACCGTCGAGTTCATCTCCTTCGATTTCAGTAAATGAGGAAAAGTCGTCAGCTTCGCGATTGTAACGATTTATACCGTTAGGGGTAGCAATCCAAAGATTGTTGTCCGAATCTTCAATAATTTTCCAAATATAATTGTGGCTAAGACTGCTTGGGTCGCCGGCATCATGATGGTAAATTGTGAAAGAGTGGCCGTTGTATTTTGCAAGACCATTGCTTCCTCCAAACCAAATATAGCCAAAGCTATCCTCAAAAATTACATTAGTCTCAGCTATAGAGAGATTTTTTTCTGTGATGATATGTTCGAAACGAAGAGAGTTGGGCGTATCAGCCAAGGAGCTAAGACTAAAAAATAATGAAGATACGCTAAATAGAATATAAATAAACGGTCGCCATCCTGGAGTGCCAAACAACAAAGGGTATTTTGGTTTAGATGGCATAATGAATTTTAACTATTATTTTCTAAAGGGTTTACTGTCTTTGTAAGCTTAACGTGTTATTAAAAACGTGTATATGCTTGTTTAATAACAATTGGTTAAGCCCTATACATAAAATCAAATTATGCAGAAAAAAAACCCCGCGATGGCGCGGGGCTTCGTTAATAAGGCAAGAAAATCTTTGTGTTTTTTTTTATGCGCTCGATATCGTCTCTTCATAGGGATGTGCAAAATATTGCGCACTGTTGAGCGTAGATTCTTCGTTGCCTTCTACTGACAAATTGGAGTCTGATGGTTACCACTGTGACTCCCCTGGATTCCAAAGTTTATGGATTGTCCAGGTTGAACTGTGCCATTATAAAAATAGTTTTTGGCACTAATTTTATTACCGCTTTTATCTACTACCGCATTCCAACTAGAAGTAATGTCTTCCCCCTCTCCCAAAACAATCGTGAACTTCCAATTGTTGATTGCTGTGTTTCCTGTATTGGAAATTTTTAAATGCGCTACAAAACCGTTTCCCCACACGTCTTCGCGTTCGATTTCACAGGCCAAGCCTGAACTGGAAGAGCCGCTCGAACTTGAACTTGATGAGCTACTGCTTGATGACGATGACGAGCTGTTAGAACTTGAGCTGGAAGAGCTGGAGGACGATGAACTTGTACTGCCAGTACCGGAAGAGCTTGAACTACTGGAGTTGCTTGAGCTTGATGTGGAACCCGAACTCGAAGAGGCACTACTTGAAGAGCTACTGCTCGAACTTGAACTGCTTGAGCTAGTGGATCCAGAATGAGAACCGCTTGGTGCATCAAACCATTCTCTAAACCACAAACCGGTTTCGGAATAATCGTTGTCATCCCAGGGGCCCGCCATGTTACTGGAAGGAATCAACATCGAAGAGGCGTCATCACGAGGACTCATTGACCACGCAGTCCAGGAAATTTTATGTGTGTTCATAAAGTTCATCCATTGTTCTGCAATTTCAAAATTGGATGAACTTACGTCATAACTAGAGGTGCCCCATTCTGATACAAATATGGCAATACCATCATTCATGGCTTGCAAGACACGGTTGGACATCGTATTGATATCATGGGAGCCTGCGTAATAGTGAAACGCGTACATGAGGTTGTTATAAGTCAAAGGGTCTTGCGCCACGAGATCGACACGTTGGCTCCAGGCAGGGTTTCCCACAATAATGATGTTGTCCGGGTCATTTGCACGTATAACCGGAATCACTTCATTGGCATATTCTTTTACAACATCCCAACCAATTGCTTCGGGCTCAATTTCGTTGCAAATTTCATAAATGATATTGGGTAAGTGACCGTAGTCTGCAGAGATCTCAGCAAAAAAATCTTTAGCTGCTTGGGTAAATTTTGAGGGGTCATTGTGAATATGCCAGTCAACAATCACATACACACCAGCATTTACAGCATCCTCAATGGCCGATCGAGTCTTCTGCATCATCAACTCAGGTTCTGCCATATATCCACCCCAGTAGTCACCATCATCCCGGAAGCCTTCAATGTACATCGCGAGCCGAACAACTTCCACGCCGAGATGCTCAGCCAAGTTGGGAATGGTGGCGTTGTCGATAATGGGAAACCACTGTAAGCCGTGGGTGGCCACCCCTTGAAGTTGAATGGCGTTGCCACTTTGATTAACGAGTTGCGCATTGTTGATGGACAGAAAACCATTATTTTGAACGGTTGCCGCTTTCCAATTATTGCTGGGATAGCTAAGGCTTTCAGTACCACCTAATCCTGAAGGTTCGAAAACAGAATTGTCTGTAAGAAGAATTTTATCTAGCCAAAGGCGGGTCCCGCCCTCATTTTGTTCAAGACGAATTGAGTGTAAACCTTGGCTAAGCGGTATATTAACACCGGCATTGTGCCACTCTAAAGTGACGAAACCGCTGCCGTTAAACTCATGTTCTGAGGAAATAGTTTGCCAGTTGTATTCAGTGCCATCGACAACAAGAGTGTAGGGCTTTATCGCATTCCAGGGTGTAGACATTCTTCCCCAAAACACATAATTCCCCGTTTTAGGTAGGTCGATCTCAAATTCAATGTAGCCACCGTCATTCCACTGCCAGGGAGCAAGGGCTATCTTTTGGGATGCGTCCGGATGACTCTTAACAACAATGGGGCTGTATTCTGCTCCACTTTCTGCTTCGAGCCAGATGTAGGTATTGGATTGCGCTTGGGCTCCTAAGCTTATGCTAACCAATGTTAATAAAACCAGAAGTAGGGCAGCAAGCTCACTTATTTTCATTCTTATGTGACCTCTCAACTCAGAGCACTGGCTGTGATTGTTTTTTTAATTTTGTCTAAAGACCACTGCCAGGGTGATAGATCTTAGATAGCCCGGAATGTGCATGCAAATCACATCATAAGTCTGGGTCGGAGATGAGCTTATTTCCAAAAATAAAGAACTGCCTAAATTTTTTATTCCGATGGTTTATATGTTCACGAAGTTACAAGTCACTGCGATTTGTGGTTAGGCGTCATAATCACGGTTTCAGGGCGGTTTTAGGTTGAATTTCGTGCCGCAGGCTCTTAAGCAAGAGTTTAAAACGGGGGACAAAATCTAAATTTTTATATTCAAAAAAGTATATAAAACCCATTTATATGAGAAAAAAGACTTAAAAATGCAATTTTCTAAAGCGTTTTGGCCTACAGATCCTCAATTTAAATTGGAATTTCCGAGCTGGAGGATTGTGAAATTCTTAACGTGGTTGAGGGGAAAATTTTTAAAAAAGCCCTGATGAGTAATGATCAACTCTTCCGCAGCCCAATAAAAAAGGGGGCAAAGCCCCCCAAGAATCATGTTTGCGAAGACATCCCTATGAAGAGGAACGGTATTCACAGGATCAGTATACATAAAATATTTTTTTTGTAAGCCCGATTTTGCTAGTGTCGCGAAGCGTTTTAAACAAATCCCCAAGGCTCTTAAACCTTCAGGTTTTAGGCAAAATACACTGCGCCACAGTGAACGGGCTTTTTTGAACCCGTGATCGATTCCAAGTGTATTGCTTGCTTATTAAGCGCTTTTTTTGCGAGCCAAGCGAAGGCAGCCGCTTCCACCCAATCCGGGGGCAGGCCAAGTGCATCGGTACTTTCAACTTTTCTCTGTAAGAGTTGTTCCAGGCGCTCCAGGAGATAGTGATTATGAGCTCCACCACCACAAACAAAAATTTCGGAATTTTTGTCGCAGTGTTGATCAATAGCATCACTCACGCTTTTAGCTGTTAATTCAGTTAAGGTGGCCAAAATATCATTAGCCTCCAATGAAGGGGACAGACTTTGAGCCGCCCAAATTTCATTAAACAGCTCGCGCCCGGTACTCTTGGGTGGAGTAGTGTTGAAGAAAGGATCACCTAGCAAGTTTTTAAGACTTGCTTTACATACTTTTCCTTTTTCTGCGAGTGCTCCGTTTTTATCAAAGGCCACACCAAAACACCTTTGTGCATAGATATCTATCAACACATTTCCTGGTCCAGTGTCAAAACCTAAAATAGGCTTGCTCGCAGAGAGCTGGGTTATGTTTGCCATTCCACCAATATTAACGATGCAGCGAGATGTTTGTTTTGTTGAAAATGCGAAATCATGAAAGGCGGGAGCCAGAGGCGCACCCTGGCCACCCAATGCAATATCTCTGCGTCGAAAATCGCTGACTGTGGTAATGCCGGTTTGCGCAGCAATGGTATTGGGATCGCCAATTTGTAAAGTAAAAGCATGAGATTTTTCGTGATTATTCGGTTCATGTCTGATTGTTTGACCATGACTACCAATCGCAAAAATTTGTTCGGGCTTCAGTGAATTTTTATTCAGGAGTGAAAGCACCGCTTCAGCAAAGCAAAGACCGAGTTCTCGATCAAGCTGACCCATTCTCTGAATTTCATTTCCCCCAGCTGAACATAAATTGAGAATCTCGGTACGAAGAGTTTCGTCTATAGGGTACTCAAGGCTACTTAACATTTTCAGATGGGGGTCAAAACTTACGAGTACACAGTCGATACTGTTGAGGCTTGTACCTGACATCAAGCCGACAAATAGCTCTGTTTTTGAGGCTGACGCCATTTAAAGTTTCTGTGTGTCTGGCAGTGATTGGTTGACGGCAAGACGAGTTGGGTAGCTGCTTCCTGCATCCAATTCGGCCATCAAAGATTGGGTTTGTTTTAAAAAGCGAGCCATCTCCTCCTTGGGAACTGATTGCGCTTTTGGAAGTGCAACACGCACGGGATTACGCACAGCGCCATTAACATAAAACTCATAATGCAAATGCGGGCCTGTCGCGAGGCCTGTGGATCCCACATAGGCAATCACTTGTCCTTGTTTCACTCGGGCGCCTTTTCGTATTCCTTTACGAAATTTGCTGATATGTGCATAAAGAGTCTTATAGGTTTGACCGTGCTGAACGATTACGACGTTACCATAACCTCCTTTTTTACCCGCAAATATCACCTTGCCATCTCCGGTCGATTTTATGGGCGTGCCGTGGTTGGCCGCATAATCCGTTCCTTTATGTGCTCTTATTTTGTTGAGTACTGGATGTTTACGTCGTAAATTGAAATGCGAACTGATTCGTGCAAAATCGATGGGTGTGCGCAAAAATTCTTTACGCATTGTATCGCCGGTAGGTGTGTAATATTGGGCAGTTCCCGAGCTGTTGACGTAGCGCACTGCACGATAGGTATCTGATTTGTTGGTGAATTCTGCAGCGAGGATATTGCCGTTAGAAATTTTTTCACCGTCAAGAAAGGTTTCTTCATAAAGTACTTTAAAGGAATCACCCTCACGAATATCCAGAGCAAAGTCGATGTCCCAACCAAAAATATTTGCCAGTTCCATGACCAGTTTATCGTCCAGGTTTGCTGATTTGCCTGCGGCAAACAACGAATGCTCAATACTGGCAGACCGGAATGCGAGTTTTACATCGGGTTTACGCTGGTCTTCATAAAATTCAAAACTTGTTCCGTTTCTAACAAAGCGATAGCTGTTCAGTTTGTCGAAAGTATAAGTCAGCTGTTGGAGTGTATTGTCATCATCGATAGAAAAGGCGAGGGAATGGCCCGGGTAAAGCTTAACCAAGCGTTTGCCCTCAGGATGCCCATCCAGCAATTCCATCATATTTCTGTCATTCAAACCTGCTCTTTGGAACAAGGCAGAAAGTGTGTCGCCTGATATGACGGTTTCAACTATTTGACTGCTTGCGCCAAAAGGCACAGCAGGCTCAAACTCTGCTGTTTCCCAAATTAGGTTGCCTTCGTCTTCAATATTGTCTATTTGTGGGACATCAAGCGTGCGTACCTGCAATTTGGCGGAGGCAGGGTTACTGGGCAAAAGAGCAACGACGCCCAGTCCGACTGCAAGGAGGCCGACCGCCAAGGCGTGAGTCTTTGGAAAATATCGGAGTGGACTTGCCATTGGCTTTGTCGACTTTGGCGATATTTTTCTTTTATTTTTAGCGGCTTGCGTCACTTTTCTCCAATTTCCTGCAGATAGAGGCTTTAACTGTCAAATTTATAACAGAAAAAAACATATATTTCACGGCCTGAAGCCAATTAAATGCTGAAACGTTGAATTTACGGATGAGTATTTGATTCGACAGTGAATTTCTGTATTGTTCCGTGCTCGCAAACGACACACGAAATACCCCTAAAGCTTGGATAGGTTATCTTGAATGACAGAAGTTGATAAGAATTTATTAAAGGATCTGAAAGCACGTGGACTAGTGGCACAAATGACTGGCGAGGACCAGCTTGAAAAGTGCTTGCATGAATCGCGTACTTTATATTGTGGCTTTGATCCTACAGCCGACAGCCTTCACATTGGCAGCCTGGTACCGCTTTTAACCTTGCGACGGTTTCAATTGGCGGGTCATCGTCCTATTGCTCTTGTGGGGGGGGCGACCGGTTTAATCGGTGACCCCAGTTTTAAGTCTCAAGAGCGCCAGCTCAATACTAAGGAAATTGTGCAGGATTGGGTGGCAAAACTGAGAAATCAGGTGAGTCGATTTATTGAGTTTGATTGCGGCTCAAATTCTGCCCTTGTTGTTAACAATCTGGATTGGGTTGGGAATATGGATGTGCTCAGTTTTTTACGGGACGTGGGCAAGCATTTCTCTATTAATAATATGGTGCAAAAGGAATCAGTTAAACAGCGTATCGAGCGGGAAGGTTCGGGTATCTCGTTTACCGAATTCACTTATATGATTTTGCAATCGTTGGATTTTGCGGAGTTATATAAAGCTCACAATTGCACCATTCAGATTGGCGGTTCAGACCAGTGGGGCAATATTGTTGGCGGCGTTGATCTTGCTAAACGTTTACATGGCGGACAAGTCTACGGATTGACTTTGCCTTTGGTGACAAAATCAGACGGAACAAAGTTTGGCAAAACTGAAAGCGGCACCATTTGGCTTGATGAAAACAAAACTTCGCCTTATTCGTTTTATCAGTTTTGGCTGAATACCGCAGACGCTGACGTATACAAATTTTTGCGCTATTTTACTTTTTTGAGTGTTGATGAAATTGCAGAACTGGAGGAAAGCGATCGACGTGCTCAAGGTCGCCCACAGGCGCAGTCTGTTTTAGCAAAAGAGATGACGGCGATGATCCACGGTGAAGCGGGACTGGCAGCGGCTGAAAGAATTACGGAGGTGTTGTTTTCCGGAAACACTGAATCTTTAAGTGAGGCAGATATCAATCAACTGATGTTAGACGGAATTCCATCGTCAACCATAAAAAGGGAAGCGTTTAACGGTACATCATTGAGTCAGTGGTTGGTCGATGGCCAGTTGGTGAGTTCGGGGAAACAGGTTAAAGATGCCGTAAGTCGATCAGCACTTATTATCAACACCCATGTGTTGAGTGCGGATAAGCTGGCAGATATAAACGATGCTTTGCCTGTAAATGAAGCGCTGTTTGGACATTACTATCTAATCAAACTAGGCAAGAAAAAATATCATCTGATGAAGGTTGAATAGTCTGACCAAAACTTTGAGCAAGAAATAATCGGCTATTCTGCTCCAAAGTATAGCGATCCGCACTTTTAGACTACCTAAATTTGACTTCTACCAGTAAACTGTCGCCTGACTTGTGCATTATTCACTTGATTTTTCTCACCTAAAGCGAAAACAATGCACAACGGCAACTCACACATAAAAGTTATCACTATGCATATTTTATTGGTTGATGATCACAAGTTGTTTCGCGAAGGCATGAGATATGTGCTGGAAGATGGGATGACACTGGACGTATCAAGCTCAGATACCTTGGTTTTATACGAAGCGCATGAAAGTGATGCGGCAATTGAATGTATTAAAAATAATCCTCAAATAGATTTGGTATTGCTGGATTTGAAAATTCCTGGCAATGAAGGCATGTCGACGCTCAAGAATATTGTGGCAAATTTTCCGCTTGTTCCTGTGGTCATCCTTAGTGCTTCTCAAAGTCGATCCGATATCAAGGCATCGCTTGATAACGGTGCAATGGGTTTTATACATAAAGACTCTTCCAGTTCGGCAGTGATTAATGCCATCCGCCTGGTATTGAGTGGCAATATTTATTTGCCGCCTGTATTTATGCAAGAAAGTGGTATAGGCGGAGCTGCGAATGGCAAAGGTGTTGCCTTGACGGATCGTCAAATTGATGTGATTTCACTCATGGCCAAAGGCATGTCCAATAAGGAAATTGCCAGTGATCTTGAATTGGCTGAAGCTACAGTGAAAATGCATATCACCAACATTATGCGAACATTGGAAGTGAGTAACCGCACCCAGGCGGTGTTGAAAGCCGAGCGCATGGGTTTGGTAGAAACTGGTTAGTGTTGCTTACTAATTTCAGCTTTTAATAATATCTTTTTCTTTTGAAATCGTTTTTAACGAGTCCAAAAATCTTCGGAATTTAGCAGGAGACACCGGCTTGTTCAGAACGGGTATGCCACTGTTTTGAATGGCTTGTAAGGGTTCGGAAGCGGTCTCTCCGGTAATAATCAGTGCGGGGATTTCCTTATTAAATTGTGCTTTGATCAAATCAATGGCGCCAATGCCTGTTCTTCCGCCACGTAAACGATAATCTGCAATAACAGCGTCTGGTTCAATTTTTGAGTTTATAAGTTTAGCTATGACGTCTTGAGGCATGGCGCCAACATACACGCTGCATCCCCAGCTTACAAATAGGGCTTCTGTACTTTCACGTACGTCAACGTCGTCGTCGATAATAATAATGTTAAAGCGCGTTTCGGATTTGTTTTGCATCCATTCGACAGCAGACCGTGGTAGATCGATAAAAGAAGCAGACGAACCGATTGGCACTTTGATGGAAAATGTCGAACCTTTACCGCTCTCTGATTTAACACTTATTTCGTGTTCCAATAGTTTTGAAATGCGTTGAACAATCGCAAGACCAAGCCCAAGTCCCTTGCTTCTGTCACGTTCAGGATTGCTAAGTTGATAGAATTCGCCATAAATGGCACTGAGTTGATCTGACGGTATTCCGATCCCCGAATCAATAACGCTTATTTCAATTTGCTTACCTTGTTCTTCGCATTTGACAGTGACACTTCCCGAATTTGTGTATCGAATGGCATTAGATACATAGTTTCGAATGACTTGTTCCAACATTGACGGGTCTGAATAACCAATTAAATCGTCAGTTTGAACATTTAGTGCGATACCTTTGCTTTGAGCATCAGATTCATAATCATTCATAATGCGAAGGAGTACAGCTTCAATTCTGAAGTTTCTGCGTTCTGGAATTAGCGTGCCTGCTTCCAGTCTGGAGATGTCTAACAAAGCATTGAAAAGACTTTGTAGGGCATCTATGGAATGTGAAATTTGATCAACTAACTTTTTATTTTTGGGTTTACTAATATTGCCAGATAGAATCGAGGCGTAAAGATTTAATGCGTGCAACGGTTGTCGTAGATCATGACTTGCGGCCGCTAAAAATTTTGATTTTGCCTGGTTGGCTTTTTCAGCTTCTTCTTTTTGGTCTCGCAATTCATTCACCAATTGGCGGTTTTCATTACGTATTACTAACGCATCGACATAGGTTTTGTTTACACGGGAAGAAAAAAAGCAAACAAAAGCAACGAATATAAAAATGAGAATACCGATTGTTGAATAGACCTTTCCCCCTTCAATAATTAAGCAAACGGCCAATGGGATGCTTGAGGTTATAAAGTAAGCAAAGAAAGCTGGCTTATACATGTACATGGATGACACTGAGCCTGCGCCCATTCCCGTCAGCACAGAAATTATGAGTAGTTGGTATTCAAATTCGCTTGGTTGAAAGAAATAAACACTTGCTGCTGCCCAGACAAGTGCGTTGACAAAAGCGCCGGCAGTAAAAATATTTGCGTAGAGCTTGGTGTTTTCTTTATGCCTATCTCTAACGTAGGTGTAATAAATAGCTAAACGTATCGAAAAAATTAAGAAAAGAGATCCATACCAAATCGCGAGCTGATATGCGGGGACAGCAGCAGACATACCAATGACGAAGGCTGCACCCACCAGTAAATTGATGCCGAGCATGCCCCAGGTTTGTTTGTAAAGAAGCTGAATTTGCTCAGAAAGTATTGGGTCATCAATATTAGTTTGCTGCATGATGAAAGTGAGTTATTTGATTTGGGGCTTCATTCTAGCGCTATCATCTTGTTGACAGAAAGGTTTGAAGTGGATTGTTTTGTTGAACTGTTATCCAGGTGCCATTTGAAGACGATTGAGAGTGAATTCTTCGCGTTTTAGAAATCTGTTGCCAAGCCAGGCGAGATGCGTATAATGCGCATCCTCGACGCGGGGGTAGCCTCGCGGTTCTTTAACAAATTGGCAAGCAATGCGTGTGGGCACTTGCGGGTTGGAAGGTTGTAGCCCTTTACTGAGTAGTAAGAGTAGAGGGAAAGAACC
>JBNKVX010000081.1:0-14155 GCA_050299435.1 Cellvibrionaceae bacterium | reverse complement strand
AATCTCCGGTAGTACGAGGTCGTTGTAAATAATAATTTATGTCCTGACTTTGGCCTGTTCCAATGCAGACCTCAGAAAGTTTGCCATTCTTATCAATGTATGATGACAGCGCAATCCACGCTTTTTCGTAAGCAACTTGATAGTCCTGTTTTGGCAATATGCCAGCATTCACACCCACCACATAAGCAAAACCAAACATTGCGGTTGAGGAGCTTTCTTTCCAGGATTCCGGCTTATCTATAAGCTGTCTCCACATACCATCACCAGCCTGATATTTTAATAAGGCCTCCATCATTTTCTTAAAAGACTTTTCTATTGGCTCATAGCGTTGATGAGATTTTGGCAGTTCAGATAAAAGTTCCGCCAAACCGGCAGCGACCCAGCCATTCCCTCTTCCCCAATGAAAATGCGCTTGTTTGCCGTGGAAAAACAAGCCATTTTCTTGCTGTAAATTTTGTAGATACATTTCAGTTTGTAAGGCGGCACGATCAAGATAACTTTGTTTTCCCGTCGCGCGATAAGCCTGAAGCTGCAAACTATTCACCATCCATATATCGTCTATCCAGTAACGTGTCTGCCGCGTCATGCCATTGTCTAAAGGGTCTAGCCATTGGGCATCAGCCAATTCCAAGCCCTGCTGTAAAAATGCTTTGTCCTTATTAATCAGGTAAATTTGAAGTGGTAAAATACCATAAACATTTGCATCAACATGTCCGGCTTCTTTTAGATTTTTAGTACCGGGTACTGTGTTATACCGTTGAAGTAGCTTAGCTATCAGATTTGAGTTGTTTATTTTATTAGCATATTTTAAAGCGCCGTAGCCCACAGCAGCTTCGGCGTAGTGAATACCCGTAAAATCATCTGTGACATACATCATATATTCATCTCGACCGAGTAATTCACGCACAACTTTTTCCCCAACAAGCTTGGGTGAATATTCGGATGGAATGTCGGGAGATGAAAATAATAATATTTGATTAGGTTCTTGCGATTTTAGTGTGGACGCTGATGAAGACTTACACGCTGAAAGGCTGATAGCTAACAGCAGCTGTAAACTGAAATAAAGAGGTGATTTTACTCGCATAAATTTCATGCAAAGCAGTGTACCTTATCCCTGCGACTTCACAAAGTATTGGAAGCCGACCATAATAGAATAACAAAAGCAAAGAGGCGTTTAATGAAAAACAAGGGCATGATGATTTTCGGTGGCATTTTTGCCGCAGTAGGCTTGGGCTTTCTATTTCTACAAACCATACCCTCACTGCTGGAAGCCCATGAGATGAAATCCTGGACACCGATCCAGGCGCGCGTGATGTCTGCAAACCTGGATGTGAGCAAATCAGACGACAGCACCACTTATAAAGTTACCGGAAGCTACCGCTATTATTGGAATGAAAAAAGTTACACAGGAAGCAAAATCAGCATTCATAGTGGTCATGACAACATAGGCAGTTATCACCAGGACACCTATTACGCACTCAATCTAGCAAGACGCACAAATCAAGATGTTACGGTTTATGTGAATCCAGCGAATCCCAACGAATCCATTTATGACCGGCATGTGCGTTGGAGTCTTATGATATTCGGCCTCATGTTTGTATTCTGTTTCGGCGGGATAGGCATAGGGGTAATCACTTGGGCCATTGTCAAAGGCCATAAAAAGCTTAGCCCTCGATTAAAAACCAATGAACCTTGGCTGGCCAACGCCGATTGGCAAGGTGGGCCAATCTATTCCAATGCAAAGGCTGGCTTGGTAATTATTGTTTTTGGTGCGCTCATCTGGAATGGTTTGAGCTTCCCAATGGCTTGGTTAATTTATGACGATAACCAATTAAATAACGGACCGATTTTTCTCTTCGCGCTTTTTCCCGTAATTGGAATATTCTTGGCGCTGTATGCAATTAAAATGCTGCGACAATGGCGACACTACGGTAAAACACCGCTGCATCTCGATCCTTTCCCCGGCTCTATTGGCGGAAATTTTGGCGGCTTTGTCGAGATTAATACGCCCTATACCTCAGACGCTTATTATAAGGTGACATTAAGTTGCCTATATAGCTATGTCAGTGGTTCCGGAAAAAACCGAACACGAAAAGAAAATGTTGTTTGGCAGGAAACCGGTTATGGTGACACAAACAGTTTTAATAAGAAAACACGTGTTAAATTTCGTTTTGAAATTCCGGATGGCCTGAAAGAATCAGAAATAGAAGGTGGAAACGCCTACCATCTCTGGCGTTTTAATATTG
The DNA here is from genome assembly GCA_050299435.1 of Cellvibrionaceae bacterium. Taxonomy (GTDB): domain Bacteria; phylum Pseudomonadota; class Gammaproteobacteria; order Pseudomonadales; family Cellvibrionaceae; genus 1162T-S-0a-05. Next base: position 11,909 of record JBNKVX010000081.1, on the reverse strand, counting down.
AATCTCTCAATTCCAAAGTAAAGATTGACCGTTCCTTTGAAGTCCCTGTATTCGCAACCCGCACACTCTCACAAATCCCCTATCCCTTAAGCAAGAATCACCCAGCATTCAACGAGCATACACTGGAAAGCCTGGAAAGCTTTCTCAAAATCGATCGACAATCAGGTGTTTTACGAGTACGCATGCCCATTGGAAAACGACTAGGTATGGCGTGGCTAGGAACCATTATCGGATTGATTATTAGTGCCATTATTGCTGCAATTTATCTATCAGAAAAAAGCGCTGTACCGCTTTACTTTTCCCCAATTGGCATCTTGATTTTAGTGCCTTCTTTATTTGCATTGGGAAAAAGCCGTTTGGTTGAATTTTCTAATAGCGAAATTACTTCGCACACCTATTTTATTGGTATACCGGTGTCTACAAAGCGTCTGAAAAAACTGCAATTTAAAAGCTTCGATAAAAAAAACTATGCCAGCTCAAACAGCGGACATAAACAGGAAAGGTGGTATGCACTTAAGGCACTTGGTAAAAACAAGGAAAAAATCACTTTAATAGACAGACTACATGGGAGCCACGAAGTCGACACGCTAATTCAGAGTATTAAAACCCTCAGTGAATATTAAAACTAGTCTTCCGCATTAATTGCAGTCAGATAGGCTTTCTTACCTACAATGCCGACAGGCCCCGCATAAATACCACCTTCACCTGTGCTGTCATGTACCCTCACTTCCAACACATTGTTTTCTTTAAGCAAGGATGCAGGAAACTCATAACGTCGATTAATGCGATAGTAGTCTGGATCTACTTCGTGATCCTTTTTAGATAAGGTTCCTGTTCTTCCTATCAATTCACCATTAAGTTTTACTTCATCGGTATCGTCTATCTTACCTAACAGCAGAATTAACTTTTCTTCAGCGCTAACATTAGCCCGGCCAAACTGTTTTTGATACCAAGCCATTCCATCATAATTGTAACCCTGATTTTCCCAGTTTCCCGGTACAGTTATGGATGAAAAATCCCCATCCTTGTCTATTTTAAATTGCCACTCTCCTTCTAGATTTACAATAAACGGAGGCATATTTGACGTGTATATTCCTACTTCACCCGAATAAATTCCGCCGCCCATCTGTGCATCAAATACACGCACAGCGATTAGATTGTCTCCCACCTCCAACACACTTTGTGGAATCGTGTAACTTCGAAATTTGTCGTATGCTGTAATGTAAGTGGGAGGAAAGGTTCCCGTACCGCCAATACGCTTGCCGTTGATGTAAACTTCATCAACATCATCAACCCTGCCCAACTGCAATATCAGTGCTTTTTGTAAATCGCTTTCATCTAAATCAAAATGACGGCGATACCAGGCAAAACCATCATAATCTGTATTATTGCCTCCTTCCCAAAAGTCGGGCACACCAATTTCAGACCAGGAAGAATCGTCAAACTCTCGGCCAGCCCAAGCCAGTTCATCTCCCTTCCTGAACTTCCATTTCCCGTGCAAATTTTCAAGAAGGGTAAGCGAAGTTTCCCTGTGAGGGCCGTGTATATGAACAGCGGCATCCCAAAAATTATCGTCGGTGTCAAAGAAAGAGAAAAACTGTGAGAGTACGATAATTACTGGCACAGCGACTATCAACGCAATGATATTTCTCTTCGTTTTCGATTGACTCAAAGTTTGCTCCAATTATCCAGTGATTGCCTGAATTTAATGCTCCAATAGACCCAAGTATGCGTTCGGCTCATTGCCGTTTGACAATAGCGCGCCAACTCAACACCTACAAGACCCTTGTAGATATTTGACACTTTATTTCTCAATTCACTGCTAAGCTGCCGCGCACAATTATAGTGCCTTCAATGTGGCACGTAAATTAAGTCTTCTCCCTTGTCAAATAGTCTTTTTTAAGATACTGGATACAAGCCCCTTCGCACGCTAAGATTAATTCACGTCTCACCAATAAATTACGCCTATGAAGCCAAATTGTCTGGCCCTATCAATTTTCCTATTACTCTCCTTGATCGCGGGTAACAAGGTGCTAGCACAAAACAATTCAATCGAACTCTTGCTGGATGAAAATGAGCGTGAATGGCTAAAACAACATCAATCCATACGCATTGCTTTTGATGGCTATTTTCCTCCTTACAGTTTTATTAACGAACAGGGAAATTTGGAAGGTATCGCTGTTGACATACTGAGTGTGCTAGAAAAGAAAACGGGAATTGAGTTTGAGATTTTTGAAGAAAAAACCTGGAAAAACCTTTACCACGCCGCGCAAAACAAAGAAGTCGATCTCGTTGCGACTATGGTACATAAAAGAGAGCGTGAAACCTGGTTTAATTTTACCCACCCCTATTTGCTCAAATCGCTCGTTATCATAACCCAAGAAGAAAATAGGACAATCAACCACAGAAATGATTTACCAGGAAAAAATGTGGCCCTTGTTAAAGGTTATCAATACGTCAATACCGTACTGCAAAAATACCCCGACATAAAACCCCTCTATTTTGACACGATGCTTGACGCGCTCAATGCTGTATCAACTGGCAAGGCCGATGCAGCGATTACCTTTCTTGGTGCTGGGCATTATCTGCGAACAAAATATTTGCTCAGTAATTTGAAATATGCCGCAGTTTTTGATCGAAATAATTCGCCTGAAAGTATCGCGGTAAGAAATGATTGGCCAGAACTTGTATCAATTCTAAACAAAGCGATACAAAGCCTACCGGAAAGCGATCTACACACTTTTAATTCCACTTGGCTACCTGAAAATTACAAAGAGATATTAACGGAAGTGACTCTCAGCGAGGAAGAGCAACGGTGGTTAGCTGAGCATCCGGAGATTCGTCTTGGTGTTGATCCCGAATTCGCTCCTTTCGAATTTATTGACAATCGGCGCTATCAGGGTATGGCTTCTGACTATGTCAGATTGTTAAATCAACGACTTAATATCGATATGAAAGTTGTACCTAACTTAAGCTGGGACGAGGTCATTCAAAAAGCGAAAGCAGGCGAAATAGATGTTCTTCCGGCGGTAGGCAAAACAGATGAACGCCAAACCTATTTGAACTTTACCGAACCTTACTTACAGTTTCATCGCGTCATTGTCACCCGAAATGATTCCTCATTTATTCTTGATTTGCAAGATCTGAAAACCTTGAAAGTGGGTGTACAAAAAGATAGCTCACACCACGGTTTTTTACTGGAACATTCAGATATTCAAGCGCAGACATTTGATTCTTTGGAAGCTTCCCTGATGGCACTTTCAGGCGGGCACATCGACGCTTTTGTTGGCAATGTCGCCTCGACTTCCTACTGGATTAGAAAACGTAATTTAAGCAATCTAAAGATTGCAGCTCCGGTTTCAACAGATCTAGAAGGATTGCACTTCGCTATTAAAAAAGAATGGGGGCTGTTCAGCAATATTTTACAAAAAGGACTTAACAGCATTAGTGATAGGGAACGTCAGGAAATATCAGAAAAATGGCTCAATATCCAATACGATCCTAAAACAGATTATCGACTTTTTTGGAAAAGCGTTGCCTTATTTTCAACTGTTCTTGGATTCATACTTCTGTGGAATTATTTACTGAATCGAAAAGTAAAACGACGTACCGCAGAGCTCCTGTTTTATGCGCATTATGACCAACTTACTGAATTACCTAACCGCTTTCTTATTCAAGATAGATTAGGCCACTTGATTGAAGAGGCCAAAAAATCCAACTCGACACTTGCAATGTTGTCCATTGATATTGACGACTTTAAAAAAGTTAACGATACCTTTGGACATGGCGTGGGCGATAACGTAATTAAACAAGTCGCATCCAACCTGAAAAATGTGTTTAAAGACAATTATTTATTAGGACACTTGGGTGGGGATCAATTTCTTGCCATCCTCTCGCCGCTCGAAGAAGCTTCTGAGGCAGCGGTAATTGCAAACTCCATACTAAAGAGCCTCGAAAGTAATATTACAGTCGAAAATCAGGATATTGCTATAACAGCAAGTCTAGGTATCGCTATTTTCCCTGGAGACGGCGATTCACCTGATGTACTTTTGAAAAATGCTGATTCAGCAACGCATCACTCAAAAAAGCATGGGCACGGAACGTATGCCTTTTATACAGAAAACATCAATCAGAACGTTGCACGCGCTCTGCGTATAGAAGAGCTAATGCGTAATGCGCTTAGAAACAACGAGTTTTACATGGTCTACCAACCCAAGATCAAGGCGAGCACACGTAAAATCATAGGTTTTGAAGCGCTGTTGCGATGGAATAACGCCGATCTTGGTGAAGTATATCCCGATGAATTTATTCCCATCGCAGAAAAAAATGGCCTAATCATTCCCATAGGTTTTTTTGTTCTACAAAACTCCCTGGAGGCACTCGCCCATTTTCAACGCAACTTCGATACCAGTTTAACGATGGCAGTAAATTTCTCGCCAAGACAATTTCGCTCTGAGCATTTAATTCACCAGATTCTCACAGCCCTACAGCGAACAGGTGTTGATAATCGTTCACTTGAACTGGAAATCACCGAGGGCGTATTAATCAGTGGCCATCCCAACGTTGATATCACAATGGGAAATCTAAAATCTCTGGGTGTTACGCTTGCCATGGATGATTTTGGAAAAGGCTATTCCTCCATGAGTTATTTGCGACGCTACACCTTCAACGTTTTGAAAATTGATCGTGAATTTATTAACGAATTAGCCCACAACCGCGCGGACCGACAACTGGTTTATGCAGCGATCGCAATGGCACACAATCTAGATATGAAAGTTGTTGCGGAAGGTGTTGAAACAGAAGAGCAGTATGCCATTCTTAACGATTGTCATTGTGACTTTATGCAAGGTTGGCTATTTAGTAAGGCGCTAACAGAAGCTGATGTGTGTAAGCTCTTATCAAACTACTATGCCAAGCCTTTCATCACCAAGCTAAGCGCTCAGGGGGGCGGCCACAGGGACCGCCACTGATGACTTTCAATTGAAGTGATTTGGAGCATACAAAACGCTGTACGCTCCTCAAATTAAATGAGTTTAACGGCCCAAATAATTCATCAGCCAATTCATTGCAGGTCGTTGCTGACCGTTATTTTGAATCAAACCCGTTCCCTCGCGCCAGGTTGCCCCAACAACATAACCCCAAAATGTGATACCAACGACGTTGGGATGATTGTAAAAAATAGGGAAATGCATTTGCATGTACTGCAATTGCGTCTGGTCATTGGTCGCTTCGATGTCGTATTCCGAAATATAAATCGGTAAGCCGAGTGTTGAGATTAAATCGATTTTGTCTTCAATCTCCTGAGCAGTCCATACACGTGGAGAATACAAACTGTGAGCTTGAAGACCTATAGCATCAACGACACCGGCATTCACTGCGGGGCGAATTAAATCCATGATGGCATCAGTATCCCAAGTCATGAAGTTATAGTCGTTATAAATCAAGATTGTATTCGGACAGTATTGGCGTGCAAGCTCGAATGAACGCGTGATCCAGTTTGATCCAAAGGCGCTTTGTGCATAATTTGCTGGAGCGTGAGTAGACAAAGCCTCGTTGACCACATCTATCATAGCGGTGTCAGGATAACGCTCACAATAATCGCGAATCCACTCTTCTATTTCTGCACGCTGTTCTGCTGCACTCAGTCCATCGATCCAATTGGGTCTTTGATTGCTTCCCCATACCAGAGTATGACCTTTGACCGGGATTCCATTGGCTCGCGCATATTGATAAATCGCGTCCAAAGGACCCCAATTGTAATTGTCTCGAGAGCCTTCTACTGAACCCCACTTCCCTTCATTCTCCGGTGTAATTTGATCCCAATATTGCGTGAAATCAGATCTCACCTGCCCATTGGTTGTGATATTACCAACGAAGAAAGGCGGGAAGTTTGGATTGCCCGAAGAGCTTGAGCTGCTGGAGCTTGAACTACTTGAACTCGAGGAACTACTGGAACTGGACGAGGAACCATTGAAAGGGTTACCAAATCCAATTGATCCGTTGCAATGCAACATTTCAGAGAAGGAACCTCCACCACAAGAACCGTCGTAAGCGCCGGTGTTGTCTTGTTGATCTTCCGCTTGATACACCACGCCATTCACAATGACGTAATCAACCTGAACATCGCGATCACCGGAATCATTGGTAAATGCGACACGAAGTTCACCCTCAGCATTGGTGTTTACACTGTAATCCATCATGCCCGTACTGAGCGTCCAGGTTTGAATTGTTTGCCCGGCAATTTCCAGACTCACACTTTCATCACCCACAACGCCACTCATGCGCACAGTCACGCTATTGCTTCCTTGCCCGCCGGAACTGGAGGAAGAGCTTGAAGAGGAACTTGAGGAAGAACTACTTGAACTTGAGCTGGAAGACGAGCTGCTACCACCTGAAGTAATTTGGCCCGCTGCTGCGCTTAGGGTCACGCTGTCCAATTGTGCACCGTCTTCACGCCGCTCGATAGCAAGTGTATGGCTGCCGGCAGAAAGATTGTAAGTCGCAATTGTTAATCCGGCAAAACCGCTGGTTTGTGTGTTGTTTTGTGTAGCCCAGGCATTCGCATCCATTTTGAAATGAAAGGAATCATCGTCGCCATTAGCAAAGCTTGCTCGAATAGCAAAGGTCACGCTGGTTGCTTGTGACAAGTTAAAGTTAATCGCTACCTGTCCGGAAGCACTGTCTGAAGCATTCGCATTGATCTGATTCGACCCATTATTTGGCCAAACAATATACTGACCTCCCGATGCACCGGATCCGTTCTGTACACTAAAAGGTGCAAAATTAACTTGTCCGGATAGACTTTCCAATTCGACCACAAGGCTGCTGCCACCGGAACTTCCCGAAGAGCTTGAACTGGAGCTACTGGAACTTGAACTAGAAGAACTGGAAGAACTTGAACTACTGGAGCTCGAGGAAGATGAGGATGAATTATCGCATTCCACGCCGCCCGTACTCCAGGGGCCTTGGTTCTCACAGGTTTGTTCCCCAATGCAACTCTGGCCATTTTCAAAGCCCCAGCCACTGTTTTGGTTTTGACAAATTGGCCACATACCCTGACCGTACCAATTACATTGGCAACTTTGTGCAAAAGCGTGTTGTTGAATTAAAAGTGATGATAAAAATATTAGGCTCGTAAATAGCCACTTACAGGAATGAATTGGGATTCTATTCATTATTAGTCCCCTTTTTGTTTGCAAACATGATTAATATTTATTGCTTTTTCGAGTACTGCGCCAAGCTGTAAAGCAAAAATAATTGTGTAGCCTTGAGCTCTCATCTCGAATAAAAAACCCCGTCGAGCATATACGCGGGTTAACTTATTGTCCAATTATATATATGTAATGGGTTTCACATAAATTCAATTGTCATCAAATTACTCGGCTATATATAAATTGGAATAAAAATATTTTTTTAAATTACGCTTATTTTCAATATTTGCAAACTAAATCAACGAACCAAATCAACGAACAATCGCAGCAGATTTTACCAAGGCCCACACGTTTACTTTGGGCGCCAAGCCGAGGTGTGAAATCGATTTTCTGGTAATTTGTGCAAATAATCGATATGTTCCTACATTCAATTGAAGCAGAGCCATTGCATTGTCATCCGCTGTTTGTATCCCTTCTATTACAGCAGGAAGCTGATTTAAAACACTCGAATCTCTATTTTGGGAAAGCGAAAGACTCACATCGCTGGCCAGAATTCGCAGTCGCACAAAAGACCCGATATTATCTTTCTCCAAATCTCTCACCCACAAACTTTCTCCATTTATTTCTATTCTTGTTAAATTCCATTCGTCATCGTGCTCAATGACTTTGCCTTCGATATACGCGGCTTGCTCTTCTTCTCGCAGCCATTCAACACTACCCTTGCAAAACACATCAGTAAAAGTACCTTGAGTAAGCAAATTTCCTTCATGCAAGACAACAATATGATTTGCCAATCGTATAACTTCGTTTACTGAATGGCTGACGTACAGAATAGGAATATTAAATGTATCGCGCAAATTCTCGATTAGAGGCAATATATCCCGTTTGCGCGGATCATCCAGAGATGCGAGGGGCTCATCCATTAACAATAACTCGGGTTGAATTAATAATGCCCGCGCAATTGCAACACGTTGCCGTTCTCCTCCTGATAATTGATGAGGAAATTTCGATAAGTATTTTTCTATTCCGGTCAAACTGAGAATTAAATCAAACTGCGCTTTGTCAGGCTTGATCTTGCAACGCTTTAAAGCATATTCAATATTTTTTCTCGCTGAGAGATGCGGCAGCAGACTCGACTCTTGAAAAACATAGGCAAGATTGCGTTTATGGGAGGGCAAAAAATAATTTTTAGTTTGCCAGACTTTTCCATTTACCTGAACGTAGCCACCGTGCGATTTTTCCAAGCCCGCCATACATCGTAAAAATGTTGTTTTGCCAGAACCCGAAGGACCGAAAATACAAGTAATGCCCTGCCCCGGCAACTCTGCTTTAAGATTTAAGGAAAATTTTTTATAGACGTTTTGACAGTCAAGTTGCACGCAAATATTCGGTTTACAGTCCATAACGCAATCCTGAGGTCTTGGTCTTACTTTGATACCAAGCCAAGCCAAACAAGATTAAGAAACTAAAAATCAACATAAATAGAGACAAACCGTGGGCCTGTCCATATTCAAGCGCCTCAACATGGTCATAGATTTGTATCGAGGCTACACGCGTTTCCTCAGGGATATTACCGCCAATCATTAGCACCAAACCAAACTCACCCACCGTATGCGCGAAACCCAACACCGCACCGGTTATCAGGCCCGGTTTTGCTAGTGGCAAAATAATTGTAAAAAACCTATCCCAAGCATTAGCGCCAAGAGTTGCAGCAACTTCTATTGGACGCACTCCAACCCCCTCAATCGCATTTTGAATAGGTTGAAGCACGAAGGGCAATGAATAAAACAGAGAGGCAATAACCAAACCCCAAAAACTGAAAGGCAGCAAGCCAATACCTAGTGCTTGCGTTATTCCTCCTACAAAGCCATTTGGTCCCATTGTCAACAACAAATAAAATCCGATAACCGTTGGCGGCAACACTAGAGGAAGAGAAATCAATGCGCTTATTGGCGCTTTAAAACGAGACTCTGTTTTTGCCAACCAATAAGCAAGCGGAGTAGCAATAATCAATAAAATTATTGTTACTGTCGATGCAAGTTTAAGACTGAGCAGAATCGCTGAGAAATCAGTTATTAAAAATTCCATAATTTATTGGGTGTCAACTTTATAACCGAATGATTTTATTATATTTTTTGCTTCCGCGGTTTGAATAAATGCGAGAAACTCTCTCGCTGCTGAGGGATTATTTGAACGCGTTAGAAGTACAGCGTCCTGTTCAATCGGTGAATATAAGGCTTCAGGTACAATCCAGTAATTTTCACTCGAAATTGCACTTAGTTGTGCAAGAGCTATAAATCCCACATCTGCATTGCCTGAAACAGCAAACTGAAATGTTTGTGAAATATTTTCACCTATCACCCATTTCCTCTTTGTTTGTTCAGTCATATTCAATGCGTTTAAAACTTCAACTGCAGCACTCCCGTAGGGGGCAAACTTCGGATTGGCCAAAGCAATCGTGCGTACCACGTCGCTCCCCAGAATTTTAGCGTCTGTTAGATTGATTTCAGCATTGGAAGCCCACAGCACCAATCCTCCCTTCGCATAGGTCACCAAGCTGGTTCCCACAGCTAAACCCTCGCCGATCAAGGCGCGTGGTTTGTGGGAATCAGCGGAAAAAAACAAATCAAAGGGAGCACCATGTTTAATTTGTGCAAATATTTTTCCGGAAGATGCAGAAGACAAGCGAACACTGTGTTCCGATTGACTTTCAAATGCTTGCACGAGCCCCTGCATTGTATTGGTAAAATTTGATGCCACTGCGACAGTGATTCGATCAGCCTGTACTTCAGCCCCTAGCAACAAAAACAGCGCCACTCGAAACATCAAGGATTTATGTCTTAGCAATATCATTGTGAATAAAAACCCTGGGGCTTGTGCTAAGCGCGCTAAACTCTGTCTAAAGCTCGCTCTTTACGTTGATTTATGCGCCAACATGTAAACCCTCCTACCTGTAGAGTGACCATACTTTAATCATTGCAAGGCGCGGTGGGGCTGTCTTAATAAATTTATTACTAATCGTAAGTAAACAAACTTATAAATCATCTACACTTTAATAAGAAAGTAGTCTGATCCATGGAACACTAACTTATGAGCGACACTGGTCGAGTATCGTACTCCAGTTTTTGGCGGCTCCGCCTTATTCTGCTGCTGAGCCTGCTTTTATCCGCCAATCTTCGCGCTGAAACCATCAGCCTGGCCGAAACTGATACTACCATTGGTGAGTATGCAACGGGTTTAATCAAGCTGGCTCTATCCTACAGTAGTAATCGCTACGATTATAATGAATTCAGCGGAGACTACGCGGAAGCTCGGCTATTCGCAGAAGTTGAAAGTGGCAATATCAGCGTATTGTGGGCTGCCACTAATGAAGAAAAAGAAAAGCTCTTGCACCCCATCAGATTTCCAATGTTTAAAGGTTTACTCGGTCATCGCATTTTCATTATCCCTGAAGGAAGACAGGCATATTTCGATGACATCGAAACCTTTGATGATCTTAAAAGAATCACCTTCGGCCAAGGGCGCACTTGGCCTGACACCCGAATTCTGGAACATAACGGTTTATATGTCGAAAAAGTGAACCGTTACAACAACCTATTTCACATGGTTGAGGGGGGGCGCTTCGACGCTTTTCCGAGGGGAGTACAAGAACCCTGGAGTGAAATTGCATCAAGACCAGAACTCCATCTAACGGTTGAAAAAAATCTAATGCTTATTTACAAATTACCATTTTATTTCTTTGTGAGGTCCTCTACCGACCAGTTCACCATTGATCTCACCGAAGGCTTAGAAAAGGCATTAAACGACGGTAGTTTCAATACTTATTTTTTCAGTGCGCCTCTGATAAAAGATGTACTGGCAAAATCCAATCTCAAGCACCGCAAATATTTTAATCTTGAAAACCCAATTCTCCCCAAAGACACACCTTTGGAGAGAAAAGAGTACTGGCTGGATCCCGCAAGTATCTGAGCTTTCCACTTTTCCAATAAATTGATTAGTGTATGAGCATTCAATCAATCGAAAAAAAACAGGGAATAACTTGTTGAGAGAAATAGGGCTTTTCATTTACCCAAAACATATAATCAACCTTTAAAAAATCCCTCGCAAACGCATAAAGCAAGGGCACAAGATTTGGCACATCTTTTAAGCGCACTGAATCCCCGGTTCTTCCGATATAATTTCCATCCTGAATGGCAATCCCTTTCGGCACCTCAAACTGAATTTCATGCATCATAGCCAATGCATGATTTAACTGACCTTTCCGTTTATACAATAAGTCTGGCGCGCCCAGACCCACACCAATTTCATTACCAAATTGGTAAATCCCTCTCAGGTAGCCTTCATCCTCCCAGGGCAACCACTCACCGGGCATAAAATTAGCGTACTGAAGTTTGGTTGCTTTTGGAAAAGCCTTGGCTAAAGCCTGCATATTCTGCTTTACAGCTTCTGCGTAAGCTGCATAGTCAAATGTTGGGTCCATATCAGGGCTTACGCCCACAGCCGTTTCCTGAAGATTGATGCCTTCTATCTTCCCGTCAAACTCACTTCCTAAAGCACCAAGCAATGCGGCAAATCTTTCGCGGACTTTTCCGTTCCATCTCTTGGCCACCCAGCCCTGCTGCTGGCCGTCCTCAAACTGTCCTATCACACCGCCACTGTAGTCTTTCGATTCCAAATAATTCGGTACACCCTTAAAATCATTGGAAAAGGTAGCATCCTGCAATTGAATAAATAATTTCTTATTATGAAATTTCAAAT
>JBNKVX010000080.1:0-14650 GCA_050299435.1 Cellvibrionaceae bacterium | reverse complement strand
GCACACTTAGCTTTAACTTCCCCATTGTTGAAAATAAATGGGTCACGACAGCCACTTTTAAAGATCAAGAAGTCAGCATTTCGAATATCACAGATCTGACCTGCGGTATCGACATCAGTAAATATCTGATATCCCCTTTCAAAGATATTGCGAACATAAGCGCACGCGAAGTTACTTTTGTAACGGACCTAAGAACAAGTACACTGGACTTCTTATCCGTTGCACTTAAAACCGCAGATGAACAACCCATTACACTGATCGACGGCATTTTAACTATCAACGATATTTCTTTTAATTTCCAGGTACTTTCACCAACAAAATCCAAAACCACGAGCTTTGATAGTTATGGTCATATTCAAATAGATGAAACAAAGGTTTTCCTCAGTGCAGCCTATCCAGGAGAGCCCAGAGCAGCCAGGACCGGACAGAAAGACCCTCTTCCCAATTGGGTTTTCACGGGGAACACCCTCAAAGACGACCGAATTTCGCTGACTGCGCTTCTAAACAAATTTTGCGCGACCTGGGGTGCCAGCCTTCCAAAGGGCTTTCCTGAATTAAGCTTTAAAGACCTTAATTTTCGTTTCGAAACAGGTACAAAAAAACTTTCGTTTGGCGGCGCACTGGATATTGAAGACCCGAAAAACAATATTCCTGTTGGCAAAGAGAGATCTTACGGTGTTGAATTTGTTCTGAAAGTAGATTCCGAACTTAAAAATAAAGAACGCATCTACACAGGTGGGTTAACAGGTACCATTGAAATTGGCAAAGTCAAATTCCTTCTGACCTACGATTTCGGCGATAAAAAGAAATTGTTCAAGGCCAAGTGGCAAGGTGAAAAAGATCAAAAACTCGGCATAAATGAAATCCTGGACTTTCTCGGGCTAGGCTCTCTCGACATTCCGGAGAATCTTGATCTCTTTCTCAAATACGCCGAGTTCAAATATGACTTCCAGAACAAAACTATAATCTTCCTCTGTGAATCGGCGAACTACGGCAAAGCTGATTTCGTCGCCTATTATGATAAAGTCAACGAAAATTGGCGTTATTTCTCGGGCTTCGCAGTTGGTCACAATATCAACCTCTCCAACCTGCCCTTAATCAACCAGGTTTTCTCCGAAAAGCACAGACTCGCGATTGAAAACATCTGCATCGCCGTCGGGTCTGAAAACGCGGATAAAGACAAAACCGAGGCAATCAACAAGCTCATCGACAACAAAGACTATCCCCAGGTCGCGGGGGACGGGTTCATAGGTGGCGTGACCCTATCGATGGATTTTGTCCTGGCCGGAGAACCCATCAAACTCAGTGTCAGCACCGTTGATAAAACGTCGACAACGAAGCCCAATACAAAAAAAGTTACAGTTCTACCGCCAAGTACCAACACACCTACTCAACTTGTTCACAGCACCCTTGCAAATACCAGCAACGCAAAAGACAAAAACAAGGGGACTGAGCGTGAAGTGAGTGCTGATGGCACAAACTGGTTCAAGATTCAGAAGAAAATCGGACCTGTCACCTTTGAAAAACTCGGCATCAAGTACAAAGCAGGCCACCTGACCTTTGCCCTGAACAGCTCCTTGTCCACATCCGGCATGACGCTGGAATTAATGACAGCAGCCGTCGACACCCCTCTGAAACACTTCAAGCCTTCTTTCAGTCTAGATGGGATTGGCATGGATTATAAAAATCCAAGCCTGCAAATTGATGGTTCCTTCCTGAAAATTCCCGGACCGGATTTCAACAACTATGGCGGTGGGGCGATTTTCGCCACCAAGGCCTTTAGCCTGGATGCCATGGGGGCCTACAATGAAGTGGATGATCAGACATCCATGTTTGTTTTTGCTCAAGTTGATCGAAAATTCGGCGGTCCCCCTTGCTTTGTTGTCACCGGAATTTTAGGCGGTTTTGGATATAACAGCGAATTACGCATTCCGGAATTAGATAAAATAAATGACCTGCCTTTGATCAGCGGCCTGGATCACCCTGAGAAAATTGGTGGTAAAAAATCCACACCAATAAAAGCCTTAAAGACACTTATCAATAATGATGAACCATGGGTTACGCCCTCGCCGGGCAATATCTGGCTGGCTGCAGGGATCAAGTTTAACTCTTATAAGTTGGTAGAAAGTACAGCCCTTGTTGTTGGTCAATTTAACAAGGACTTCTCCCTTGCTATCCTGGGTGTATCCAAAGGGTCCTTCCCGGAAGGCAAAGGTAAAAAGTACGCCGTTATAGAAATGGACTTGCGGGCCTATTTTGCCCCCTCGCAAGGTGAGCTTTCTTTCTGTTCCACCCTGTCGCCTTCTTCATTTACCCTGGATAAATCCTGTCAAGTTACGGGTGGTTTTGCCATGTGTTTCTGGTTTGGCAACCATAAACATGCGGGTGATTTTGTGGTTTCCATGGGCGGATACAGCCCGTTTTTCAAAGCCCCGGAATGGTACCCTAAACTACCTCGCGTTGGCATGAACTGGGTGATCAGTTCCGAAGTTTCTATGACAGGTGCCGGTTATTTCGCCATGTGCCCTTCTGCCATCATGGCAGGTGGCGAATTGAAATTCCAATTCCATGTCGGATGCCTGAGAGCATGGGCAAAAGGCAACGCAGATATCGTCATCTGGTTTGATCCTTTCTACTTCGTCTTAGATATCGGCGTACGTGTCGGGGCCTCTGTCAGCCTGGGCTCTTCAGAAAACAGTAAAAAAATCTCGGTCGAGATGGGATGCAAGCTCGGCCTGTGGGGCCCGGCAACCGGGGGAAAAATCAAGATCAAAATCCTCTTTATCATCTCTGTCTCCATTCCTTTTGGTGCCAGCCGACGCAAGGGTATGGACAAACTAAGCTGGGAGGAATTCAGCAAGACCCTGCCAGAAGCTGACGCCGCTGTTGATCTGGTGCCCATAAATGGCCTCACCCCACGCGCAGCCAACGCAGAAGACCAACAGCTAACAAAAAAACATACTCAGGGCGTGCAACAAGAAGAGAAAGAATGGCTAATTCGTCCCCATGGATTTGAATTTAATTCAGATTCAAAAATCCCCTGTAGCGAGCTCTATCTCGGCGAGAAATCAAAGGAACCGACTTTCGTCCAAAAAGACAAAAAAGGTAAAACGACGAAACTCAATATCCGCCCCATGTCGAAAACAGACCTGACCTCCAGTCAACGTCTTTATATCAAGCGAAATATAGGCAAAAACACATGGACAGAACTTGACCTGAAAAGTGCGCAATGGACCATAAAAGGCAACAAACAAAATGTCGCCAAAGCCCTTTGGGGTACAGGTCCATCTCAGATGCTTTCGGCCGGGAATGACCAATTAATCCGAGATCAATATACCGGTTTCAAGTTAACTGCACCGCCCCCCAAATTAGCCGACAAAGCGCCGGGCGAAATCGATATTAAAAAGCATTTCACCTACTTCTTCCTTCCAGAAGGAGAAAACGCGCTGCGTGCCGATTTGAACGAGAGCGGCCCTCTTGTGATCAAAGACAAAACCAGCGTCGGGAAAATCGAAAAAATCATGGATGAAATCGTTAAAAAGCAGCGCGACGCCCTTCACGGAACATTTGCGGACCTTGGTTTAAATGGCGTTGAAAACGGTGATTTAACTCACCTCAGCCAGAGAGCCAATGAACTCTATATTCAAAGCCCCCTGACGGTGCAAAAATGATGAAAAATCAGACAAAACCCGGATTTATAAGATTTTACGACCATTATATCCCGTCCATGGAAGCTGGACGCTATAAAGTTCATGTCGAAACGAACATCTCAGACGAAGTGGTCACGAATGACTATCTGACCACGCCAATTACCAAAGAATTTGTTGTCCGTGCGCCCCAATTCAGTCTGATCCCTTCAGAGGTTCATGCCGTATTCCCGCCGAAAGACAGCAATTCACAATATAGCCAGGTCCTGCCTCACATTGTCATGAACACACCAACCCTGCCTTGGGAACGTTCATTGCACAAGGATGACCCGAAAGCCCCCTGGATGTGCCTGCTTGCCTTTAAAGAAGGCGAAATTGAGCTGAATGACAGAAAAGAAAGCGTCAAATATGACCTAATGGTCAAAGACTTGCTGAAACCAGAAAATGGGGATTCCAATATCCTGAGACCGGACCTGGAAGTTTCGGCCATTGGCGATGATGTCATGAGGTCAAGTTGCCAAACCATCCGGGTCAAATCAGAAATTTTCCAGGCCCTTGCACCACGCAAAAATGAACTGCCCTATCTCACACATGTTCGAAAGATCAATCTGGACGATCAAGCCTATGACGAAAACATCAATGACGGTTTACTCAGCGTCGTAATTGCCAACCGCCTGCTAAATGCAAAAGACGTTGGCTGCAAATATCATATGCATCTTGTTTCGCTGGAAGGCTTTTCTCCATATCTGGAAGAAGGTGCCAAAATCCAGCAAGAGCAAGTCGAACTTGTTTCTCTCTATAGCTGGTCATGCATCTCTCAACCCGATTATGGAAAGAACTTTTCTGATCTGGTGAATAACTTCGTGGATCAGGCCAATGGAAACACGGAAAATCTGCTGCTGCGGCACCCGGCTTGGCAGCATTCAGGGGCATCAGATGCAGAGAAGAATACGATCGAGCGTTTGCACGATGGTTATCTTCCTTTGAATTATGAATTGCAAACAGGTGAAGCGACGTTTGCATGGTATCGTGGTCCGCTAACCCCCATCAAACCTAAAAACATTGCCGGCACAGAGAAACCCGGGCTCTATTTCCCGTCATCAGATTCCGCCATGATCTATGATGAAGAAAATGGCGTCTTTGATCAAAGCTATGCTAGCGCCTGGAACATTGGTCGCTTGCTGGCCTTATCCAACGGCACCTTCTCCCAAGCTATTTTCAGACACCGTGCACAATCATACGAAATTTTCAGCCAACTGACAGAACAGATCAAAAAGATTGATCAGACAGGCAACGGCACGTTTGATTTCAACGCACTGATGAAAAATGCCAAAGGGATCGATCAGCTCCGGCAGATGCTCAAGCAAAATATAGGGCCGACCCTGACAACCCTGTTGAAAAATGCCAACCCTACAACACCACTTCCCAGAGCCAGCCAAGCAGAGGACATCGAGGAATTCGGCGTCGCTGCCATCAAATCATTGAATGTAGAAAAATCGCTTTTTAGAAATATGTCCGCCCACAAATATGTTCACAGCATCATATCGCCGCAGGACGAAGAAATTCTAAGTACATGGCTTGCACGAAAACAATTATTATATGACATCCCCTTTCATCACCTTGTCCCTGATGAAGCCTATCTACCCGTCGAATCCCTGCGTTTCTTCTATATTGATCAAAACTGGATTGACCGCGTAATTGATGGTGCCCGGAGTATCGGAATCCACAGCACCAAAGATATTATCTTTAACGAAGAAACACGCCAGGATTTTGCAAATGCTGTCTTTAAAAAAGCCAGCGAACTCAGAACCAAACTATTATATGGCGACGATAGTGAACAAGATGCACCGACCGAGAACACCCCAGTTTGCGGTCTGATTATCCGTTCCGAAGTCGTGACCGGATGGCCCGGCCTGGTGATCAAAGGACATATCAAAGATCGGAAGATTGATCTTATCCGTATGGATCGCCTCGCCGATGACGTCCTTTTCTGCCTGTTTGCTGAAATCCCCGAAAGTGTCACGCTGGCTGAACCGGAACAAGGACTTCATTTCGGCCTTATTGAAAATAAAGTCAATCTGAGGAACCTGGATGGTGACAAAGATGTTGGCAAAATCATTCCTGAATGCACTCTCAGCAGTAAACAAGAAAACTTCAACGATTTCTGCCGCAAAAAACTCCGCGAAGGACTGGGCGAGAATGTCCTCAATATTAACACCGGTAAAAACTGTCTGATAAAGAAACTCGCAGCTACATACAGAGAGAAAAAACCAAAAAGTAATACTGAATTTCTCTCTTCACAATTTGCAATTCAAATGGTCTCCACACCACAAATCCTAAGCTTTAATCCTCAGTCTCTCAAGAAAGGAGACACGAAATGAGTGCGACAACCCCTCTTTATATCCCAATGAAAGTTGAAGCACTTGTTGTGAATAATCAGGTCTCTGGTGCACAAAGCTTTATTCGCAGGCGAATGGACTACACATCGCTTAACGATTATCAGAGCCCTCTTAAGCTGGATAACGATGCAGGCTGGGCACAAGATGAAAACCCCTTGGGCGTTCACCTCCATTGGCACTTGCCAGAGGCCATGTGCCACGGCACGCACGACACACAAAAAAGCTATCCCACCTTTCCACTGGTCCCCAATAGATGGGTTGTTCTTCGCTTTTCCGGAACGACAGAAGATAGAAAAACCAAAGGTTGGATCATAGAGAGCGACCATCTGTCGACAGATGCAAAAACATCGCCAAGCCGTTATATCGACCCGTTCGAAGGGGTTAACAAACGTGATAAAGTAGTCATCAAACGAATTGGAAAAAAGTCAGATATTACGGATTGGAAAGAAAATCCTGAGAAATCCGAGCCTTTTCTGACTGCTGTTGGCCCGGGCGATATCACCTTTTCCGCCTATCAACCCAATGTCGAAAACGTTTTTTCCATCCATGATGACCTGGCAGATCTGAATGACAAAGAGACGCTCAGCTATATGATTGCAGGGTGGTACTCCGCCCCGGAACATGATCTGCTTGCCGGTCTTGATACGCTAGACAAACTGACGGACTTTCTGGAGGCTCAGGAATGGTCCTGCTCGCTGATTGATGAAGAAGGAAATCCCGTCGAACGCCCAAATCAATCCATCTGTCATGGCTTTGTATTTGACCTGAAATGGAACAAGACCGGCCAAATACCAGAATCCAAGCGTCCGACAAACATGGACGACATCAAACTGGCGATTGGCGATACCTCCATTGACGCTCTGACAACTCTGGTGCGTGACGAAGCCCTTAAAGTCGACAAATTAGACACAATCAATCCTTTAATGCTCGAAGCCTTGCAATACGACTTGTTAGGGACCGCCGAACAAAAAAATCACGAAGAAAGACTTTATCAGGAAATTCACAAAGCCTGGTTCAAAGAAGAAAAGGGCGGCGTGAGTTATGTTATTCATAAAAAGGCAGACGCAGAGGCTCCCCATGATTTTGATGCAACGCCAAAATGGCTAATTGAATTAAATCAAAACCAAACAGATTACGAAAAAAAATTAACCGAAGTGCAGCAACTTCAGTGGCACTTATACAGAATGTGGTTCGCTCATGGGCGCTTCAACCAACTTAGTACTACATCCAAAGACGTACTAGATTGGAATAAAAAAGATTTTGAAAATCAACTTAATCCGGACGTACAAGGCAGTCTTGCCGACATCGTTAAACAGAAACTTTCCGAACTAGAAAAGATAAAGAAAAAATTACCTCTCGATATTTTGCCACAAAATTTGAGAGACTTTTCCAACCAACACCAGCTACATGAGGCTTTTGAACTTAAAGCTGTCAATCGCGAGAACTTTTATATCGCAAACGACCCTGCTATTCTTCTAACAGGACTAAATGCCGAGGGCATGCTTGCGCGTGAAGACATTCTAAAATGTCGCGCAATGGATGAATTAATCAAATCACTCACATTTGATGGTAAAACCATCAAGTCAGATACATTAAATGGCGCAATCCACGTTCCCGATCTCCAAAACCTGCCGCGCGCTATTCAGCCCTTGCTTAACGAATTTCTCTTTCTCGATCATCAAAACGCGCCATGGATAGCTAAAAAAGCCAAAATAGAGAATGTCAACGGCCTGCTTTTAAAAATGCAAGAACATTCAGGTCTTGAAGGTCAGCTTCCGGATACTGATCTGGGACCATGGCAACAACCCTGGTCGCCTCTCTTTCTAGAATGGAGCATTCGCTTTTATCCTATTCCTTACACATCGCACGGAAAAAATAACTGGCATTTCGATGGCACAGGTTATCACCTTGATGAGAACTCAAAAAAAACAGATGTCTATCTGAATTTCAGGGGTCAAACTATTTTGCTGCCAACCAGTATTTTTAACCTTCAACACCGCCTGAAGGAATTCAAGGAAAAATATCCCTCTTTGAATAAGGATGAGATTGCCAACTTGAATGCCTTTATGGAGGAAACAAATAGCTGGGATGTATTGTCCCAGTCCATGGACGACATTACTTCACAACTCAGTTCCAGAATAAACGAGTGGAACAAGAATCCCGGAAAAGCACATGAAAATGTCTACCGTCTGACGAGAAATCTGGATTTCACGTCTCCAATGCTTGGTGCCCTCCCGAACGAAGATGGCGAATGGGCTCCGTCAAAATTTCAAAACATACGCGCCGGCCAGTTTTATTTTGACCGGCTTGTCGTCGTCGATCGGTTTGGGCAAACAGCCTATGCGGTGACAGAACAGACAATAGAACAGGTTGCACCTTATACCTCCCCTTCCATGCGGCCAAAACACCCGGTATCGACGCAGAATTCGCAAAAATTTATTGAACTGAAACCTCGCCTTATACAGCCTGCACGGTTGAATTTCGAGTTTGTGTCAACGGATGACGATACCAAAACCACCAATATTCACGCTGATCAAAATCCGATTTGCGCCTGGATTATCCCTAATCACTTGAACCGCAGCCTGGCGTGCTTTGACAATAATGGTGCCGCACTCGGTGAAGTTCGTCTTGTTACGAACGCCAAAGGGGATCGTATTTTCCATTGGAATCCCAACCCGAATAAGAACAATTGTAGCCTGCAGCAAATTCGTGAAGACTTCCCCCACCTGGGAGAGTTCCTTAACGGGCTATCGAAACAAACCGCCAATACCTATGACACATTATTCGGCGCGATCGATAGCACCTTGTGGTCAATGGACCCCTTGGGTCAGAGAGACGACGCAAACTTGTCTGTCCTGATCGGAAGACCCCTTGCTTTGACACGTGCGTGTCTGAGCTATGAACTCAAAGGACAGCCATATAACGATCCATCCTGGCGTTATACGTTCGATCCGGTAGAACCCGAATTTATCGATTATGATTTTCAGGTCTGTCTGGGCCAGCTGATCCTCAAGAACGATGGTCTGATCGGATATTTCCTGAATAACGATTATGATCACCTGAATCTGGTTAATAAAACCCAGCCCAATAACGACTACCTACCTGAAATAAAATATGGAAACTTCATAAATCTTAAAATCAGGGATGGGCAGAAACAATTTGTCACCATGCTTATGGACCCACGTGCCAGTGTGCATGCCACAACGAATATCTTGCCGGGCGTGACCCTGGAACTGCCCGATCGCTATGTCACAAAAGCCTTTGACGCAATGGAGGTTTCTTTTGACACGGGCCCTTATCTCTCCACGTTAGAGAAACTGGAAATAAGCGAAGCACCAGGAGACGATAAAAAAACACCACCAGATACCAGCCTTCTGGTGCCGCCACCTGCTCAACGAAACGGTCATTGGCAATGGCAATATCAAAAAGGTGAAACGCTGCAAACCTACCCTTTAAAGGCAGCAGACGCAAATGCCGTCATTCCACCGGAACCACCAATCCTCAGAACCGGCAAGCTTATATTTTCAAATTATAAGAATAGATAGGAATTTTTCATTATGAATAACGGAAATGCCCTCGCATTTGCGATTAGTATAAACCCTAATCCGCTCACGATCAGTAAAGACATCAACAATACGACAAAGGCATCTATCAGCATCGCCGCGTCCGGAAAAAAAGTGTACTGTGATGAAATAAAAATAGAATTCAGCACTGGCGAAACTGCCTATGATTTAACCAATGAACCTGAGAAAATAAGCTACGAAATATCAAGCAATGATTGGAGTGTAACCAAAAATTCCGAAATAAAGGCAGTAATATATAAACTCACGCCCGAGAACGACGATATGCTCTTTCATGAAAAAGGGCTTTACATTGATTTCCACGACATAATCGTGAACACAGAAATCGGCGTAACAACGATAAAAATCACACAATCATATAGCAAAGACAAAAACGCGTCATCCTATGAAGAGGAGACCAGCACCTTTCATGTCGGAAAATTCCCTTACGGTTTCTACATGAAAGATTTTACAGCCCATAAAGCCCTCATCATGAAAGGTGATGATATAGAGCTCTCTTGGTCGGCCACTGCGAACCCGATCTATACACTCATATTTGATGATAGTGAAACGATCGGGCAAACCAAATTGCCCCCGGTTAGCACGAGTGATGACAAAGGGGTGACAACAGGCACAATCGATACGATCGACGGTGAAAGTGCCAAAGACGTTACGAATGTGCGCAAAGTTATCGTAAAAAACGTCACGCGCGATACCAGCTTTTATCTAACCGCGCACCTTCCAAGCAAAGGTAGTCCTGTATCATTAACACTCAACACCAATGTCATGGTGGTAAATCCTGAACTTTTAGCCTCAAAACTTACAATTTCCGCTGAGGACGACCCAAGAAAATTTGAAACAAAAAATTTAATACACGTAAATAACAGCATAAAAAAAGGGATGGGCTGTGTAGAAATAGTCAACGACTCAACGGATTCTGATGCTGTAACCATTGCTAATACTGCAGAAAATAGCCATCACGTCCTCCATCTAGAGAGCAATTCATCCAACCATTCTACTTTTGTCGCAAACAATCTCTATAAGGATGGATGTCGAGCCGGACATTTTGAAAGTTACTCCATAAATGAACGAGCAACGGTCATAATTATGAATAAAACCCCCAGCAAGCATAACAGTAATAACACAGATGAAAACAAGAACGCATACGCCTTACATCTGATTGGCGATCTTTATGTTGATGGATACATCTATTCCAAAGGAAACATGCCAACAGAAAGCGCCAATCCAGAACCAATCTGATTAGAAAAATTCAAAATTCGCAGAAGGAAACAGAAATGGAAGATTACAATGTTAAAAAGGGTGACAACGCATTACAAGATAGTACTGGCGGCAGCAACACCGTCATGGGTTATCTGTGCCTGGAACAATATAATAAACAAGACCGCAACTCGGCCATTGGGAGAGCAAGTTTAAAATTTAACAGCACTGGTTTTCATAACACGGCTTGCGGGGTATCTGCGTTATACGGTCGCAAGAGCAGCTCAGACAGAGGAAAGGGCTGTAACAATTTTGCGATGGGTTATCAGGCAGGATCTAACTATACCACTGGGAACTATAACTCATTTCTAGGATATGACGCGGGATATGCAAATAAGTCCGCAAATTATAATGTTGCAGCAGGTGCTCATGCTTTGCAATGGAACAAAATGGGCAACGACAACGTTGCCATCGGCTGCAATACTTTATTAGGAATCGGCGAAGATAAAGGAGAAGTCGAAAAAAACACAGCAGTTGGGTTTAATTCTTTAAAAAAATCAAACAACACCAAATGTAATACTGCGGTGGGAAGTGAAACAGAAATTTCGTCTTGTGACCGCGCAACTGCAATTGGCTATAAGGCAATTGCCAAGGAAAACGACGCCATTCAGCTTGGGAACGAAAATACAACCGTGTATTGTGACAATGGCTATCATTACACCTCTGATCTCCGCGATAAAACGGATGTTCGCGATACGACACTCGGCCTGAATTATCTATTAAAACTTCGCCCTGTTGATTTTAAATGGCGCCACCGAGGCAGATCTTACAGTGCGAAACAACTCAAAAATGCCCCCTTCCATCATGGTTTTATCGCTCAGGAAATCGCTGCACTACCTGAAGATTTTGGCGGCCATCAAAAACCGTCAAAAATGGGCGGTATGGATCAGCATTCTATGAACCACAGTGAATTTATCGCGGTCATCGTCAAGGCAGTTCAGGAACAACAAGAAATACTGCAGGACCAACAAAAAATTAACGAACATCTTAAACAGAACATCGCACAAGCACGGGCACAATATCAAAAACGTTCCACAAACAACATGTTCTCTTAAACATATCTTAGACATAGATATAAACGCCAAGGATGAAACAAAATGAGTGGCACTGGCAATACTAGCATTGGATCAAGTACCTTACATAATAACACAGGCAGTTCTTGTACGGCATTCGGATACTACTCCATGAGACAAGGAAATAGCGGCGACTGTAATACTGCTTTCGGCACTCAGTCTTTAGAAGACAATGAACAGGGTGAGAGAAACACCGCGTTTGGTTATAAGACCCTCACAAGAAACATAGGAAACGTTAAAAAGGACAAAGATACCGGTAAAAAGAAAACCGGTGGCGATATGAATGTTGCCCTGGGTTGGGAGGTGCTTCGAAGCAACGTAGAAGGATATCGAAATACTGCAGCAGGGTCATGCGCACTTCAAACTCTTAAAGAAATGAGTTTTGCGAACCTTGCCATTGGGCGCAGTGCTGCCCGCAGAATAGAAAAAGGTTCCTACAATACCGTGATCGGTGCATACGCTCTTGAGAACTCCGCCGAAAGTCAGCAAAACACGGTCATTGGTTACAACGCTTTTCCAAACACATCAAACGGCAAATACAATGTTGCAGTCGGATATAAAGCTCATACAGGCAACTATGACAATGCCGTGGCAATTGGCTGCAAAGCAGCGGCAAAGGTCTCGAATGCCTTTCAACTCGGCACGGCTGACAACACAGTTTATACCTGCAATGGATATTCCTACACATCCGACAAACGTGACAAGGCAGAGATCAGAGACTGCACTTTAGGCCTTGATTTTATCCTCAAGCTTCGCCCGGTTGATTTTAAATGGAACCATCGTAACGCGGTTAAATCCTCGCCTGATGACCGCTATCATCATGGATTCATCGCCCAAGAAATTGCAACCATGCCTGAAAACTTTGGTGGTCACCAAGATTTGGCAAAGCAGGGCGGTGAGGATCAGCATACGATCAACCATGCCGAATTTATCGCGCCAATCATAAAGGCCATTCAACAGCGTCAAACAATGATTGAAGAACAAAAACAGCTTACGCGTCAATTGCAATACGAAATGAACGAAATCAACAATAAACTCCAACATCTCGGCTAAATTTCAAACATTCAATAAATCGAAAGATTTTAAAATGACAAAAGAACATAATGAAAGTAAAGGCACAGGATCTTTAAGTGGAAATAAAGGGTCTAGAAACTGCGCTATGGGCAGAGATGCCATGCATAGTTCCAACGAAGGAGATGAAAACTCTGCTTTTGGCAGGGCCAGCCTATATAGCAACAAAAAAGGAAAATGTAATTCTTCTCTGGGGGCGGAGGCATTACAACATAATGAAAATGGTTCTGAAAATGTGGCAGGCGGTTTTCGTGCCCTTTACAATGCAGTAGATGCAAGTCACAACACAGCAATTGGCGTGAATGCGCTTTATAATGTCCAAGCGGGAAAAAATACAGCAATCGGCTATCAAGCCCTGGTAAGCGCAATCGAAGGGGAAGGCAATGTTGCAGTAGGTTCTAACGCTTTGTCTAACCTCACCGAAGGTAAATACAATATCGCTATCGGTACCAATAGTTTGCTCGAAACAACAACAGGCGAATATAACATTGGGTTAGGGTACGGAGCACACACCAATAACCATAACTACGCTGTCGCCATCGGGTATAAAGCAGAAGCCAAAGCAGATTATGCCATCCAGCTTGGAAACGCTGATGCCAAAGTTTTTACCTATAATGGTTATTGCTACACATCAGATGCCCGCGACAAAACCGACATCAGAGATACGGAACTTGGTCTCGATTTTGTCCTTGGCCTACGCCCTGTGGATTTCAAATGGAATCATCGTGGTTCAAGAGAGCAACGCGATACACGCTACCACCATGGCTTCATCGCACAGGAAATAGAAGCTTTTTGCAGTGAGTTCGGCGGACGCAAAAATTTGGCAGACAATGGTGGCGAAGACCAGCATGTTATGAACCATGAAGAGCTCCTCGCACCCATCGTCAAAGCAATACAGGAACAACAACAACTGTTTGAGCAAGAATATGCGCGAACATCCCAATTTGCCCAAGATATCCAACAGCTAAAATCCGAACTGTCTCATTGATTGGTCAATTTGATGGAAATACAAACGCAACAGCCAATTAGGTCCGTTCCGTGCAACTAAAGAGTCACTTGCACCGGCTAGGCGACATGTAATTCGAATTGCATCGAACTGATATTAACCAAGTACCTCTCGCCGGGAGGAATTTTTTGACCAGACCTTGAGCTTGGAAAGCGCCATCTCGATTGGATTAAAATCCAGGCTATAAGGCAGTAAGAGCAACGACTTTGCATCCGCCCTTTAGAGCACGTCACGTTTAATCGACTTCATGGACAATAGCCAGCTTGTGGGCCGGCAGATTGTCCATGATAACAATATCGTCACACGATCAACAGGGTAGCAACCAGGACCTGATCAACAAACATAAGCGTGGAACGCAACGCCATGTATTACGCCACCCAGCATCATCGGAACAGTCATGCCTGACAGTCTCAAGACAACTTCCAATGTTTCGAGAATCATGGGGTGAGTGAACGCCGAGCCTATTCAGCCCGGCAAGTAGATCCGTCGAATATGAGATATCGCCCTGATGACCGGATAACAGGCAATTGTTCACACGCCTGAGGGAGCTATCACACAAATGGCGCTTTGTTATCGCCACCTGCATGTGATGCTCGCCCTGGAGGGTTGGCATATG